>DASWCW010000309.1:0-10561 GCA_036395835.1 Xanthobacteraceae bacterium
CGCGATATTCTGCACCGGCTCGGCGAGCGCTTCCCGCGGCCGGTGCTCCT
The DNA here is from genome assembly GCA_036395835.1 of Xanthobacteraceae bacterium. Lineage (GTDB taxonomy): Bacteria > Pseudomonadota > Alphaproteobacteria > Rhizobiales > Xanthobacteraceae > AP-16. The sequence continues at coordinate 51 of DASWCW010000309.1, forward strand.
TTGGCCGGTTCGGGTGCAGGGGGAGGGCTCCGCGGCGGAGATCGCGGCGGCGATCGAGGGGTTCAATGCGCTGCCGGAATCCGGGCCGATCCCGCGCCCGGATCTCATCATCGTCGCCCGCGGCGGCGGCTCGCTCGAGGATCTATGGTCGTTCAACGAGGAGATCGTGGTGCGGGCGGCCGCCGCGAGCCTGATCCCGCTGATTTCCGCCGTGGGTCACGAGACCGATGTCACCCTGATCGATTTCGCCGCCGACCGGCGCGCGCCGACCCCGACGGCGGCCGCCGAAATGGCGGTCCCGGTCCGGGTCGAGCTCGCCACCCAAGTCGGGGATCTCGGTCGGCGCAATCTCGCGTGCTGGCGGCGCGGCATCGAGACGAAGCGCCGCGAGCTTCGCGGCTTGATCCGGGCATGGCCGAGTGCCGAGACCTTGCTTTCGCTGCCGCGGCAGCGGGTCGATGCGGCCGCCGAGCGGCTGCCGCGCGCGCTCAATGCCAATGCGCAGATCCACTGGACGCGCTATTCGCGGGTTTGCGTGCGCCTCACGCCGCAGATGTTGCGCACTCGGCTCGTGCGCGACGCCGAGCGGCTGCGGACGCTCGCGGAGCGAAAAACGCGCGCGGCGAGCGTTTTCTCCGAGCGCCGGCAGGAACGGCTACAGGGGCTCTCCGCGCGTCTGCAGGTGGCGCTTCGCTCCAACCGTGAGGCACATCGCCAGCGCATCGGCCGCGACCGCGAACGCGTGGCCGCCCTGATCGATCGCGCCGGCCGCGCCCTCGACGCGGTGCTGGACCGCCGTATCGCGGCATTGGAGCGCGCAGGCCAGTTGCTCGCGGCGCTTTCGTATCAGGGCGTGCTGGCGCGCGGCTTTGCTCTGGTGCGGGGCCCGGAAGGCCAGCCGCTGCGGGCGGCCGCCGCGGTAAGCCCGGGGCTGAAGCTCGATATCGAGTTCGCCGACGGACATGTCGGGGCCGTCGCCGAGACCCGTCAGACCCGTTCGGTCCCTGCCGCGACCCCGAGACCGCGGCGCCGCCGACGGATGGGGAGCCCCGACCAGGGAAATCTGTTCGGATCTTGATCGACCGGGGCGCGGGCGATGCTCTCGCTCGCGCGCGACTTCCGCGACGCCGATCCGCTCACTATGTTGAAGCTTGACGGCCAGAGCCGGGAAGCGAGGATCGGCCTTGCACGATTCTCGCCTGGTCAGGCGGCGATCGGGACCGATTTGCCGGAATGGAGGACGGACGTGCTGAACCGGTATGATCGACCCGGTCCCATGGCGGGCGAGGCCGAAGTGAAATTCCTCGACGGTGATTTCCGCATCGTCAAGCCGGGCAGTTTCGTACGTTGCGCGGTCACCGGCGTTCCGATCCCCCTCGAGGAGCTCAAATATTGGGACGTCGAGCTGCAGGAAGCCTACGCGAACCCCGAAGCGGTGCTCAAACGCCATTTCCCCGAGGCTCAGAAAGGGCGCAAAGCCTCGAGTTCCTGATTCCATAGCATGGCTCGGCGGAGCCGAGCGCCTGTTCATAATCCTAGATTTCTGACGGCTGACAGCACCAGGCGTTCGAACTCGGCCTCCCGGTCGAGCACCAATGCGACCGGAACGGGGTGCGCGCGCGCCGCGAGCTCCGCGACGCGGGGGTCGCCGCACATCCTCGCCAGATCCTTCTCCGTCGTCACCGGTACGAGGCCATGCCGATCCGCCTCGGCGAGGAGCCGCGCCGCATCGCTGGCGCTGAAGCGATGATGATCGGCAAAGGCGCGGGAACCGCCGACGCGCATTCCCGCGGCAATGAGCATCGCGAAGAATTTCTGCGGATCCGCAATGCCGGAAAATGCGAGCACCTCCTTGCCGGCAAGCGCTGCGAGCGCCCGCGCGTCCGGCTCGAGCCGGCCGCGGAACACTGGGATTCCCACCGCCTCGGCTTTCGCGAGGACCGCGGCGGCTGCGGTAATTTCTCCGACCGCGATCAGGGCCTGCGCCCGGTCGAGCTGGATTTCGAGCGGCGCGCGCAATGGGCCCGCCGGGAACACGCGGCCATTGCCGATACCGCGACGCCCGTCGACGACGAGAACGGAGAAGTCCTTGGCGAGCGAGGGATTTTGGAATCCGTCGTCCATGACGATGACGCTCGCCCCGCGTTCGCGCGCGAGGTCGGCTCCGGCCGGCCGGGCTCTCGCCACGACGGTGGGAGCGATGCGCGCCAGCAGCAGCGGCTCATCGCCGACATCGACAGCGCGGTGTCGACCCGGATCGACGATGAGCGGGCCGCGAGAGGAGCCGCCGTAGCCGCGACTGAGAAAGACCGGACGCTCGCCGGCTTCGTTGAGGAAGCGGCCGATCGCGAGCGCGGCCGGCGTCTTGCCCGCGCCGCCCAAGGTCGGATTGCCGACGCAGATCACGGGCACCCCGGCCGAGCTCCCGGGCCGGCGCATGCGAGCTGCCGCGGCCCAGCCGTAGAGGCCGGCCAAGGGCGCAAGCAACGCGGACGCAATCCCGGTTTCCTGCCAGAACGCCGGGGCGCGCAAGTCAGGTTTGCTCCAGGCGAAGCTGCATCAGATACGGCTCGAGCGCGGCGAGGGTGCGCTCCAGTGCTCCGCCGAGCAGATCCACGGTGCGAAGCGCGGCGTCCGACACCCTTGTGCGTTCCGCCGCATCGGTCAGCCAGGCGCCGAGCCGGACGGTGAGCTTGCCGACGTCGGTGACCCGCTCGGCGCCGCGCGCCTTATCGAGCGCCGCGTAGATCTCGGTGAAATTCCACACATGCGGCCCGTGCAGGATGGCGGCTCCGAGCTTGGCGGCTTCGATCGGATTCTGGCCGCCGTGGCGCACCAGCGAGCCGCCGATGAAGACGATCGGCGCCAAGCGGTAGAGCAGCCCGAGCTCGCCCATGGTATCGGCGACATAGACGTCGGTAGCGCGGTTCGGGAGCTGACCCGACGAGCGCAGCGCCGCAGACAAGCCGGCAAGCCGCGCAATGTCGAGAATTCCCCGCCCGCGCTCGGGATGGCGCGGGGCCAGAATGGTGACGAGCCCCGGGAAGCTGCGGCGCAAGCGCAGATGCGCATCGATGACCAGCGTCTCCTCGCCGGGATGGGTCGATGCCGCGGCAATCAGCGGGCGGCCGGCGATGGCGCCCTGCATCGCGGTCAGCTTTTGTTCGTCGACCGGCGGCGCGGGGACGTCGAGTTTGAGATTGCCGGTCACGTTGACCCGGGGAGCGCCGAGATGCGCATAACGCTCGGCGTCGAGCCCGGATTGCGCCAGACAGAGATCGAAACGCCGGAGCAGCGTGGCGATCGTGGTCGGCGCATAGCGCCAACGGTAGAACGATTGCTCGGAGAGCCGGGCATTGACGAGGATCAGCGGGATGCCGCGGCCGGTGCTCTCGATGATCAGATTCGGCCAAAGGTCGGATTCGGAGAACAGCGCCAGATTGGGCCGCCAATGCTCGAGGAAGCGGATGATGAACTTCGGCGTGTCGATGGGAACGAACTGATGGATGACCCCCGGCGGTAGCCGTCGCTCGGCGAGCTTGGCCGAGGTCACGGTGCCGGAGGTCATCAGCACGGCAAAGCCCTTCGCGCGCAGGTGCTCGACGAGCGGCATCAGCGAGAGCATCTCGCCGACGCTGGCGCCATGCGTCCAGACCAGCGGCCCCGACGGTCGCGCGACCGCGGTCTCGCCGCGGCGCTCGCCGATCCGCACCGGGTGCTCCTTGCCGCGCTTGAGTCGCTTGGCGAGCAGGATGGAGGTGAGCGGCGTTGCGGCGGCCGCCAGTCGGCGATAGCCCCGCAACGTCAGCGGCAGGCGCTCAGGCACGATGCCGATCCTTTCGGGACTGATCGGCCAGCGCATAGGCTCGCGCGGTAACGAAGTTCATCTCGGCTTCGACCTCGCGGCGAGCGCGCTCCAGAACGGCATCGTCGGCGTCCGGCGGAACCCGGATCGCTTTGCCGCCCACCATCCCGCCGCGACTGAACGGCAGGTTGATCGCGGAGCGATCCCAATTGTCGAGCTCGATGCGGCGGCTCGTGGCCACCGCGATGGGGAAGATCGGCCGCCCGGATTCGCGCGCCAGCATCACGATGCCGAGCCCCACGACTCGCGAAACCTTCGGCACGTCCGCGGTGAGCGCGACGCTATAGCCTTGCGCGAGCGCGTCGAGCATTTCGCGGAAAGCGCCGACGCCGCCTTTGCGATCGAAACGGCCGCCCGAGCCTCGGATCGTCGCGATTCCCAGCCGCTGCGCCGCGATGGCGTTGATCTCGCCGTCGCGGTGACGCGAGACCAGCACCTTGACGCGATGTGCCTCCCGCTTGATGAAGGGCGCCATGAAATGCTGCCCGTGCCACATCGCAAGGATCGCCGGCAGATCCGGTTCGACCTTCTCGTAGATGTTGGCAGGCTCGAGCTCGAACCGCGAGGTCTTCCACACCAGCCGCAAATAATAGGCCGCGAGCGTCCCGAGCGTCACCTGGATGACACGCTCCCGGCCGCCACGCTTCTGCAACAAGAACATGATCGTGAGACTTCCGCGCAATCAAGGCTTCGAAGCCGGGGCGCTCGCGCCCGGGTCGAGCAAGCGGTGGAGATGAGCGATGAAATATCGCGTCTGGGCATGGTCGACCGTCTGCTGCGCCTTGGCCTTCCATGCCGCATAGGCGGTGGCGTAGTTCGGATAGATGCCGACGATATCGAGTTTATCCGGGTCCTTGAATACGACGTCGCCGAGCCGCTCGAGCTCGCCGCCGAACACGAGGTGAAGCAATTGCCGCGAGCGAATCTCCTCCGCCATGTCCGATCCTCCGCTGCCCGAAGGAATGTTCACGCGAATTCGCGCTTGCGAGTTTCGACGAGACCGAGCAATGCGCGATGCCGGCTACGGCCCGCGGCGACCAGGGCTTCGTGCGCCGGGTCGGCTCGATTGTAGGTGAGTATTCGTCCCCCGATATCGGTCAACGCACCGCCTGCTTCGTGCACCAAAAGGTCGGCCGCCGCAAGGTCCCAATCGTTGCTCGACCGCCCCGCGAACGCAACATCGAGCGCGCCCTGGGCGACGCGCGCCAGCCGCAGCGCGAGCGAATGAATTTTCGGCACCGTCTCGATGCCGGGGACCACGGCGGCAAGCTGCTCGAGATGGCGGCGCGGGCCGGCGACGCGGGCACCTTCGAGCTTGCTCCCCTCGCTCGCCCGGATCGCGGTACCGTTCAGGCTTGCGCCACCTCCGGCGACGGCCATGAACAATGCCTGTTCGGTCGGAGCAAAGATCACGCCGAGGAGCGGGCGGTCGTCGTCCACGAGCGCCACCGCGATGCTCCAATCGGGAATGCCGCCGATATAGGCGCGCGTGCCGTCGATCGGATCGACGATCCACACCCGCCTTGCCGCGAGCCGGTCCGGATCATCGCCGCTCTCCTCGGAGCGCCAGCCGTAATCCGGCGCGGCGGCGGCGAGGCGCTCCCGGAGCAGGCGGTCGACGGCGATATCGGCTTCGCAAACCGGGGAGGTGCCGTTCTTGGCCCAGGTCTTGAGCTCTCGCCCGAACATGTCGAGCGCGAGCGCGCCCGCCTCGCGCACCGCGTCGATGAGATTTCGGGAGAGAGCGCTCGGTTCCGCGAGCGGATCAATGGCCGGCAACGGTCATCCCTTCCAGGCGCAGCGTGGGCGCGTTGGTGCCGTAACGGAAGATGAGATCGTTGGCGGGCTCGAGCGTGCGAAACATCTCGATCAGGTCCCCCGCGATGGTCACCTCGCTCACCGGATAGGTGATTTCCCCGTTCTCGATCCAGAACCCGGCCGCGCCGCGACTGTAATCGCCGGTCACGAAATTGACCCCCATCCCGATCAGGTCGGTGACGTAGAAGCCTTGGCGGATTCCGCCGATCAGCGCTTGCGGCGTTTGCGGGCCGGGCTCGAGATAGAGATTGGTCGCGCCCGGGGAGGGCGCGGACGATACCCCGCGCTGGGCATGGCCGGTCGTGGCTTGTCCGAGCTCGCGTGCGGTGGCGGCGTCGAGCAGCCAGGATTTCAGCACGCCGTCGTCGACGAGCGCCATCGGCTGGCCGCCGACGCCCTCGGCATCGAACGGCCGTGACCGCAATCCGCGCCGCCGCAGCGGATCATCCATGATGCGAATGCCGGGGCGGAACAATTGCTCGCCGAGCTTGTCCTGGAGAAAGCTGGTATGGCGCGCGATGGCCGCGCCGTTGATCGCCGAGCCGAGGTGGGAAACCAGCGAGCCGGCCACCCGCGGATCGAACACGATCGGCACTCGGCCGCTGGGGACCTTGCGCGGATTGACGCGCTTGACCGCCCGATCGCCGGCATTGCGGCCGATCGTGGCGGCGTCGTCGAGGTCGCTCGCGTGCAGCGCCGACGAAAAATCGTAATCGCGCTCCATCGCCGTGCCTTCGCCGGCGATCGCCGTCATCGCCAGCGAATGGTGGGAGCCCAGGTACGCGCCGGAGAAGCCATCGCTGGTCACCAGCACCATGCCGCCGATTCCCGCGGCCGCCGCCGCGCCCGCCGATTTGGTCACGCCCTGGATCGATACCGCCGCGGCTTCGGCCTCGAGCGCCAGCCCTTCCAGGCGCGAGACGCTGGGCAGCTCCGGGTCGACGAGATCGAGATCGGGAATTTGCTTGGCGAGCCGCTCGCGATCGGCGAGGCCCGCGAACGGGTCCTCCGAGGCCACGCGCGCCATCGCCACCGCGCGTTCGGCGAGGCCCGCGATGGCGGTCTCGGTGAGGTCGTTGGTGGAGACGACCGCTTGGCGATGCCCGACCAGCACCCGCAGGCCGAGGTCGTCGGCCTCGGCGCGCTCGCTCTCCTCGACCGCGCCCTCCCGCACCTCGACCGAAAGCGACGCGGAGCGGACCGCGACCGCATCGGCGGCGTCGGCGCCGCCCCGCCGTGCGGCTTCGACCAGCCGTTGGGCGAGATCGACGAGAGCGGATTGGTCGAGCAAGGAGGACATGATGGGAATGTTCGGTCTAGAGAGCGGAGCCGGCTTCGGCAAGGCTTCAAATGTGGCCGAGACCCGCGCGGTTCAAGGCGCTCGCCACCATGCGCTCCGGCAGCGCCGCCGACCGAGCGCGAATTCGCGTTTCGGCGATGCTTTTTTCTGCTGCATCCTGCAGATGCATCCTATTCCCCGTCGAGGTGCGCCGGCTTTGCTTCGAACGATGTGATCTTGAGCCATGCAACGCGCGGCGGGCGCGTCGCATCGGCCCCGACGCTCCGAACCATTGCGCCGGGCCTTTACGGATCCCGGCAAGCTCTCGTCAATCATTCCGCGCAAGGCGGCGTCAATCATGTGCGCGGAAAGCCGTTCCGATACCTGCTCTTAACCAGGCTTTTTAAGCCGATTCCGACGCCGCTGCGGCATGCTCGCATCAAAGCCCGGGCACGAAGACCCGGGACAGGGAGCGCATCTTGAGGCGTCAACGGCAGTTCGGCGGGACCATGCCTGCCGGGTCGAGCCGCGCTGTGCGGCTCGACCCGCTCGCGCTTCCGGTCCGCTTCGCGGCAATCGATGCTGCAGCGGACGAGCGGATGCGCTGCCCGCTACACGACGTTGATATCATTGGGGAAAGCGCCGCTATGTCGCGTTTATGTCGCACCGAGCAGGGCCCGCTCGGCTGCCGCCTGCTCCGCGGTGTCGTCGCCGCCTGGGAATAGGTGTCCGTAGCGGTCGTACGTCATAGTGATGGACGAGTGCCCGAGCCGCTCCTGCACGACCTTCGCCGGGAGCTCGAGCCCGCCGGCCGAGCGCCGGTTGATGCACCACGACGCGTAGAAATGCCGGAGGCAATGTAGCCCCGAGTATTTCGGCTTCACAGCGATGACCTTCCCGGAATCGTCCTTCTCGACCCTGGTGATCCCGGCCGCGACCAGCGTCGGCGCGAGCCCACGGATCAGGATGTTCGCCAGGTTCTCGATCTTTCCGGCACCGTTCGGAAACACGAGATCGAGCGCTCCGGTTGGGCACCTGAGGCGCCACTCGCGCAGCACCGCGACGGTGTCCGGGAGGATCGGAACGCTGCGCTCGCCGGCCGCGCTCTTCGGGGATCCCATGACGTTGTAGCGGTCGGCGCGCTGGCAGACGTGAAGCTTGCCGTTCTTGAGATCGACGTCTGCCCACCGCAACCCGCGCAGTTCTGAGGCGCGCAGCCCGCACAGCGCCGCGACCATAAGGAGCGGCTTCCACCTCCCTTCGGCGGCGGCTAGCATTCTGCCCACCTCCTCGATCGACGGGATGTCGATGCCAAACTTGAGCTTGCCGCGATGGCGCTTCTCGACCTGGCCGTTGCCACGATGGCGGGATCGCTCGCGCACCACGTTGCGCGCGACGAGCCCGTTGTCGAAGGCGTCAGCTAATAGCCCACTAAGGCTGCCGATGATCTTGCGGACGGTCGCCTGGCTGACTTTCTTGCCGACGTGGCTCTCGAACGCCCGGACCATCGGCGGGCTCAAGTCCGCCAATTTCGTCCGGCCGAGATAGGGCACGATATGCAGCGCAAGGTGCTGCCGATAGTGGTCGATCGTGGTGCGCTCGAGGCGATTCGCCTCGGCGGTTGCCAGCCACAACTTTCCCGCTTCCCCCACCGTGATGCTCCTGCTCCGGGACGTGTGGATGCCGCGGCCGAGCGCGACCTTGATCTCAGCCTGCCGGGCATCTGCGTCCCGCTTCTTTCGGAACGTCTCCTGCACGCGATCGCCCTCGGCATCCGTGTAGGTGACGATCCATGCTTCTTTGGTCTCGGCGCCCGAAACCCACGCCCGTTTTCTAACGCTCATCTGATTTCTCCCTGTTATCTGTTAGGGTCTCCGCCGGATCGACCCCCTATGCACCCCTACGCACCCCTATTCGCTCGCTCGAAAGCATCGGGGTGCGTAGGGGGCATAGGGGTCCGGCCAGAATCGGCCGAGGGGGTTAGTCTGATTTCCGCACCCGATATTTGCTGCCGCTCCACTTGCCGGCCGGATCAAACATCTCCAGCACGCGGCCGCCAACTCGGGTTCCGGTCATCCTCCGGATTGACGTGACGATGGCCTGACGGGGAGCGTTTGCGCCGATGCCCGGCAGTCGCGACCGGACCCGCTCGTCGAGCTTATCGGCCGTCACCCAGGCATCGCCATGGGCCTCCGACCAAGTGGTGAAGCAATCGTCGATGTTCATCCTGGTCGGATCGTATTCTTTCGCGCGCCGGATTTGCTTGACCGGGTCCTGACAGCCGAGTGCGAGTAACGGATCGCGGCACCAGCGACTCCAATCCTCGAATCCGCCCAACGGCAATCCGGGCTTCAGGTTCTTATGCTGGCGTCCCCATCTCCAGATCGTCAACGCGGCCGACAACAGCGCGGCGCGATCCTTGAGGGTGCGCTGCCGGAACCCGGGCTCGAACCGCCGGAGCTCCGGATGCTCGACTCCTGCATCGACCGCAGTGTTGATGAAGCGCCGGCACAGATCCTCGCCAATTGAGAGACCGTTGCCGGTTATCATGATGAATGCGCTGGTGTTAAGCATAATGGTTTTGCTGGTGCCCATAATGCGACAGCGGGAAGGCCGCTCGGTGATCGCAGACGCCAGGGTGTTTGATCTGAGAACGGCAGCATTCACGTTGTCGAAGAAGATCGCCGGCGACGCTTTCATCAGTTCGGCGGACAAGCGTTTGTCCATCTCCTGCCTGTCGTGTCCGGCGGTGAATGCGACCGGGTTCCAGCCAAAGGCAACGGCAGCGATGCAGCGCGCGAGCAACCCTTTGCCGGTTCCTGCGCCCGAGCCGGTCGGAGCATTGATGATGTAGCCCGGCGACAACCACAAGGACGGCCGGGCGACGGCAGTCAGCAGGGCGACGAGGAACGCGCTTTCGTCATGCCCGGGCGTCGGGGCTTGGTCCACAACGGCGAGGCCGCCCTTCTTGACCCGCGCGGCGTCGCCGAAGGGCATTGTAGAGAAGGCCGCCCGCAGTTGCTTGAGAGCTTGTCTAGCATCCGGCTCGGTCGGACGGGACGGGACGCTGAGCTTGGGGCCGGCGATGCACCATAGCTCGGTCGTCGCGTCGTAGCCTTCCGCCGACCGAATAGCCCCGTTGTCGTCGCTCAGGATGGGCGCACTGGAAACACCGGCCAGCGGCCGGAGATGCCACTTGCCCCTCAGTCCGGAGAGATAGGTCGCAGCGAATCCCGCCGGGAGCGTCACCCGCCCGCCTTTAGGGTCAACGGGGATGCAGAGCGATTCGCACTCGACGACGATGGTCTGAGCGACCATCGGCTGCGCATAGGGTAGTGCGTCGCGGCCGGGGGGAACTATGACATGAACGGGCGCTTCGCCGTGCTCGAAATAGGCGCCGTTCGCGGCGAATAGATCGCGCAGTTCTCGGACCGTGCGGACTTTGGCTTTCGGGTTAACGACCAACAGCGGGAGCCCGGAATCTGCGTGGTCGCGCGAATCGGGTTGCGTCGCGGACAGCGGGTCCTCCGGCTTCAGCAGTTCCGGCAA
>DASWCW010000310.1:0-1576 GCA_036395835.1 Xanthobacteraceae bacterium
AGAGGCTGAGGTGTGAATCCCGGCGGGGGTTGTCGGGCGAAAAGCGCACGCGTCAGCGGTCGGGCCGTAGGCCCGAGGGGCGATGGCTCGGATGGGTTCGCCTTCAGGTGTTCAGGCGGCGGCCTCGAGTGTGACTTTGAGGCCGAGAGCCTCGAGTTGGCGCACGAGTCGGCGTGCTCGGTGTTCGGGTGAGTAGCGGCGCGCGAGCCAGTCCGCTCCGAGTTCGCGGTAGGGAATCTGGTCGCGGACGATGTGGTAGTAGGCGACCAGGATGTCGTGGCGCGTAGCCCCGATTGCCTTCGGCTCGCCGCGGCGGCCGCGGATCTGCCAGTAGTGGGAGGCGAGATAGGTGCCCTTCGTCCGTGCGGCGGCTTTGGCTGCCTCGGTCAGGGCCTCGCGGAGCCAGCGCGAGCCGCGCAGGGTCTTGCCGGAGCGGTTCTTGCCGGCCGATTTGTTGTTGCCGGGGCAGATGCGCGCCCAGGAGGTGAAGTGGCCGACGGTCGGGAAGACACTCATGTCGGCGCCGCACTCGGCGAGCAACACCTCGGCGGTGCGCTGCTTGACACCGGGGATCGTGCTGACGAGCTTGATCAGCTCGGCGTATGGCTCAGTCGCAACGGCGATTCGCTCGTCGAAGACGGCGATCGCTCGGTCGAGTGCATCGATGTGGGAGAGCAGCTGGCTGACGAGGACGCCGTGGTGGCTGATGTCGAAGCGGTTTGCGAGCGCCTCGCGGAGCTGTGGGATCTTTGCCCGTAGAGGCCCGCGGGCGAGCTCGGCGAGCTGGCTGGGGTCGCTCGTACCGGCGAGCAGCGCTTCCAGCATCGCCCGGGCGGAGACCGAGTAAGCCTGCGAGGCGACGCTGGTCAGCTTGATCCCGACGCTCTGCAGCAGCTTCTCCAGCCGCTGGATCGCCCGCGTCCGCTCCTGGATCTCGGCCTTGCGGAGCCTGGTCAACTCACGGAGGCGACGGATCTCCGGTGGTGGTACGAAGCTCGGCCGCACCAACCCGTGCTCGACCAGCTCGCAGATCCAGGCCGAATCGATCACGTCACTCTTGCGGCCGGGGACGTTGTGCAGGTGCTGAGCATTCAAGAGCCAGCACTCGAAGCGGTGCTCGAGTACGTGGAAGACAGGCTGCCAATAGATCCCGGTCGCCTCCATCCCGACCAGGGTCACATCGAAGCCGGCAAGCCAGTCGCCGAGCGCCGCCAGCTGCGCGATCGTCGTGCCGAAAGCGCGCGTGTGCCGTTCGCGCTGGCGGCGACGCTTGCCGGGGACGCGCACCGTCGCCATCACGCTGTCGCGGTGGACATCGAGACCTGCACATCGATCAACCAACACATCCATCGCTTCCTCCTTCCGAGACGGGCTGCATGCCGCCGTCCGGAGGGGCCTACCGCTCAAGAAGCTGAGGTGCGCGCTCTGAGGCAGCAGTCAACGGTTCCCCAGGCCCCCGCGCCAGACTTGATGACGCACTCGTGGTCGCAACCTCTATCGGCGTCAACCGGACGGCGCCGGGATTCTCACCGCGCAGCGGCGACCGCGCCGGTCATTGCGACTTGATGTGAAACTC
>DASWCW010000311.1:0-16053 GCA_036395835.1 Xanthobacteraceae bacterium
CTTGTCGATCTGGTCGTACGCCGTGAACTGCGCCTTGCCCTGCTCCGCCAATACCTTGGTGATCGCCGCCGTCAGCGTCGTCTTGCCATGGTCCACGTGACCAATCGTCCCGATGTTGCAATGCGGCTTCGTCCGCGCAAATTTCTCTTTGGCCATGAGCCTCTCCGTTCCGCTCCTCGCGCCCGATCAGGCGTATTTCGCCTGAACCTCCTGCGCGACGTTCGAGGGTACCTGTTCGTAATGATCGAACTGCATGGTGAACGTCGCCCGCCCCTGGCTCATCGATCGCAACTGATTGACGTAACTGAACATGTTGGCGAGCGGGACCATGGCGTTGACGACGGTGGCGTTGCCGCGCATGTCCTGGCCTTGGATGTGGCCGCGGCGTGAATTGAGGTCGCCGATTACCGAGCCGGTATATTCCTCCGGCGTCACCACCTCGACCTTCATGATCGGCTCGAGCAGCACCGGGCGGCCCTCGCGCAGCGCTTCGCGCAACGCCGCGCGCGAGGCGATCTCGAAGGCGAGCGCCGAGGAATCGACGTCGTGATAGGCGCCGTCGATCAGCGTCGCCTTGAGGTCGACGACGGGGAAGCCGGCGAGCACGCCCGAGCCGAGCACCGACTGGAGGCCCTTCTCGACCCCCGGGATGTATTCCTTCGGGACGGTTCCGCCGACGATCTTGTTCTCGAACGCGAAGCCCTTGCCGGGCGGCAACGGCTCGATGACGAACTTGACGCGCGCGAACTGGCCGGAACCGCCGGTCTGCTTCTTGTGGGTATAGTCCTTGGTCACCGCGCGGGTGATCGTCTCGCGATAGGCCACCTGCGGTGCGCCGATATTGGCTTCGACCTTGTAGCTGCGCTTGAGAATGTCGACCTTGATGTCGAGGTGCAGCTCCCCCATCCCCTTGAGGATGGTCTGGCCGGACTCCGGATCGGTGGATACTCGGAACGAAGGGTCCTCGGCCACGAGCTTGGCCAGCGCCACGCCGAGCTTTTCCTGGTCGGCCTTGGATTTCGGCTCGATGGCGATCTCGATGACCGGGTCAGGAAATTCCATCTTCTCCAGCACGACCGGCTTTTGCGGGTCGCACAACGTGTCGCCGGTGCGCACTTCCTTGAGGCCGGCGAGCGCCACGATGTCCCCCGCAAAGGCCTCCTTGATGTCCTCGCGCGAGTTCGCGTGCATCAGCAGCATGCGGCCGACCCGCTCCTTGCGATCCTTGGTCGAATTGAGCAACCCCATGCCGGTCGCGAGCCTGCCCGAGTAGATGCGGCTGAACGTGATCGTTCCGACGAACGGGTCGTCCATGATCTTGAACGCCAGCACGGCAACGGGATCGTCATCGGAGGGATTGCGAACGATCTCCTGCTCGGTTCTCGGATCGATCCCCTTGATGGCACCGCGCTCGACCGGCGAGGGCAGGAAGTCGACGACCGCGTCGAGCAGCGGCTGCACGCCCTTGTTCTTGAACGCCGATCCGCACAGCACCGGCACGAACTTTCGGCCGATCACCGCCTTGCGAATGAGACGCTTGAGTGTCGCCTCGTCCGGCTCCTTGCCCTCCAGATACGCGGCCATGACCTCGTCGTCGAACTCGACCGCCGCCTCCATGATCTTCTCGCGATATTCCACGGCCTGCGGCCTGAGATGCTCCGGAATCTCCTCGTCGTGGTACTTGGCGCCCAGCGATTCGTCGTCCCAAACAACCGCCTTCATGCGAATGAGATCGATGATGCCCTTGAAGCTGCTCTCGGCGCCGATCGGCAGCTGGACGCAGACCGGATTTGCCGCCACCCGGGTGACGAGATCGTCGACGCACTTGAAAAAGTCGGCGCCGATCTTGTCCATTTTGTTGACGAACACCACGCGCGGTACGTTGTACTTGTCGGCCTGGCGCCACACCGTCTCGGTCTGCGGCTCCACCCCCTGATTGCCGTCGAGCACGCATACCGCACCGTCGAGCACGCGCAGCGAGCGCTCGACTTCGATGGTGAAATCGACGTGACCAGGCGTGTCGATGATATTGAGCCGCTTGTTGTTCCAGTAGCAGGTGGTGGCGGCGGACGTGATGGTGATGCCGCGCTCCTGCTCCTGCTCCATCCAGTCCATCGTGGCGGCGCCCTCGTGCACCTCGCCCATCTTGTGGCTCTTGCCGGTGTAGTAGAGCACGCGCTCGGTCGTGGTCGTCTTTCCGGCATCGATGTGGGCCATGATGCCGAAATTACGATAGTCCTCGATGCGATGACTGCGGGGCATGGAGATTCCTCAGGCGAGTCGCCGGACCTCACCAGCGGTAATGCGAGAAGGCGCGGTTCGCTTCCGCCATCCGGTGGGTGTCCTCACGTTTCTTGACGGCGTTTCCCCTGCTGTTCGAAGCATCCAACAGCTCGCCCGAGAGCCGATCGGTCATGGTCTTCTCGTTGCGCTCGCGCGCGGCCGAGATGATCCAGCGGATGCCGAGCGCCTGGCGGCGCGAGGTTCGCACCTCCACCGGCACCTGATAGGTGGCGCCGCCGACCCGGCGCGAGCGCACCTCGATCGCCGGCATGACGTTGTCGAGCGCCTGCTCGAACACCGAGATCGGGTTCTGCTTGGTCTTGCCCTCGATAATCTCGAAGGCGTCGTAGACGATCTTCTCCGCGACCGACTTCTTGCCGGCGTGCATGATCGAGTTCATGAACTTGGTCACCACGACGTTCCCGTATTTCGGGTCCGGCATGATTTCGCGCTTCTCTGCGCTGTGACGGCGGGACATCTGATCGGCCTCGGTTCGCTTCTCTGATTCCTGGTAGGCGTTTTGGTTAGGCGCTTCCGTCTCTCGCGATCCCGGGTCTCGCCGCGCTCGCCCGGGGTACTCTCGGGATCCCGGGTCTCGCCGTGCTCGCCCGGGATGACCCTCGCTACGCTCGGGTCATCTCGGCCGTTTGGCTCCGTATTTCGAGCGCCGCTGCTTGCGGTTCTTGACCCCCTGGGTATCGAGCACGCCGCGCAGGATGTGGTAGCGCACGCCCGGGAGATCCTTGACGCGCCCGCCGCGAATCATCACCACCGAATGCTCCTGCAGGTTATGGCCCTCGCCCGGGATGTAGCCGATCACCTCGAAGCCGTTGGTCAGCCGCACCTTTGCGACCTTGCGCAAGGCCGAATTTGGCTTCTTCGGGGTGGTGGTGTAGACCCGGGTGCAGACCCCGCGCTTCTGCGGCGAAGCCTGCAGCGCCGGCACCTTGTTGCGGCTCTTCTGCCCCACCCGCGGCTTGCGGATCAGCTGGTTGATCGTCGGCATCGCGCACCACACCCAATCTCGAGAACTCGATCGGCCCGCCTCGCGCGGCGTTCGCGCAAAACGAAACCGCGCCGTCCGGTCCTCAGCGGAACGGCGCTGATGCATCGACAGAGGACCGCTACGCAGCGACGGCGCGGTCGTGTACCCGTAGTCTGACACCTGTTGTCAGAAGCAGCGTCTGAGTTTCTTGGGTCGAGGCGTTCTTGCCGCCGTGCCGACGAGGAAACTCACCGCCTGCCGCAAAAGTGCGCGGTTTGTATCGGCCGCATGCTGGAGTGTCAAGGCCGGGAAACTACGAAGCTTCCCGAACTTCCGCGCAGAACCGCATCTGCGGCCCGGCGCCGGCACCAAGCTCCGCAAGATCGCCCCGCGGAGCAAATCCTCCTCGCGGATCCCGGGTCCGCCGGCACGAAGCGCCGGCGGACCCGGGAAAGTCGCCCTACTCGGCGGCGGGCAGCTGCGCGGCTTCCGCCTTCTCAGCCGCCTGCTTCTCGCGCTCCTCGAGGATGAGCGCGTCACGCTTGACCGCAACTTCGCGCACCTGGCCCATCATGGCACCAGTGCCGGCCGGGATCAGCCGCCCGACGATGACGTTCTCCTTGAGCCCGTCGAGCGTATCCACCTTGCCGTTGACGGCGGCCTCGGTGAGCACGCGCGTGGTCTCCTGGAACGAGGCGGCGGAGATGAACGAGCGGGTCTGCAGCGAAGCCTTGGTGATGCCGAGCAGCACCGGATGCGCCTTCGCGGGCTTGCGGCCCTCCTCTTTGGCCCGGTCGTTGACCTCATCGAGCTCGATGCGGTCGATCTGCTCGCCCTGGATCAGCTCGGTCTCGCCCGATTCGTCGATTTCGACCTTCTGCAGCATCTGGCGAACGATCACTTCGATGTGCTTGTCGTTGATATTGACGCCCTGGAGGCGATAGACCTCCTGGATCTCGTTGACCAGGTAAGCGGCCAAATCCTCGACGCCCTTGATCGCGAGGATGTCGTGGGGCGCCGGATTGCCCTCCACGATGAACTCACCCTTTTCGATCACGTCGCCATCCTGCAGATGGATGTGCTTGCCCTTGGGGATGAGATATTCGACCGGCTCGACCCCTTTCTCGTTGGGCTCGATGGTGAGCCGCCGCTTGTTCTTGTAGTCGCGGCCGAAGCGCACGGTTCCGGAGATTTCGGCGATGACCGCCGCCTCCTTGGGCCGGCGCGCCTCGAACAGCTCGGCCACCCGCGGCAAGCCGCCGGTGATGTCGCGCGTCTTGGCGCTTTCGGTCGGAATGCGGGCGACGACGTCGCCGGCCTTGATCTTGGCGCCGGGATCGACCGAAATCACCGCATCGACGGCGAGCTGATAGCGAGCCTCGCCGCCGCGACTGAGCTTGAGGACCTTGCCGTCCTTGCCTTTGAGGACAATGGCGGGACGCAGATCCTGGCCGCGCCCGGAGGTGCGCCAATCGATGACCACGCGCTTGGCGATGCCGGTCGATTCATCGAGCGTCTCCGACATCGACTGGCCTTCGACCAGATCCTCGAACCCCACCGTGCCCTCGACCTCGGTCAGGATCGGACGCGTGTAGGGATCCCATTCGGCCACGCGCTGGCCGCGCTTGACCTTGTCGCCGTCCTCGACCCGCAGCCGCGCTCCGTACTGGATGCGGTGCACCGCACGCTCGGTGCCGTCCTGGTCGATGATCGCGATGGCCATGTTGCGGGCCATCGCGATCAGCTCGCCGTCGGAATTGCGGGCCACGTTCTTGTTCTTGATCTTGATCTTGCCGTCGAAATTCGATTCGACGAAGGACTGCTCCGAGATCTGCGCCGCGCCGCCGATGTGGAAGGTACGCATCGTGAGCTGCGTTCCCGGTTCGCCGATCGATTGCGCGGCGATGACGCCGACCGCTTCGCCGAGATTGACCGGCGTGCCGCGCGCGAGATCGCGGCCGTAGCACTTGCCGCACACCCCGTTCACCGTCTCGCAGGTGAGCACCGAACGGATGCGGATTTCCTGAACGCCCGCCGCGCTGATCGCCTCGACTTGCGGCTCTTCGAGCAGCGTGCCGCGCTTGACCAGCACGGCATTGCTGGCCGGATCCTTGATGTCCTCCGCGGTGGTGCGTCCGAGAATGCGGCTGCCGAGCGAAGCAACCACCTGACCGGCGTCGATGATGGCCCGCACCTTGATGCCCGCCTTGGTCTTGCAGTCGTCGGTGGTGATGATGCAGTCCTGGGCGACGTCGACCAGCCGCCGGGTCAGGTAGCCGGAGTTGGCGGTTTTCAGCGCGGTGTCGGCGAGGCCTTTGCGTGCCCCGTGCGTGGAGTTGAAGTACTCCAGGACCGAGAGGCCCTCCTTGAAATTGGAGATGATCGGGCTCTCGATGATCTCGCCCGAGGGCTTGGCCATCAGGCCCCGCATCCCGGCGAGCTGCTTCATCTGCGCCGGCGAGCCGCGGGCGCCCGAATGCGCCATCATGTAGATGGAGTTCACCGGACTTTCGCGTCCGCCGTCGCCCTGTTTGCGAACGGCCGAGATCTCCCGCATCATCTCGTCGGCGATGCGGTCCGTGCATTTCGCCCAGGCATCGACGACCTTGTTGTATTTCTCGCCCTGGGTGATCAGGCCGTCATTGTACTGCTGCTCGTATTCCTTCACCAGCGAGCGAGTATCCTCGACGATTTTCCATTTCGAGGTCGGCACCACCATGTCGTCCTTGCCGAAGGAAATGCCGGCCTTGAACGCGAAATGGAAGCCAAGCGCCATGGTGCGATCGCAGAAGATCACCGTCTCCTTCTGCCCGCAGTGGCGGTAGACGGTGTCGATCATGTTGGAGATCTCCCGCTTCGTCATCAGCTTGTTGACGATGTCGAAGGAGATTTTCGCATTGCGCGGCAACACCTCGCCGAGCAGCGCGCGGCCGGGCGTGGTTTCATGCCAGCTGCGCACCTCGTTGCCCTTCTCGTCCACCCCGACCCAGCGATAGCGGATCTTGCTGTGCAGGCTGACGATCTTCTGCTCCAGCGCATGCTGGATCTCGGCGATTTCGCCGAACATCTTGTTCTCACCCGGCTCGCTTTCGCGCAGGAGAGAGAGATAGTAGAGTCCCAGCACGATGTCCTGACTCGGCACGATGATCGGCGAGCCGTTGGCCGGGTGCAGGATGTTGTTGGTCGACATCATCAGCACGCGCGCTTCGAGCTGCGCCTCGAGGGAGAGCGGCACGTGGACCGCCATCTGGTCGCCGTCGAAATCGGCGTTGAACGCGGCACACACCAGCGGATGCAGCTGGATCGCCTTGCCCTCGATCAGCACCGGCTCGAACGCCTGGATGCCGAGGCGGTGGAGCGTCGGCGCGCGGTTGAGCAGCACCGGGTGCTCGCGGATCACCTCGTCGAGAATGTCCCAGACCTCGGGCTTCTCCTTCTCGACCAGCTTCTTCGCCTGTTTGACGGTGGTCGACAGTCCCTTGGCGTCGAGCCGCGAATAGATGAACGGCTTGAACAGCTCGAGCGCCATCTTCTTGGGCAGCCCGCACTGGTGCAGCTTGAGCTCCGGACCCACCACGATGACCGAGCGCCCGGAGTAATCCACGCGCTTGCCGAGCAGGTTCTGGCGGAACCTGCCCTGCTTGCCCTTGAGCATGTCGGCGAGCGATTTCAGCGGCCGCTTGTTGGCGCCGGTGATCACCCGCCCGCGGCGGCCGTTGTCGAACAGCGCGTCGACCGCCTCCTGCAGCATGCGCTTCTCGTTGCGGATGATGATGTCCGGCGCGCGCAGCTCGATCAGCCGCTTGAGCCGGTTGTTGCGGTTGATCACGCGCCGATAGAGATCGTTGAGGTCGGAGGTGGCGAAGCGGCCGCCGTCGAGCGGCACCAGCGGCCGCAGGTCGGGCGGAATCACCGGAACCACCGTGAGCACCATCCATTCCGGCTTGTTGCCGGATTGCACGAACGCCTCGATCAGCTTCAGCCGCTTGGCGAGCTTCTTCGGTTTCAGATCGGAAGTGGATTCCGCGATCTCCTTGCGCAGATCCGCGGCCATCTTCTCCAGATCGAGCGCCTTGAGCATGTTGCGGATGGCTTCGGCGCCGATCATGGCGGTGAAGGAGTCCCCGCCGAACTCGTCCTGCGCGTGCAGATACTCGTCCTCGGACAAGAGCTGGCGGTCCTTGAGCGGCGTGAGCCCCGGCTCGATCACGACGTAATACTCGAAATACAGGATGCGCTCGAGATCCTTGAGCGTCATGTCGAGCAACAGCCCGATGCGGCTCGGCAGCGATTTGAGGAACCAGATGTGCGCCACCGGAGCGGCGAGCTCGATGTGGCCCATGCGCTCGCGCCGCACGCGGGAGAGCGTGACCTCGACGCCGCATTTCTCGCAGATGATGCCCTTGTACTTCATGCGCTTGTACTTGCCGCACAAGCACTCGTAGTCCTTGATCGGCCCGAAGATGCGCGCGCAGAACAATCCGTCGCGCTCCGGCTTGAACGTCCGGTAGTTGATCGTCTCCGGCTTCTTGATCTCGCCGTAGGACCACGACAGAATCTTCTCAGGGCTCGCGATCGAGATCCGGATCTGGTCGAAGACCTGCGCCGGAACCTGCGGGCTGAAGAGATTCATCACTTCCTGATTCATCGCCGTCTCCTAGGCTCGGGGGGCGAGTTCCGCCACGCCCCGCAGCATTGCTGATTTGCGTCGCCGGGGCGGCTCGCCGCCCCGGCACTGATGCCTTACTCGGCTGCTTCGGCCTCGCCGCCGCCGGAGCGCTGCTTCGAGTTGTGCAAGTCGACATTGAGCCCGAGCGAACGCATCTCCTTGACGAGCACGTTGAAGGACTCCGGGATACCGGCTTCGAACGTGTCGTCTCCGCGCACGATCGCCTCGTACACCTTGGTACGTCCCGCGACGTCGTCCGACTTGACGGTGAGCATCTCCTGGAGCGTGTAGGCCGCCCCATAGGCCTCGAGCGCCCACACCTCCATCTCCCCGAAGCGCTGGCCGCCGAACTGCGCCTTGCCGCCCAGCGGCTGCTGGGTGACCAGGCTGTACGGCCCGATCGAGCGCGCGTGGATCTTGTCGTCCACGAGGTGATGCAGCTTCATCATGTAGATGTAGCCAACCGTCACCCTGCGATCGAACTCCTCGCCGGTGCGCCCGTCATACAACGCGACCTGACCGGACAGATCGAGGCCCGCCATCTCCAGCATGCGTTCGATGTCCGACTCCTTGGCGCCGTCGAACACCGGGGTCGCGATCGGAACGCCGTGCCGCAGGTTGCCGCCGAGCTCGACGAGCTCCGCCTCCTGCAGGGTGCGGATGGTCTCGTCCTCGCCGTAGACCTTCTTGAGCGTGTCCTTCAGCGGCTTGAGATCCTTGCGCGAGTAATAGGCATCGACGGCCTGGCCGATCCGATGCCCCAGCCCCGCGCAGGCCCAGCCCAGATGCGTCTCCAGGATCTGACCGACGTTCATCCGGCTCGGCACCCCGAGCGGATTGAGCACGATGTCCACCGGCTGGCCGTCGCCGAGGAACGGCATGTCCTCGGCAGGCACGATCTTCGATACCACGCCCTTGTTGCCGTGGCGCCCGGCCATCTTGTCGCCGGGCTGGATCTTGCGCTTCACCGCGACGAAGACCTTGACCATCTTCATCACGCCGGGCGGCAGCTCGTCGCCGCGCTGCAGCTTCTCGACCTTGTCGAGGAAGCGTTGCTCAAGCCTCTTCTTGGACTCGTCGTACTGCCTGCGGATCGCCTCGATCTCGGTCATCAGCCGGTCGTTGGACACCGCGAACAGCCACCATTGCGAGCGCGGGAACTCCTCCAGGATCGCCCTGGTGATCCGCGTGTCCTTCTTGAAGCCCTTCGGGCCGGCGATGCCGGTCTTGCCCTCCAGCATTTCGCCGAGGCGCCCGTAGACGTTGCGATCGAGAATGGCTTGCTCGTCGTCGCGGTCCTTGGCGAGGCGCTCGATCTCTTCGCGCTCGATTGCAAGCGCGCGCTCGTCCTTCTCCACGCCGTGCCGGTTGAACACGCGGACTTCGACCACGGTGCCCTGCACCCCCGGCGGCACGCGCAGCGAGGTGTCGCGGACGTCGGAAGCCTTCTCGCCGAAGATGGCGCGGAGCAGCTTCTCCTCCGGCGTCATCGGGCTCTCGCCCTTCGGCGTGATCTTGCCGACCAGGATGTCGCCGGCCCGCACCTCGGCGCCGATGTAGACGATCCCCGCTTCATCGAGGTTCTTGAGCGCCTCTTCGGAGACGTTCGGAATGTCGCGCGTGATCTCCTCGGGCCCGAGCTTGGTGTCGCGCGCCATCACCTCGAATTCTTCGATGTGGATCGAGCTGAAGACGTCGTCCTTGACGATGCGCTCGGACAAGAGGATCGAGTCCTCGAAATTGTAGCCGTTCCACGGCATGAACGCCACGAGCACGTTGCGGCCGAGCGCGAGCTCCCCGAGCTCGGTCGAGGGTCCGTCGGCGATGATGTCGCCCTTCGTCACCAGATCGCCGATCTTCACCAGCGGACGCTGATTGATGCAGGTGTTCTGGTTCGAGCGCTGGAATTTCTGCAGCCGATAGATGTCGACTCCGGATTTCGACGGATCGGTCTCCTCGGTTGCGCGCACGACGATACGGGTTGCGTCGACCTGGTCGACGGTGCCGGTCCGGCGCGCGGCGATCGCCGCGCCGGAATCGCGGGCAACCACGCCCTCCATGCCGGTGCCGACGAACGGCGCCTCGGCCCGCACCAGCGGCACCGCCTGGCGCTGCATGTTGGAGCCCATCAGCGCCCGGTTGGCGTCGTCGTTCTCCAGGAACGGGATCAGCGCGGCGGCGACCGAGACCAGCTGCTTGGGCGATACGTCCATGTAGTCGACCTTGTCGGGCGTTACCATGTGCACGTCGCCGGCATGCCGGCACACGATCAGGTCCTCGGTGAAGCGTCCGCGCGCGTCGATGACCGCGTTGGCCTGCGCGACGTAGTAGCGGCCCTCCTCCATCGCCGAGAGATAGATCACCTCGTCGGTGACCCGGCCGTCCTTCACCTTGCGATACGGGGTCTCGACGAAGCCGTACTTGTTCACCCGCGCGTAGGTCGCGAGCGAATTGATCAGGCCGATGTTGGGACCCTCGGGCGTCTCGATCGGACAGATCCGGCCGTAATGGGTTGGATGCACGTCGCGCACTTCGAAGCCCGCGCGCTCCCGCGTCAGCCCGCCCGGGCCGAGCGCCGAGAGCCGCCGCTTGTGCGTGATCTCCGAAAGCGGATTGGTCTGGTCCATGAACTGCGAGAGCTGCGAGGAGCCGAAGAACTCCCGCACGGCGGCCGCCGCCGGCTTGGCGTTGATCAGGTCCTGCGGCATCACGGTGTCGATGTCGACAGAGCTCATGCGCTCCTTGATGGCGCGCTCCATGCGCAGCAGCCCGATGCGATACTGATTCTCCATCAGCTCGCCGACCGAGCGCACCCGGCGATTGCCGAGGTGGTCGATGTCGTCGATCTCGCCCTTGCCGTCGCGCAGATCGAGCAGCGTGCGGATCACCGCGATGATGTCTTCCTTGCGCAGCACGCGCACGCTGTCGTCGGTGTCGAGATCGAGCCGCATGTTCATCTTGACACGGCCGACCGCGGAGAGGTCGTAGCGCTCCGCATCGAAGAACAGCGATTGGAACATCGCCTGCGCGGTGTCGAGCGTCGGCGGCTCGCCCGGACGCATCACGCGGTAGACGTCGAACAGGGCGTCTTCGCGGGTCAGGTTTTTGTCGACCGTGAGCGTGTTGCGGATGTAGGCCCCGACATTGACGTGGTCGATGTCGAGCACCGGGATTTCCTTGTACCCGGTGTCGTTGAGGACCTTCAGGGTCTTGTCGGTGATCTCCTCGCCTGCCTCGACGTAGATCTCGCCGGTTTTCGGATTGACGAGGTCCTCGGCGATGTAATGGCCGAGCAGCTCCTCGTCGGTCATGCGCAGCGCCTTGAGCCCGCGCTCCGCGAGCTGGCGCGCCTGGCGGACGGTGATCTTCTTTCCGGCCTCGACGACCACCTTGCCGCTGTCGGCGTCGACCAGATCGTTCACGGCCTTGTAGCCCTTCAGCCGGTTGGCATCGAATGGCACCCGCCAGCCGTCCTTGGCGCGCTTGTAATGAACCTGGCGGTAGAAGGTGTTGAGGATCCCCTCCCCGTCCAGCCCCAGCGCATAGAGCAGCGACGTCACCGGGATCTTCCGGCGCCGATCGATGCGGGCATGCACGATGTCCTTGGCGTCGAATTCGATGTCGAGCCAGGAACCGCGGTAGGGAATGATGCGGGCGGCGAACAGCAGCTTGCCCGAGGAATGGGTCTTGCCCTTGTCATGATCGAAGAACACGCCGGGCGAGCGGTGCATCTGGCTGACGATGACGCGCTCGGTGCCGTTGACGATGAAGGTGCCGTTGGACGTCATCAGGGGGATGTCGCCCATGTAGACGTCCTGCTCCTTGATGTCCTTCACCGAGCGGGCGCCGGTTTCCTCGTCGATATCGAACACGATCAGCCGCAGCGTCACCTTGAGCGGCGCCGCATAGGTCATGCCGCGCTGGCGACACTCGTCGACGTCGTACTTCGGCGGCTCGAATTCATAGCGCACGAACTCGAGCATGGAGGTGTTGGAGAAGTCCGAAATGGGAAATACGGACTTGAATACCGCCTGGAGCCCCTCGTCCGGCCGTCCACCCTCCGGCGCGGCGATCTGCAGGAACTGGTCGTAGGACGCCTTCTGAACCTCGATGAGGTTCGGCATCTCGGCTACTTCCTGGATCTTCCCGAAGAACTTGCGGACGCGCTTGCGACCGGTGAACGTCTGCGCCATTGTTTAGGTCTCTCGGTTTCGTCGCACTTGGCGACGGCAATCCCGACGGCCTCACCCACGAGCTGATGGGCGAATGCGCCGGGAGGGGTCATTTTGCGGCAGAGCCTGGCAACAGCCCTGCCCTGTAGGCCGAATCCGGAGCTTTTTGCTCCGAATCCAGTGGGATAGCTGCGGGCAGCGCCGCGCGCGCGGCAATTCCGGGGTTGTAGCTCCGGAATCACCCCGATTGCCTCACGATTACTTGAGTTCCACCTTGGCTCCCGCCTTTTCGAGCTGCGCCTTGACCTTGGCGGCCTCGTCCTTGCTGACGCCTTCCTTGACGTTCTTGGGCGCCCCCTCGACGAGGTCCTTGGCCTCCTTGAGGCCCAGGCCCGTGAGCGCCCGGACTTCCTTGATGACCTCGATCTTCTTGTCGCCGACAGCGGCAAGCACGACCGTGAACTCGGTCTTTTCCTCGGCAGCCGCGGCCGGGGCCGCGCCGCCCGGGGCGGCAGCGACCGCAACCGCGGCGGCGGCCGAAACCCCCCATTTCTCCTCGAGCATCTTGGCGAGCTCAGCCGCCTCCAGCACGGTGAGGTTGCTCAGATCGTCTGCAAGCTTGGATAGATCAGCCATTATATAGGTCCCTTTTCCGGTTCGAACCAGTTCCGATTAGCCAAAAGCCTCACGCGGCTTCGCCTTTGCTGGCATAGGCCTGAACGACCCGGGCGAGCTGGCTCGCCGGGGCATTGAGCAATCGGGCCAATTTGGTCGCCGGGGCCTGGATCAGGCCCACCATCTTGGCTCGCAGCTCGTCCAGCGACGGCAGCGCGGCAAGGGCCTTGACGCCGTCCGAGTTCAGGGCGGTCTTTCCCATCGCCCCGCCAAGAATCACGAACCTTTCGTGGGCCTTGGCGAAGTCCACGGCGACCTTGGGCGCCGCCACCGGATCCCCCGAAAAAGCAATCAGGGTCGGCCCCTTGAGCAGGGGCGCGATGGTAGCGACGTCCGTGCCATCAAGAGCGATCTTGGCGAGGCGGTTCTTCGCGACCTTCACCGCGGCGCCCGCGTGCTTCATCTGCCGACGCAGATTCTGCATTTGGGCAACGGTGAGGCCCGAATAATGAGCAACGACGACGACGTTCGTGGCCTTGAGGGCCGCGTTGAGCGCCGTGACGAGCTCTTTCTTGCCCGCTCGATCCACTGGATCCTCTCTGATCGGCGGCTCTCACCCCGTAGGGCGAGGAATCCGCTTGGTTGCACCAGCCGCCCCAGCTTTGCTCAAAGGGACGGCGCTTCGATGGCCCTGCCCCCGGACGCGGCAAAGCCGCTTCCGGTATCGGCTCGAACCGATGCGGGTGACCCCGAACCGGTCTTACCCGTCTATGCAGGTCCGGCAGGTCGAGCACCGGATTTGCGTTGCAATTCCAGCGCCGAGCCATGCCCCCGAGCTGCAGGCCCGACCCCATTGCCTGAAGCAAGCGAAGGCACGAGGCGGGGAATTAAGCCGGCGATCCGGCACCTGCAGTCTTGGACAGGACGGCCAAGACCTTGCGGCCTCGGCCTTCCACCCGGGAAGACCCGGGCGAAACCCTCTAACTTCGGTCCTCGCCGGGACCGCAAATCCTCCGTTCGGGCTGCGCCCGGTTCAGCCTCCGAGCGCCGACGCGGGCTCGACTTTGACCCCTGGTCCCATGGTCGACGAGACCGCGACCCTGTGGACGAACGTTCCTTTGGCTCCGGCCGGCCGCGCCTTGGACACGGCGTCTACGAAAGCCTTGATGTTCTCCACCAGCTTTTCGGCCGGAAACGATGCCTTGCCCACCCCGGCATGGATGATCCCGGCCTTTTCGACCCGGAACTCGACCGAACCGCCCTTGGCCCCCTTGACGGCCGCAGTGACGTCCATGGTGACCGTGCCCACCTTGGGATTGGGCATGAGCCCGCGGGGGCCCAGCACCTTTCCCAACCGGCCGACCAGCGGCATCAGGTCGGGCGTGGCGATGCAACGGTCGAAATCGATGTTGCCGGCGGTGACCTTTTCGACCAGGTCCTCGGCGCCCACGACGTCGGCGCCTGCCGCTCTCGCCTCGTCGGCCTTGGCGCCGCGGGCGAACACGGCAACGCGAACGTTGCGGCCCGACCCGTTCGGCAGGTTCACGACACCGCGGACCATCTGATCGGCGTGACGCGGGTCGACGCCCAGATTCATCGCGACTTCGATGGTTTCATCGAACTTGGCCTTGGCGCGCTCCTTGACGAGCTTCACCGCCTCCGGGAGCGAATAGGACTTGGTGGGGTCGATGCCTTCGCGGGCCGCGCGCGTGCGTTTGCCGGGCTTGCTCATGGCCTCATTCTCCTATTTCGATGCCCATGGAGCGGGCCGAACCTTCCACCATCCGCATGGCCGCATCGATGGTTCCGCAATTGAGGTCCTTGAGCTTCTTCTCGGCGATCTCGCGGACTTGCGCCTTGCTCACCGAGCCGACGCTGCCGCGCCCGGGAGTTTTAGCGCCGCTGTCGATCCTGGCCGCCTTCTTGAGAAAATAGGACACCGGCGGGGTGCGCATCTCGAAGGCGAATGAGCGGTCCTGGTAGACGGTGATGACCACTGGGATCGGCGCGTTCTTCTCCAGGTTCTGCGTCTGCGCATTGAAAGCCTTGCAGAATTCCATGATGTTGAGGCCGCGCTGACCCAGCGCGGGCCCGATCGGGGGCGAAGGATTCGCGGCGCCCGCCGGGACCTGCAGCTTGAGGTAGCCGGTAATCTTCTTGGCCATCGCGTTCTCCCGCTCCGAGGAGCGTCTAGAGCTTCTCTACCTGCCCGAACTCGAGCTCGACCGGAGTAGCCCGGCCGAAGATCGAGACCGCAACCTTGACCCGCGAGCGGGCATCGTCGACTTCCTCGACCACGCCGTTGAACGAGGCGAACGGGCCGTCGGACACCCGAACCTGCTCGCCCACTTCGAAGGTGACCGAAGGCTTCGGCCGCTCGATCCCCTCCTGGACCTGATGCAGAATTCTCGCCGCCTCGGCATCCGAGATCGGCATGGGCTTCTTGTCGGCGCCGAGAAAGCCGGTGACCTTCGGGGTATTCTTGATGAGGTGATAGGCCTCATCGGTGAGATCCATCTTCACCAGCACGTAACCGGGGAAGAACTTGCGCTCCGCGTCGACTTTGCGGCCCCGCCGCACCTCCACCACCTTCTCTTTCGGGACCATGATGTCCTCGAACAGGTGCGACAGCCCGCGCTGCCGCGCCTGCTCGCGGATCGAGTCGGCGACCTTCTGTTCGAAATTCGAGTAAGCGTGGACGATGTACCAGCGCTTCGACATAACCGCAAACCTGTTGGTTTCCATTCAGCCGCCAATGCCCAATACGTAAGTCACCGCCACGAGGATGAGCTGATCGGCAACGAGGAAGAAAGCCGCGGCCAGCGCCACCATGACGAACACCATTGCGGTGGTGATCGCAGTTTCCCGGCGCGACGGCCAGGTGATCTTCTGCGCTTCGGCACGCACTTCCTGCATGAATTTGAATAGGTTCGTTCTTGCCATTGCCTGTCTGGTCCGAGTTCGTGGGACGCACGACAGATCGGAAGCTGCCATCGCGTCTATCGTCGGTTTTCGTCGTCTGTCGTCTCTAATCTTGTCTGGCAGGAGTGGAGGGACTCGAACCCCCAACCCCCGGTTTTGGAGACCGGTGCTCTAGCCAGTTGAGCTACACTCCTATCCGGACGACGGATGGACGCCGGAATTTCCGTCTTCCCCGCTTTTATCTGCCGTCTGTCTTGCGTCCGTCCTCTGCCTCACTCGATGATCTGCGCGACGACGCCGGCGCCGACCGTGCGGCCGCCCTCGCGAATGGCAAACCGCAGCTTCTCCTCCATCGCGATCGGCACGATCAGCTCCACCGTCATCGTCACATTGTCGCCCGGCATCAC
>DASWCW010000312.1:0-2046 GCA_036395835.1 Xanthobacteraceae bacterium
GCATGCGCGGCCACCGCTGGGCGGACGACGAGGCCGCGATCGCGGCAATGCGCCGCAAGGTGCCGCAGTCCGTCGGCGCCTGTTACGAGCTGATCGAGCGGGAGATGCTGAACGAGCCCTGGGTGATGGGCGAGGATTATACGATCTGCGATCCCTATCTCTTCACGCTGGCGCAATGGATGGAGGCGGACGGCGTCGACCCCGCGCGGCTGCCGAAGCTGAGCGACCATCGGCGCCGCGTGTCGGAACGGCCGGCGGTGCGCAAGGCGATTGCGCAGGAACTCGCGTGACGGCGCGACTGCTGTAGGGTGGGCAAAAGCTTGCCCCCGCGCAGGCGGGGGCGAACGTGCCCACCATCCGGTGATCACAACGGCAGCGCCAGTAATCGGGACTAGTTTCTCAGGTGGGCACGGCGCGTTCCGCGCCTTTGCCACCCTACAGCGAGATCCGATCAAAAACGTGGACGGCCGGGACAAGCCCGGCCGTGACGCACTTGTTGTATTCGCGTGTGGAAAGTGGGTCGCGCCTCAGCCCTGCGGCTGGGCCTCCGGACCGGTCGGCCCGGTGCCGCGACGGCCACGGTCGGCCATGAACTGATCGAACTCGGCCTTGTCCTTGGCGTGACGCAGGCGCTCCAGAAATTCCCGGAATTCGCGCTGCTCCTGCTCGAGCCGCCGCAAAGTCTCGGCGCGATATTCGTCGAACGCCCAGTTCCCGCTCGACCGGGGATAACCGCCGCCGTACCAGCGCCGCGCGGCGCCCTCGGCGTCCTGCCACCACCGGCCGGAGCCGGGGCCGGCGCCATGATGCCTGCATCCCATTCGTCCGCTCCAGATCAGAAAGGCGAGCATCGCCAGGCCCACGGGCCAGTAAACGATAAAGCCGAGCACCATCAACGCGATCCAGGCCGGCCTGCCGATTTCGTCGATTGTCGCCGCGATATGCATGTGCGCCCCGCGAGAGTCATTGCCTCGATGTAAGCACTTCTAACATAGCCACGGCGGTCGCGCGTGTCAAGCCAGGCGCTCAGGACCGCTCGGATAATGTGGCGTCCCCACCGAGGCCCAGCCCGCCGAGGTAGATCAGCACGGCGGCCTCCAGCAGTTCCTCCGGCGACATCGGCAGCTTGCGCCGCCCGGCATCGCCTCGCCCGAACAGCGAGGCAATGCCGTGGGAGAGCGCCCAGACGTGCAGGCTCATCATCAGCACCGGCGGCCGGCTTTTCAGGGGCAGGGTGGCGCACACGGCCTCGACCGCCGCGCGCAACACGGCGAAGGCGCCATCCGCGGCTTGCGCCAGCTCGGGGTCGGAATCGGGCGCAATTCCGCTCTCGAACATCGCGGAAAAATACGCTGGCTCGTTGCGCGCGAAGGCGAGATGCGCGCGGCCTATGTTCTCGAAGGCGGCAAGCGGCGTGGGGCGGCCGTCGTTCCAGGCGCGTTGGAGCTCGGCGCCGAAGCGCTCGAATCCCTCCCGCGCGACGTCGGCGATGAGCCCCTGCCGGTCGCGGTAATGCCGATAGGGCGCGGCCGAGCTCACGCCGGCGGCGCGCGCGGCTTCCGCAAACGTGAAGCCGGACAGGCCGCGCTCGGCGATGAGGTCGAGCGTCGCCCGGACCAGCGCCTCGCGCAGGTTGCCGTGATGGTAGCCGCGCCGCCCCGGCGGCGGCCCGCGTCTCGACCAGCTCATGTGAGGATATCTTACATGAATCGCGCCGCGAGGGCAGGTGGGCCAAATACTGCACCACCTCGCTAGCGGTCGTCCGGCCGTCCGGCTAATCGTCCCGTGATGGGCCACATCGGCGTCATTTCCGACACCCACGGGTTGCTGCGCCCGCAGGCGCTGGCGGCGCTGCGGGGTTCCGCCTCGATCATCCACGCGGGCGACATCGGGAGCCTGGCGATGCTCGAGGCGCTGGCGGAGATCGCGCCGGTGTTCGCCGTCCGCGGCAATACCGATCGGGGAGCGTGGGCCAACAAACTGCCGGCACGAGCTATCGTGCAGTTCGAGCAACATTCGGTTTATGTCCTGCACGATCTCGGCGAG
>DASWCW010000313.1:0-38169 GCA_036395835.1 Xanthobacteraceae bacterium
AAATTCCGCCGTCCGCGCTGGGACGCGGACGTGAAGCGCTTCTTCATCGCGCTCGGGCCCGCGGTCATCGGCTCGGCCGGTGTGCAGCTCGCGCTGTTCGCCGATACGATCATCGCGAGCTTCCTGCCGGCGGGGGCGCTCTCGGCGCTCTATTACGCCGACCGGCTCAACCAGCTGCCGATCGGCGTGATCGGCATTGCGGTCGGCACCGTGCTGCTGCCGGAAATGTCGCGCCGCATCGCGGCCGGCGACGATTCAGGCGCCCGTCATTCCCAAAACCGTGCCGTCGAGCTCGCATTGCTGCTTTCGATCCCCTGCCTGGCGGCCTTTCTCATCGTTCCCGATCTCATCATGCGCGCGCTGTTCGCCCGCGGCGCGTTCACGGTGGCCGATGCCGCCGCCGCCGGCGCGACGCTCGCCGCTTACGCGATGGGGCTGTTGCCGTTCGTGCTGATCCGCAGCGCGATCGCCACGTTTCTCGCCCGCGGCGATACCGCGACGCCGCTCAAGGCCGCGCTGATCGCCGCGGCAATCAACATCGCGTTCAAGCTGGTATTGACGCCGCCGCTGGCGCAGGTCGGCCTCGCGCTGGCGACCACGATCGGCGCCTGGATCAATTTCGGCCTGGTGATCTTCTTTGCATCGCGGCGCGGCCTCATCGGTTTCGATGCCCGGCTGATACGATCGACCTTGAAGCTTGCCGCGGCCGGCATTGCGCTCGCCGTCGTGCTCTGGCTCGCGAAAGCGCCGGTGCTGAAAACGTTCGCGGCCTGGCCCACCTTCGGTTCGCCGGCGGCGCTGGCCGCGCTCGCGGGTATCGGCGCGCTCGTCTACGGCGCGGCGCTGGTGGCGTTGTTCGGTTCGGAAATCCGGACGCGGTGGACGAAACGGGAAACGCAAACCAGCAGTCAGTAATCAGAAGCATCCGCACCTGGTCACCGACTTGCGGCCTCCGATCCCTGATTCCCGGCCGCCCGCTCCTGCGGCGTCACGGTGAAGCGCCGGCGCTTGCCCATCCGCAGCACGTCGATCTCGACCGGGCGTCCGATCTGCTCGCCGGTGAGCGCGCGGATGAGGTCGTCGGCGCCGGTGATCGGCATCCCATCGAGCGCGACGATCAGGTCGCCGCTGATCAGCCCGGCGCTCGCCGCCGGGCTTGCCGTCTCGACCGCGCCGACCATCGCGGCGGAGCCCTGTTCGAGGCTCGCGGCGAGCTGCAGCCGGCGCGGGATCGGACTGTGCTGCGCCGAGATCCCGATGTAGGCCCGCCGCACCCGGCCGTGACGGACGAGCTCGCCGAGCACGAAGCTCGCGGTGTTGGAGGCGACCGCGAAGCAGATGCCCTGGGCGCCGAGGATGACCGCGGTGTTGATGCCGACGACCTCGCCGTGGGAGGACACCAGCGGCCCGCCGGAATTGCCGGGGTTGAGCGCGGCATCGGTCTGGATCACGTCCTCGATCAGGCGGCCGGACTGGGCGCGCAGCGAGCGTCCGAGCGCGGAGACGACGCCGGTCGTCACCGTCGATTCGAACCCGAGCGGATTGCCGATGGCGACCACCAGCTGCCCGCGCCGGAGCCGCTTGGAATCTCCGAGCGAAGCCGCCGGAAGCGTGGTGGCGGCATCGACGCGCACCAGCGCCAAGTCGGTGTCGGGGTCGTCGCCCACCACGCGCGCGCCGAGGCTGCGACCGTCTACCGTCGTCAGCTCGACCCGGGACGCGCCGCCGACCACGTGACTATTGGTCAGCACAAAACCGTCCGGCGCCACGATGACGCCCGACCCGGACCCGGCGCGATGCGGCTTGCCGCGTTTCCACACGTCGACGCGGACCACGGTCGGGCCCAGCTGGTCCACCACCTCGGTGACGGCGCGCGAATAGGCATCGAGCAGCGCCCCGTCATCGAGGCGCGGGGTTGGTTGCGGCTGCTGCGGGCTCGGCCCGACGCCGGGCTCGTCGTGAAATGCGAAAGATGGCTGGTCGTGCAACATGGCTGGCGAGTGAGGGCCCGAACCGATGGACTGGAACGATGGACGGGAACGATGGACTTGGGCCCGGTTTCCTCATATGGGGAGCGATCCCTTGCCGGGAAAGAGCGGACGACGGGTCGCCTGACGGATCACGTTGGCGCGACCGAGCTGCGAAGTTTTGGCAAAATCGCCTATATGCTCTCGGCCGCAATGGCGATGGAGTTCGTATGCCTAAGGCGATATCGCGTCTTGCGGCGATCGTGCTGATGCTCGCGCCGCTGCTGGCGAGCTGCGGCGAGAGCCAGCAGCCGGCGAAAGCTGCCCCGCCGCCCCCGAGCGTGACCGTGTCCAAGCCGGTCGCGCGCACGATCATCGACCATGACGAGTACGTCGGGCGCTTCGTTGCGGTCGACGCCGTCGAGATCCGCGCACGCGTATCTGGGTATCTCGAATCCGTGCATTTCACCGACGGCCAGATGGTGCAGAAGGGCGACATCCTGTTCACCATCGATCGACGGCCGTATCAGATCGCGCTCGACCAGGCCCGCGCCAACCTCGCCCAGGCGCGCGCCAACCTGGGCTTCACCGAAACCGATCTCGCCCGAGCCCAGCAGCTCGTCCGCGACCGCACCATCACCGAGCAGACCTTCGACCAGCGTACCCAGGCCAAGCGCGTCGCCGAGGCCTCGGTCGCCGCCAATGCCGCCGTGGTGCGCCAGGCCGAGCTCGATTTCGCCTTCAGTGAATTGCGCGCGCCGGTCGACGGCCGCATCGGCGACCGCCGGGTCAGCCCCGGCAATTTGGTCACCGGCGGCACCGGCGGCAACACCACGCTGCTCGCGACCATCGTCTCGATCGATCCGATCCGATTCGAGTTCACCTTCGACGAGGCGTCCTACCTGCGGTACGAGCGCTTCGCCAAGGGCGGCAACGAGATGGCGGCGCAGGGGACGGCTACTCCGGTCAAGCTGAAGCTGATCGGCGAGCCGGAATTCAATCACGAGGGCCACATCGACTTCGTCGACAATGCGATCAGCCAGA
Source organism: Xanthobacteraceae bacterium (assembly GCA_036395835.1). Classification (GTDB taxonomy): domain Bacteria; phylum Pseudomonadota; class Alphaproteobacteria; order Rhizobiales; family Xanthobacteraceae; genus AP-16. The sequence goes on from DASWCW010000313.1 coordinate 3,012, forward strand.
CCTCCGGCACGATCCGCGGGCGCGCGGTGTTCAACAATCCTTCCGCCTTGTTCACGCCCGGCATGTTCGGGCGCATCCGGGTCCCGGGCTCGCCGCCCTATCAGGCATTGCTGGTTCCCGACGTGGCGATCGGGACCGAGCAGGCGCGCAAGTTCGTCTATGCGGTGGATGCCGAGGATATCGCCCGGCAGAAATACGTCACGCTCGGGCAGATCCAGGACGGATTGCGGGTGGTCAAGGACGGGCTCTCGGCCGACGATCGGGTCATCGTCAACGGGCTGACCATGGTGCGGCCCGGGACCAAGGTCGCGCCCCAGGACGCGCCGCCGCCGCGCACGCCCGTATCCAAGGCGGAATAGGCGCCGGAGCCGCACAAATGCGCATCTCGCATTTCTTCATCGACCGGCCGATCTTCGCCTCCGTGGTGTCGATCGTGTTCGTGATCGTCGGCGGCGTAGCGTTCTGGCGCCTGCCGGTCGCGCAATATCCGGAGATCGCTCCGCCCACCATCAACGTCACCGGCCAGTATCCCGGCGCGAGCTCCGACGTGGTGGCGCAGACCGTGGTCACGCCGATCGAGGAGCAGATCAACGGCGTCGAGAACATGATCTACATGTACTCGAACTCCAACGCCGACGGCACCTTTTCGATCGCGGTCAGCTTCGAGCTCGGCACCAACCTCGATATCGCTCAGGTGCAGGTGCAGAATCGGGTGGCGATCGCCCAGCCCCGCCTGCCCCAGGACGTGCGCAACATCGGCGTGACGGTCAACAAGGCCTCGCCCGACATCATGATGGTCGTGCACCTCTACTCTCCCGACCAGTCGCGCGATACGCTGTTCATCTCCAATTACGCGACGCTGGAGATCGTCGATGAGGTCACCCGGGTCGACGGGGTGGGCTCGATCACCGTGTTCGGCAGCCGCGCCTATTCGATGCGGGTGTGGCTCGATCCGGACCGCCTGCAATCCCTGGGGCTCACCGCGGGCGACGTCGTCATCGCCCTACAGGGTCAGAACGTGCAGGTGGCTTCCGGCGCGCTCAATCAGCCGCCCATGGACAAGCAGGGCGCGTTCCAGATCGCGGTGCAAACGCTGGGGCGCCTCGCCGACCCCGGCGAATTTGCCAACATCGTGCTCAAGACCGTGCCGGGCGCGGTGGTACGCCTCAAGGACGTGGCCCAGGTCGAACTCGCGGCGCAGGACTACACCTCCAATTCCTACCTCGACCGCAATCCGGCCGTCGGCCTCGCCGTGTTCCAGCGCCCCGGCTCCAACGCGCTCGCCACCGCGAATGCGATTCAGGCGACGATGGTGCGGCTGTCGCAGCGGTTCCCGCCCGGGCTGAAATACGACATCGTCTACAATCCGACGCAGTTCATCCAGGAATCCGTCAACGCGGTCCAGGACACGATTCTCAAAGCGGTGCTGCTGGTCGTGCTGGTCGTGGTGGTGTTCCTGCAGACGTGGCGCGCGGCCGTCATTCCGCTGATCGCCATCCCGGTGTCGCTGATCGGCACCTTTTTCTTCATGGCGGTGGTCGGGTTCAGTCTGAACAATCTTTCCCTGTTCGGCCTGGTGCTCGCGATCGGCATCGTGGTCGATGACGCGATCGTCGTGGTCGAGAACGTCGAGCGCGGAATCGACGCCGGGCTCAACCCGCGCGAAGCGGCGATCCGCAGCATGAACGAAGTCGGCGGCGCGCTGATCGCCATTGCGCTCGTGCTGTGCGCCGTGTTCGTGCCTTCCGCGTTCATCACCGGAATATCCGGCCAGTTCTATCGCCAGTTCGCCCTGACCATCGCGGCCGCGACAGTCATCTCGCTGATCGTTTCGCTGACGCTCTCGCCCGCGTTGTGTGCGCTGCTGCTCCGGCGCCGCGAGCGCAGGAAGCCGCGGTTCTGGGAGCTTCCGGTCCGTGGCTTCTTCAACGTGTTCAATCGCAGCTTCGAGGCTTTGGCCGGCGGATACAGCCGAATCATCAAGTACGTGGTGCGGTTCGCGGTGGTGATGTTGGTCGTCTATGCGGGCATCATCGCGTTCGGGCTCAACGAGTTCCGCAGAACCCCGCTGGGATTCATCCCGCAGCTCGACCGCGGGTATCTGATCATCGTCACCCAGCTTCCCCCGGGCGCTTCGCTCGCCCGCACCGACGACGTCAACCGCAGGGCGGTCGAAGCCGCCCTCCAGGTGCCGGGCGTCGCCCACGCGGTCAACATCGTCGGGTTTTCCGGCGCGACGTTCACCACCGCGCCCAATGCGGGCGCGATCTTCGTGGTGCTCGAGCCGTTCGTCGATCGCGCCGCGGATCCGCGCAAGTCCGCCGCGGCGATCCAAGGCGAGCTGTTCAAGCGGCTCGCGCCCATTCGCGAGGGCCTTGTCATCGTCGTTGCGCCGCCGCCGGTCGCCGGCATCGGTAACGCCGGCGGTTTCCGCATGATGATCGAGGACCGTGCCGGGCGCGGCCCGCGCGCGTTGCAGGATGCCGTGTTCGCCATGATGGGCCGCGCCGCCAAGACCGAAGGCGTCACCCAGGTATTCTCGTTGTTCGACACTTCGACGCCGCAACTCTACCTCGACATCGACCGCACCAAGGCGCAATTGCTCGGCATCAACGTTCCGGAGGTGTTCAACGCGCTGCAGGTCTATCTCGGCTCGTCCTACGTCAACGACTTCAATCTGTTCGGGCGCACGTTCCGGGTGGTCGCCCAGGCCGACAGCGAAAACCGCCGGGAGCCGACCGACATCCTGAAGGTCCGCGTGCGCAATTCCAGCGGCGAAACCGTGCCGCTCGGATCGTTCACGACGGTGCGGTCGATCTCCGGGCCATACCGCGTGCCGCGTTACAACATCTATCCGGCCGCCGAGCTCGATGGCGCGGCGGCGCCCGGCTATTCGCAGGGACAGGCCATCCAGATCATGCAGAAGCTCGCCGCGGAGGTGCTCCCCGATGGCTTCGGTTACGAATGGACGACGCTGGCGTTCCAGCAGATCCGGGCCGGCAATACCGCGACCTTCGCCTTCGTGCTGGCAGTCGTCTTCGTGTTCCTGGTGCTCGCGGCGCAGTTCGAGAGCTTGACGCTGCCGCTCGCCGTCATCCTGATCGTGCCGATGTGTCTCGTCGCGGCGATCACCGGCGTCATCCTGCGTGGCCAGGACAACAACATCCTGACCCAGGTGGGCTTCGTGGTGCTGATCGGGCTCGCCGCCAAGAACGCGATCCTCATCGTCGAGTTTGCCAAGCAGCTGGAGGAGCGCGAACATGATCGTCTCGCGGCGGCGGCCGAAGCCGCACGGCTGCGCCTGCGCCCGATCCTGATGACCTCGTTTGCCTTCATCCTCGGCGTCGCGCCGCTGGTGTGGGCGACCGGCGCCGGCGCCGAGCTGCGCCAGACCTTGGGCACCGCGGTGTTCTTCGGCATGATCGGCGTCACCGCCTTCGGGCTGATCTTCACGCCGGTGTTCTACGTGGTCTGCCGCTGGCTCGCGGCCCTCGCGTCGCGCCGTCGCGGCGACGCCAGGCGGGCCGCACACCCGGCGGAATGATGGCATGCCCGGCCAAGTTCGGGTTCGGGCAGCCGGTCCGCCGCAAGGAGGACCAGGCTTTCCTGCGCGGCAGCGGCCGCTATGTGGCCGATTTTGCTCCCGCCGACCTCTGCCACGCTGCCGTGCTGCGCTCGCCCCATGCGCACGCGCGCTTTCGCATATCCGACATTGCCGCTGCCCGGGCGATGCCGGGCGTGCGCCTGGTGCTCACCGCGGAGGACATTCCCGAGCTCGGCTCGTTGCCCTGCACGGCCAGCGTGCCGGACCAGGAAATCGCGGTGCCGGCCTATCCCATTCTGGCGAGCGGCGAGGCGCTTCATGTCGGCGATTGCCTGGCGTTCGTGGTCGCCGACACGCTCGATGAGGCACAGGACGCGGCCGAGGCGATTGCGGTCGAATGGCAAGCGCTGCCGTGCGTCGTCGATGGCCGCGCTGCCCTTGCGGACGGGGCGCCGCGGGTGGCGAGCGACCGGCCCGGCAATCTCGTCTACGAAATCAGCATCGGCGACGCGAAAGCGACGCGACAGGCATTTGCGGCGGCTCGCCATTGCGTCTCGCTCGAGCTGGTGAACCAGCGGGTCGTTGCCAATTATCTCGATACCCGCGGCGTCATCGGCGAATACGACGCCGCGCGGCAGCGCTTCACGCTGACGCTCTCGAGCCAGGGCGGCCACGCCATCCGCGACATGCTGTGCGCGCACGTCCTGAAAATTCCTCCCCAGCGGATGCGGGTGATCACGCCGGACGTCGGCGGCGGGTTCGGCACCAAGCTGTTCCCGTACCGGGAATATGCGCTGGCGGCGGTCGCGGCGAAGCGGCTGCGGCGGCCGGTCAAATGGGTGGCGGGGCGCACCGAGCATTTTTTGGGCGATGCGCACGGCCGCGACAATTTCACCGTTGCGCAGCTGGCGCTCGACCATGAGGCGCGCTTTCTCGCGCTCGAGATCGACACCGTCGCCAATCTCGGCGCCTATCTGTCGTGCTATGCGCCGTTCATCCCGTATCTCGGCGCCGGAATGCTGCCGGGCGTCTACGACATTCCGGTCTGCCATATCCGCGTTCGCGCGGCCTACACCAACACGCTGCCGGTCGACGCCTACCGAGGTGCCGGCCGGCCGGAAGCTGCCTACGCGATCGAGCGCCTGGTCGACGCCGCCGCGCGCGATCTCGGCATCGGTCCCGATCGATTGCGCAAACGCAACTTCATCCGTCCGCGCGCCATGCCGTACCGGACCGCGACGGGGAAGCGCTACGATTCCGGCGAATTTGCCGCGCACATGGCGGAGGCCCAGGCGAAGGCGGACTGGGAGGGCTTCGACGAACGTCGGGCGCGTTCGAAAAAAGCCGGCAAGCTGCGGGGCATCGGGCTTGCGACCTATATCGAGGCGTGCGGGGGCAACGGCCCGGAGAACGCCGAGCTTCGGCTCGACGCGGACGGCGGCATCACCGTTCTGATCGGCACGCAATCGACCGGGCAAGGGCACCACACCGCCTATGCGCAGCTCGTCGCCGACGAGCTCGATCTTCCCCCGGACCGAGTGCGGGTAGTGCAAGGCGATACCGATCTCGTCGCGACCGGCGGCGGCACCGGCGGCTCGAGTTCGATTCCATGCGGGGGAGCGTCCGTCGCGGGAGCCGCGCGCAAGCTCGCCGCCAATCTCAAGATGCTCGCCGCCGATGCGCTCGAGGCGAGTCCGGCCGATCTCGAGATCGCCGGCGGCGAGGTGCGCATCGCCGGGACCGATCGCGCCATTTCGTTTGCCGAAATCGCCAGGCTGCCCAGCGTCGACCCCGGGCGGCTCGTTGCGCAGCACGTGTTCGAGCCACAACAGGAGACGTTTCCGAACGGAACCCATGTGGCGGAAGTCGAGATCGATCCCGAGACCGGGGCGGTCGACATCGTCGATTATGTCGTGGTCGACGACTTCGGCACGACGCTCAATCCGCTGCTGCTGGCGGGGCAGGTGCACGGCGGCTCGGCGCAGGGCATCGGCCAGGCGCTGATGGAGCGAGCGGTCTATGATTCCCAATCCGGCCAGCTGCTCACCGCGAGCCTGACGGATTACGCTTTGCCGCGCGCGCAGGACCTCCCGGCGTTCCGGTTCGAGACGCGCAACGTGCGTTGCCGCACCAACCCGCTCGGCGTGAAGGGTGCGGGCGAAGCCGGCGCGATCGGCTCCTGCCCGGCCGTGATGAATGCGATCGTCGATGCGCTGTGGCGTGCGTTCCGCATCCGCCACATCGACATGCCGGCAACGCCCGAGCGCATCTGGGCCGCGATCGAGGAGGGGAGGCGAGTCCATACCCTGTAGGCGGATCGCTCCGGCACGTTGCCGCAGCTGCGCGGTTGCGGAATAACGCGACAACGGCGGTGTAGATTGGAACGTGCGCACGAATACCCGAGGGAGCCATTCCATGATACGCGCTGCGTTGACGATCATCGCGATTGCATTCGCCATCACCGCGGTGACCGCCCAATCGGATCCGATTGCCGCCCGCCAAGCCCTGATGAAAACCAATGGCCGGCAGGCGAAGCTCGGCAGCGACATGATCAGGGGCAACGCGCCGTTCGATGTCGAGAAGGCGCGGGGAATTTTCGCGTCCTTCATCGACGCGGCCGGCAAGATGCCCAATCTGTTCCCGGAAAATTCCAAGGCCGGAGGGGAAACGACCGCGTCGCCCGAGATCTGGGTGCACCTGGAAGACGTCAAGTCACGGTTTGCGAAATTCGCCGCGGATTCCAAGGCGGCGCAAGATTCGACCAAGGATCTCGACAGCTTCCGGGCGGCGTTTCGCAGCGTGGCCCAGAATTGCGACTCCTGCCACGAGCGCTACCGCGCGAAAAAAAGCTGATCGCGCTCGGGCCCGGAAATTCGGCGCGCTCGGGCCACTGCGGGAATAAAACCGCGAGGCTGTGCTGCGACTGGCAGCGGGGGCCGCGGCGGTAGCGCGCGCAAAGCCATTCGACGTGAAGGGAGGGAATGCTGCGCAAGCTCATCATCGCCATCGCGATCCTGGCTCCGATCGGCGCCGGCGCATGCTGGATTCTGACGATCCCGAAAACCCTATTCCCGAGTGTGCTCGGACCGCATACGGCGGACTTGGAGAACGGCCGGATCCTGTTCCACGCCGGCGGCTGCGCCTCGTGTCATGCGAGTCCAAATCAGGAAGACAAGAACCGGCTCGGCGGCGGGCTCGCGCTCAAATCCGCATTCGGCACCTTCTACGCGCCCAACATCTCGCCCGATCGCAACGATGGGATCGGGAACTGGACGGAAGCCGAGTTCGTCACTGCGCTCCGGGAGGGCACCTCGCCCTCCGGCGAGCATCTCTACCCGGCGTTTCCCTACACGTCGTACCGGCAGGTCGCGATCGACCACCTGCGGGATCTGCTCGCCTATCTCAAAACGCTGCCCGCGGTCGCCGGCAGGGCCCCCGAGCACGAGTTGCCGTTCCCGTTCAATATTCGGCGCGGGCTCGGAATCTGGAAGCTGCTGTTCCTCGAGCGCGAGCCGTTTCGGCCCGATCCGCAAAAATCCGCAGCCTTCAATCGCGGCGGCTATCTGGTCAACGGCGCGGGCCATTGCGCCGAGTGCCATTCTCCGCGCAATTTTCTCGGCGCCGTCACTCCCGCGCTGCGGTTCACCGGCGCGCCGAACCCGGTCGGGCGCGGCTGGGTGCCCAACATCACCCAGCAGGAGCTCCACGACTGGTCGGCGCAGGACATCGCCAATCTGCTCGAGACCGGCGAGACGCCGGAAGGCGATCGCGTCGGCTCCGCCATGGTCGAGGTGGTGCGCAGCACGGCGCAGCTGCCGGAGCAGGACCGCGCCGCAATCGCCGCCTATATCAAATCGCTGCCGCCGGTCGAGGGCATCAAGGCTTCGAAGAAACACGAACACTGAGCAGGAACGGCACATCCCGGATTGCGCTGCGCTCCATCCGGGCTGCGACGCGGCGCCGAGTCAAAACGCCTTGAAGGTGATGATCGTGCGCGTATCGACGATGTCGGGAATCGTCTGCACCTTCTCATTGACGAAATGGCCGATGTCGGTCCCGTCTTCGACGTAGAACTTCACCAGCAGGTCGAAATCTCCGGCGGTCGAGTAGATCTCCGAGGCGATTTCCGCATCGGCGAGCTTGTTGGCCACTGCGTAGGATTTTCCCAGCTGGCATTTGATCTGCACGAAGAAGGGGACCATGATTGCCTCATGCCGGCGCGGCGACGGTCTGGGCCACAGGTGCGGCAATCGAGCAAAAACGCGTGGCCCTGGCAAGCGTGAGCTGGCTTGTCCTCGGGAGAACGGCGGTGAGCGAAGCACTCGGGCGCCGGGCGGTCCTGCACGGGATGGGGTGCGCGGCGTGCTTGGCGGCGGGGCGGCTGTTGCTCCCCGCGTCGGACGCGCGCGCCCAGGCGGCGTTCGAGCGGCTCGACCAGGCCGAGCGATTGCGACTGGCCGACATGGCGCTCGACCTCGCACGCGGGGCGGGCGCGAGCCATGCCGACCTGCGGATTTGCGGATATCGCTCGCAGGATCTCACCGCGCGCGAGGGGCGGCTCGACAATATCCAAAGCGGGCTCAGCACCGGCTTCGGGCTGCGGATGCTCATCGACGCCGCTTGGGGCTTTGCGGCGGGCGAGATCGTGGATGAGCGCTCGATCCGCGAAGCGGTCGCGAGGGCAAGCGAGAACGCGGCCGCGATCCGGCGGCTGGGCGCGGTTCCGGTCGAGCTCGAGGCTCTGCAGGCCCATCGAGACGATTGGGCGATGCCGATGCGCACCGACCCGTTCGAAATTTCCGACAGCGAGAAGATCGATCTTTTGCTCGAGGTCACCGAAACGGCCAAAGCGGCCGGTGCGAGCTATTGCAGCGCGCATCTTGCGCTTGTGAGAGAGGAGAAATTTTTCGCCAACAGCGTGGGTTCGCGCATCAACCAGACGCGGGTGCGGGTAGCGCCGGGATTCACCGTGACCGCGGTCGATACGTCGACCGGCCGGTTCGCGTTTCGCTCGAGCCTTGCGGCGCCGCGCGCCGCCGGATGGGAATATGTCGCCGGCTTGCGGCTGGCGGAGGAGGCAAGCGAGGCGGCGCCGCAAGCGCGCGAGAAGCTCACGGCGAAGCGCGTCGTGCCGGGCCGCTACGACCTGGTGATCGACGGCACGAACCTTTGGCTCACCATCCATGAGTCGGTCGGTCATGCGACCGAACTCGATCGCGCGCTCGGCTGGGAAGCCGATCTGGCCGGCACCACTTTCGCCACGCCGGACCAGCGCGGGAAACTGCAATTCGGCAGCCCGCTGCTGAACGTGGATGCGGAGCGCATCCAGGAGGGCGGGCTGTCCACGGTCGGCTATGACGACGACGGCGTGAAATGCTCCGATACCGGCTTTGCCATCATCCGGGACGGCGTGTTCCAGAATTTTCAGATGGCGATCGGCCAGGCGCATCTCATCGGGCAGGCGCGGTCGAACGGGTGCGCCTATGCGGACGGTGCTGCCGCATTCCCCCTGCAGCGCATGCCGAACATCTCGCTGCGCCCGAACCCGCAGGCCTCGAGCGTCGATGATCTCATCGGCGGGGTCGAGCGGGGGATCTACGTCGCGGGGAACGGCAGCTGGAGCATCGACCAGCAGCGCCGCAATTTTCAATTCGGCGGCCAGCTGATCTACGAGATCAAGAACGGCCGGCGCGGTCCGATGCTGGTGCATTTCGCCTATCAGGCGGAGAACCAGGCGTTCTGGAACGCGATGGACGGTGTCGGCGACCGCGCGAGCTATTATCTCGGCGGCACGTTCACGTGCGGAAAGGGAGAGCCCGGGCAGGCCGCCCCGGTCTCGCACGGCGCCCCGGCGGCCCGGTTCCGGCAGATCAACGTGCTCAATACCAGCCGCGACGATCTCTAGAACGGCGGAGCGGACGAACCCATGCTCTTGACGCAAGCCGAAACCGAGGAGCTGGGGCGGCGGATCCTCGCGCTTTCGAGCGCACAGGGTTGCGCGGTCTTGCTGGAGGGCCATGAGAGCGACAATTTCCGTTTTGCATCGCGCGGCGGAGCCACCAACGGGACGACAACCGGCGCGCGCTTGAGCGTGACCTCCAGCTTCGGGCAGCGGCAAGGCCGCGCCACGACCAATGCGCTGGACAATGTGGCGCTGCGCGACGTGGTGGTGCGTTCCGAGGCCGCCGCGCGCAGTGCGCGGGACAATCTCGAGGTCATGCCGCCGCTCGGTCCGCAGAACTACGGCGCGAGCGCCGCCTATTTCGAGGCGACGGCGGCATTGCGGGGCGGCGCGCTCGCGGGCGTGCTCGAGCCTGCGGTGCTTTCGGCGAAACGAGCGGGCCTCGACCTTGCGGCCTTCGTGCAGGCCCGCCGATCGTGGCGCGCATTCGCGAGCAGCGGCGGCGCCGTCGGCTACGATCGAGCAACCGGCATCCAGCTCACGTTGAGTGCGCGCAATGCTCGAAGCACCTGGTCGGGTTGGGCCGGAAACCATCAGAACGACGCGAGCCGGCTGGACGCCGCCGCGCTTGCACGCGGCTGCATCGAGAAAGGCTCGGCCGAGCCCGATCCGGTGGCGCTCGAGCCCGGCAAATATGTCGTGCTGCTCGAGCCGCCGGTGGTGGGGCAGATGGTCGCCCAGATGCTGTGGAATTTCAGCGCGCGTTCCGCCGACGAGGGCCGCAGCTTTCTTGCGCGCAAGGGCGGCGGCAACAAGCTCGGCGATCGCCTGTTCGATGAGCGGGTCGCGATCGCATCGGATCCCGCCGATGCGGTCGCGCCGGGGCTGGCGCTGAGCAACGACGGATTGCCGAACCGACCGGTCACCTGGGTCGAAGACGGCGTGGTGAAAAATCTGAGCTCGACGCGCTACTGGGCGAAGAAGAACAGCGTCGAGCCGATCGCCTATCCGGGTTTCTTCTTCATGCGCGGCGGCTCGGATTCGGTCGCGGACATGATCCGGGACGTGAAGCGCGGCGTGCTGGTGACCAGGCTCTGGTACGTTCGCATGCTCGATCCGCGGCCTCTGCTGCTCACGGGCCTCACGCGCGACGGCACGTTCCTCATCGAGGGCGGCGAGGTGACGCGGCCGATCGCCAATTTCCGCTTCAACGAGAGCCCGCTCGCGGTGCTGAAGAACATCGTGGCAATCGGTCCGTCGCAGCGCACGTATTTCGCCGAATCCGGCAGCACCGCCGTCAGCGTGCCGCCGCTCTTGGTCAAGGACTTCACTTTTTCGTCGCTTGCTCCGGGGATTTGACTTCGCTTCCCCGATTTGTTGGGTTGCGCGCGACAACTCCCGGGATGCGGCAATGGCCGACGTGCGCCTCTATGCGCTGCTCGATCCCGAGATTTCCGGCGAGCGCCTGCCGGAGCTGGCGCAAGCGGTGATCGAGGGCGGGGTGACGCTGATCCAGCTGCGCGACAAGCGCGGCCAGACCCGGCGTTTGCTCGCCGAAGCGCGCGTGCTCAAGCGGGTGCTGGCGCTACATTCGGTTCCGCTCATCATCAACGATCGCGTCGACGTGGCGCTCGCGGCGGGAGCCGACGGCGTCCACGTTGGCCAGGACGACATGCCGGCCGAGGAGGCACGGCACCTGCTCGGGCGGGACGCGCTGATCGGGCTCTCGATCAAGACCGTGGAGGAGGCGAGGGCGGCGCCGCTCGACGTTATCGACTACGTCGGCGTCGGCGGCGTTTACGCCACCGGCTCGAAAGACAATCCGCAGCCGCCGATCGGCGCCGCGGGATTGCGTACGCTCGTCGAGGTGATCCGCGAGCGGGCGCCCGCCCTGCCGATCGCGGCGATCGCCGGGATCGACGAGACCAACGCCGCCGAGGTGATCGCCGCGGGAGCCGACGGCATCGCCGTCATCGCGGCGCTGGCGCGTGCCAAAGATCCGGCAGCCGCGGCGCGCAGGCTGCGCGCCATCGTCGATCGCGGCCTGCGCATGCGGGTCGGATTATGACGAGCGCGATCGCGCTCAGCATTGCCGGCTCGGATCCGAGCGGCGGAGCCGGTATCCAGGCGGATCTCAAGACGTTCGCCGCGCTCGGCGTCTATGGCGCAACCGTGATCACCGCGCTGACCGCGCAGAATACGCAAGGCGTCGGCGCGATCGAGATGGTTCCGCCGCAATTCGTCGCCGCGCAGATCGATGCGGTGTGCGGCGATCTCGCGATCGGGGCCGTGAAGATCGGCATGCTGGGCACCGCGGCGGTGATCGAGGCGGTCGCGGAGGCGCTCGACCGTCATGGTTTGAAAAACGTGGTGCTCGATCCGGTCATGGTCGCCGGGACCGGACGCGAGCTCCTGGCGCCCGACGCGGTCGACGTGCTGCGCCGCGCGCTCCTTCCGCGGGCGGCGATCCTCACGCCCAATCTGCCCGAGGCCGCGGTCCTGCTCGATGAACCTTTGGCCCAGGACGAAACCCAGATCCGCGCCCAGGCCGAGCGGCTGCTGCGGCTGGGCGCCCGCGCGGTGCTGATCAAGGGCGGCCATGCGGCCGGAACCGAGAGCGTCGATTTTCTCGTCGACGGCCGGGTCGAGCTGCGGCTGCCGGCCACGCGCGTTGCCACGCGGAACACCCACGGCACCGGCTGCACCCTTTCCGCCGCGATTGCCGCCGGCCTCGCGAAGGGCCTCGCGGTCGCCGAAGCCGTCGCGCAAGCCAAGGCCTATGTGACGGCGGCGATCGCGGCCGCCGATCGGCTATCCGTCGGCCGCGGCCCGGGCCCGCTGCACCATTTTCATGAATGGTGGTGAGGTGAGAAAACTACGGCGCAGCGAGCGAACCATGAAAGAGCTGAAACAGGCGTTCATCGAGGCCTTCAAGGAAGGCCTGATCGTCTACTTTTCACCATTCACCGGCCTTGGCCGCGCTATTCGAGAAGCCGGTCATGGCGGCGAACCCGGCTCGGCTTTACGGTTTTCCGGGCGCCGACTGAGTGCGCGAACGGGCGCCGAAGGAGGGGGGACATGGCCATTACTGCAAAGCAGCGCGCCGCATCGGGCGCGAGCGAGTTGACCGCAACCGAGCGCAGCGCGCTGAAGAAGGCGGCGTGGCGGCTGCTGCCGCTGCTCACGATTGCGTATCTCTTCAACTATTTCGACCGCACCGTCGTCGGCTTCGCGGCGCTGACCATGAACCGCGACATCGGGCTGACGTCGAGCCAGTTCGGCTTCGGCGCGGGCCTCCTGTTCATTACGTATTGTCTGTTCGAGATCCCGAGCAATCTGGTGCTCTTCCGCGTCGGCCCGCGGCGGTGGCTCGCGCGCATCATGATTACCTGGGGCATCATCTCGGCCTCGACTGCCTTCGTCGTCGGCCCTTACAGCTTCTATGCCGCGCGCCTGCTGCTGGGCGCCGCCGAGGCCGGGTACTTCGTCGGCGTCACCTACTATCTTTCCGCTTGGTTCCCGGTGCAGATCCGTACCCGCATGCTCGCCTGGTTCCTGGTCGGCATTCCGTTGTCCACCGTGATCGGCGGCCCTCTCGCCGGGCTGCTGCTGCAGCTCGACGGTGTTTGGGGATTTGCCGGCTGGCAATGGCTGTTTTTCGGCGTGAGCCTGCCCTGCGTCGCGTTCGGCCTGATCGTCTACACCGTGCTGCGCGACCGGCCGCAAGACGCCGACTGGCTCACCCCTGCCGAGCGCGAGGCGCTCGTCGGCATGCTCACGGCCGAGACGCGCGAGCGACCGAGATCAGAATTCTGGCCGGCGGTGCGCGACCCGCGCGTCCTCGTCCTCGCCGGCGTGCAGTTCTGCTTCACGCTCGGCTCCTACGGCATCGGCATCTGGCTGCCGCAGATCGTCAAGGGCTACCAATTCTCGAACCTCGAGGTCAGCCTGATCGTCGCCGTGCCTTACCTCTTCGCCTCGGTGGCGATGATCGTCTGGGCCTGGCACATCGATCGCACCGGCAAGAAAGTGGCCAACCTCGCGATCGCCTGCTTCCTCGGCGCAATCGGCCTGGTGGCGTCGGTGTTGCTCGCCGGCTCGCTGCTGGTCGCGCTCGCCGGCCTGACCGTGGCGCTGGTTGGCGTGACCTCGGCGCGCGCCATCTTCTGGAACGTTCCGACGCGGTTCTTGACCGGCATCGGCGCCGCCGGCGGATTGGCCTTCATCAACACCATCGGCGTGTTCGGCGGCTTCGTGGGCCCGAGCATGATGGGCTGGCTCAAGGATTGGACCGGCTCGTTCACCGCCGGGCTGATGGCGATGGCAGCGATCATGCTGGCGGCGACGCTGCTCGCCGCCTCGCTCAAGCTCCTCGTCAAACAGGAGTGAGGCCTACGCCGACAGGTAGTGCAGCCAGCGTGCAGCACCGCCCATTAAATCCGGTCGATCCAATTATCAGCTCCGGAACCGCACCACCTTGGTGCGCTGCTCGCCCAGGCCCTCGATGCCGAGGCTGACCACGTCGCCCGCCTTCAAGAATTTCGGCGGCTTCTTGCCGAGCCCGACCCCCGGCGGCGTGCCGGTGGCGATCACATCGCCCGGCTCCAGGACCATGAATTGCGACACGTAGGACACGATGTGGTCGACGTGGAAGATCATGGTGCGGGTCGAGCCTTTCTGCATGCGCTCGCCGTTGACGTCGAGCCACATCGATAAGGTTTGCGGAGCGGAGATCTCGTCGGCGGTGACGAGCCACGGCCCGAGCGGGCCGAAGGTCTCGCAGCCTTTGCCCTTGGTCCACTGGCCGGCGCGCTCGAGCTGAAACTCGCGTTCGGAGACGTCGTTGGCGACGCAATAACCGGCGACGAAATCGAGCGCGGCCTTCTTCGCCACATATCGCGCGCGCGAGCCGATCACCACCGCGAGCTCCACCTCCCAGTCGGTTTTCTGCGATCCCTTCGGCAGCATGATGTCGTCGTTGGGGCCGACGATGCAGTTCGGCGCCTTGTTGAAGACGATCGGCTCCTTGGGGATCGGCTGTCCGGCCTCGGCGGCGTGGTCGGCGTAATTGAGGCCGATCGCGACATAATTGCCGACCTGTCCGACGCAGGGACCGAGCCGCACGCCGCTTCGCACCAATGGCAGTTTTTCGATATTCGCCTTGCGGATCTTGGCGAGCCCGCGCGGGCTCAAGGTCTCGCCGGCGATATCGGGGACCAGCGCCGAGAGATCGCGAATGCGGCCTTTGCCGTCGATGATGCCGGGCTTCTCGCGGCCGGGCGCGCCGTAACGGACGAGCTTCATAATCGGTTCACTCCCCTTCGTGGATCGATTTGCTGGTAACAGCCCCAAAAGGCCGCGGATCATGCGTTGGCGCCGCGCCGCGGGCAAGCGCCCGAACGCCGGCGCCTCGTTGCTTGCACGTGGGTCAGAACGCGCCCGGGAACGCTCCGCCGTCGATCAGCAGATTCTGGCCGGTGATGTAGCCGGCCTGGGCGGAGCACAAAAACGCACAGGCTGCGCCGAACTCGATGGGATCGCCGAAGCGTTTTGCCGGCACCGCCGCGGTACGCTCGGCGCGGACCTGATCGAGCGGAATGCCGCGGCGCTCGGCGTTCGCCTTGAGGTTGGAGTCGAGCCGATCGGTCGCGAACGATCCCGGCAGCAGGAAATTGATGGTGACGTTCGAGCCCGCGACCGAGCGCGCGACGCCGGCCAGGAACGCGGTCAATCCCGCGCGCGCCCCCGAGGAGAGATCGAGGCCGGGAATCGGCATTTTGACCGACGCCGAGGTGATATTGACGATGCGCCCGAAGCGGCGTCGGGTCATCGGCTCGATCGCTATCTGGATCAGCTCGATCGCGACCACCATGTTGGCGATCACCCCGTCGAGCATGGCTTTGCGGTCGAGCTCGCGGAAATCCCGAAACGGCGGTCCGGCATTGTTGTTCACGAGAATATCCGGCTCCGGGCAGGCCTTGAACAACGCGGCCTGACCCTCGGCGGTGGCGACGTCGGCCGCGACCGCCGTGACGTTGCCGCGGGCGAGTTTGCGGATCTCGGCGGCGGTTGCCTCGAGCCGCGCCTTGTCGCGGCCGTTGATCACGACGTCGCAGCCGGCCTCAGCGAGCGCGAGCGCGCAGCCGCGGCCGAGCCCGCGGCTCGATGCGCAGACGATGGCCTTGCGGCCGGCAATGCCGAGATCCATGCGGTTTCCCCTGCTTGCGTGGTTTCTATGCGAGCGGACCAATGTTGCAGCTCGATACCTCCGACGCAATCGCATGAGGACGCTTGCCGCGCGGCCGGCGGCGGGACTACGGTTCAGGGGCGATGAGCCCTTCCGCCGAGCCGAGCCAGGCCCTTCCGACCGCCGCCGACGTCGATGCGGCCGCGAGACGCCTGCGGGGCGTCGCATTGCGCACCCCGCTGCTCGCTTCCCCGCTTCTCGATGCGCGAACCGGCGGAAAAGTCTTTCTCAAGGCCGAGACCCTGCAGCGCACCGGCTCGTTCAAGTTTCGCGGCGCCTACAACAAGATTTCCTCGCTCCCGGCCGAAAGCCGCGCCAGCGGGGTGGTCGCCTATTCGTCCGGCAATCATGCGCAAGGGGTCGCGGCGGCCGCGAAGCTGCTCGACATGCCGGCCGTGATTGTCATGCCGAGGGACGCGCCGCGGCCCAAGCGCGACCGCACCGCCGAGCTCGGCGCCGAACTGGTGCTCTACGATCGCGAGCGCGAGGACCGCGAGGCGATCGCCCGCGAGATCGCCGCGCGCCGGCATGCGACGCTGGTCCCGCCCTACGACGATCCGCTGATCATCGCCGGCCAGGGCACGGCCGGACGCGAGATCGTCGAGGATCTGGCGGCGGCGGGGCTCGAGCCGGACGTCGTGGCCGTCACGGCCTCCGGCGGCGGGCTCACCGCGGGCGTTGCGCTCGCGGTGAAGTCGAAATGCCCCCAGTCGAGGATCTACACCGCGGAGCCGCAAGGCTTCGACGACCACGCGCGCTCGTTTCGGAGCGGGCGCCGCGAAGCGAACCCGAGCCTCACCGGATCGATCTGCGATGCGCTCTTGGCGCGCATGCCGGGAGAGATGACGTTCGCCATCAATCGCATGCTGGTCGGCGAGGGCGTTTGCGTGAGCGACGCCGAGGTGGCCGCGGCGGTGGCCTTCGCGTTTCGCGAGCTCAAGCTCGTGGTCGAGCCCGGCGGCGCGGTCGCGCTCGCGGCGCTGCTGGCTGGAAAAATCGACGTGCGCGGCAAGATCGCCGTGGCGGTGCTGTCCGGAGGCAATGTGGACCCGGAACTCTTCCACCGCCTCGTGGCGTGATCGCGATCAGCTGAACAGCGCGATCTTTTCCTCGGCGCTGAGCGCCAGAATCGGCCGGAGCGGGTCGTCGAGAGACGGAGTGGAGCGTGCGTCGGGCGCGTGCGCCGGGCTCAATTCCGATCGCGACCGATCGGGCACGGAAGGCCGCGGTCCCTGCGGCGCTCGCGGGTCTTGCCCATCGGGTGCCGCCGGGCATTGCGCGGCTTCCTTGGCGGTGCCGGCGGCCGGCGCCATCATCACGTCGACGTCGACCTGAGCGAGGCCGAGTTGAGCAGGCCCGGTGAGCGCCGCTGGCGGCGCGTCGGGTGCGGCTTTGGCGCCGACCGCGTTGCCGTCGAGCCCCCAGATATCGATCATGGCGTTGATCCGGCCTTCCAGATAGCGGAGCACCTGGATCACCTTGCCGGTACGCTGGCCGGTGAGATCCTGGAACGCGCAGGCGATATAGATGTCGGTCGCCTTGGCGTTGATCAGGTCGCAGACCTCGGGGTCGATGCCTTGCTCGCGCAGCGTCCAGGCGATCTCCTGAACCTGCTCGGCGGCGGCAAGGATGTCGGAGGTGGCGGCCTCGGTCGTCTGCACGATGGAATCCAGTTCCGCTGTCACGTCGCCGAATTTGCCGGCATCCTCGATGTCGGGCTTGATCGCCGCGATCTCGGCCTTGGTGCGGGAGATCGCCTTGGCCATTTCGAACAGGTCGAAGCGGATGCGGTCGACCGATTGCGCGGTAGGCTCGCCGCGAATGGCGGCCTCGAGGCGGCCGATGGCGCCGAGCAGCGTCATCGTGTCGGAATGCCGGTTGCGCCGGGCGTATTCGGCCAGGAACCAGCGGCCGCGGCCGGTCTCCATGACGGCCGCTTCGATCAGGTCGTAATCCGCTTCCGAGAGCGGCATCAGGGCGGGCGGCTGCGGCATTCCCGGGTCCCACGATCGAATCGGCCAAAACCATGCCGGAACAATCGTCACGAACCGCTTAATGCGGTCGCAGAAGATCCGAGGTAGCCGCCCCGCTCAGCCCCATAATTCCGGCGTCGGCGGATGGACGAGGCTCCGCTCGTAGCGCAGGCCGTGCGGGCGGTCCCATGCGAGCAGCAAAGGGCCGTCGAGATCGACCACGCGGGCGCGCTGGGCGAGGAGGTGCGCCGGCGCCATGGCGAGCGAGGTCGAGATCATGCAGCCGACCATGAGGTCGAAGCCGAGGCGCGCGGCCTCGGCCGCAAGCCGCAACGCCTCGGTGAGCCCGCCGGTCTTGTCGAGCTTGATATTGACGGCGTCGTACTTGCCCACGAGGGCGGCGAGGCTGGCGCAATCATGCACGCTTTCATCGGCGCAGATCGGAATGGCATGCGGGAATGCAGCCAGGCATTGATCCGCCCCGGCGGGCACCGGCTGCTCGATCAGCGTGACGCCGGCCTCGGCGCATGCGGCGAGATTCTCCGCAAGGTTTTCCGGGTTCCAGCCCTCGTTGGCGTCCACGATCAGCTCGCAGCCCGGCGTCGCCGCGCGGATCGCGCGAATGCGCTCGGGATCCCCCGCCCCGCCGAGCTTCACCTTCAGGAGCTCCCGCGAGGCGGCTTTCGCCGCGGCCGCCGCCATCGCGTCGGCACGGTCGAGCGAGATCGTATAGGCGGTGACCAGCGGCCGCGGAGCGGGCAAGCCGGCCAGCGCGTGGGCCGGCTTCCCGGCGCGCTTTGCCTCGAAATCCCAGAACGCGCAGTCGAGCGCGTTGCGGGCCGCGCCGGCGGGCATGCGCTGCTGGAGCCCGAGGCGGTCGAGCCCGCCGGCGAGCGGCTCTCGCATGGCTTCGACGGCGGCGGCCACGCCCTCGACGGTCTCCCCGTACCGCCCATAGGGCACGCATTCGCCGCGGCCGCGGCGCCGGCCGTCGGCAAGCTCCGCGACCACGACCTCGGCTGTTGTCTTTGCGCCGCGTGAGATCGCAAATTTGCCCGCAATCGGCCACTTTTCCAGATGAATGAAGAGCGAGACGGCCATGACCGAAAAACCGCGGAACCCTCGACAGGGCCGGCGAGGAATGGTCAATAGGCCCAAGGGGGGCGCGGCTCAAGCGAGCGCCGACGCCGTCACGGGGAAGCCTAAATGCTGCAGGTCCGGGAGCCCTTGCTCAGGAGCGCCGCGCACGGCGATTGGGTGGAATTCGCCGCGGCCGGCGCCTGGACGGCCGAGCACGCCCATGACCTCGAGCCGCTCGTCGAGCAGGCGGAGCGTGAGCCCCTGTCCGTCCGTGCGGTCGGCATCGACATGAGCCGGGTCGAGCGCATCGACACCTTCGGGGCATGGCTGCTGGAGCGGCTGATCCGCGCGTTCCGCGCGGCGGGGTGCCAGATCAAGATCGTCGGCTTGTCGGATCGCTACGACGGCCTGATCAAGGAGCTCCATCAAGTCAATCTGCAGCCGGCGCGCACCGTCCGGACCGAGAGCCGGCTGGCGGCGGCGCTAGCGATGGTCGGCCGGACCATGTTCGAGGTCTGGCGCGATCTCGTGGATTTCGCCCGCATGCTGGGCGAACTCATTACGGTGGGGCTACGGGTGGCGGCGCGGCCGCAGACGTTCCGGCTCACGTCCACGGTCCATCAGCTCGAGCGGGTCGGCTGGCGGGCCGTTCCCATCGTCCTGCTGATCACGTTCCTGATCGGGTCGATCCTGGCGCAGCAGGGTATCTTCCATTTCCGCAAATTCGGCGCCGATATCTACGTGATCGATATGGTCGGCGTTCTCGTATTGCGCGAGGTCGGCGTGATCATTGTCGCCGTCATGGTCGCCGGACGATCGGGCAGCGCCTATACGGCCGAGCTCGGCTCCATGAAGATGCGCGAGGAGATCGACGCGCTGCGCACGATGGGCTTCGATCCGACCGAAGTCCTGATCCTGCCGCGCATCGTTGCGCTGCTCATCGCCGTGCCGATCCTGACGTTCCTGGGCTCGATGTCGGCGATCTACGGCGGCGCGCTGGTCGCCTGGGGCTACGGCGGCATCAATCCGGACGTGTTTCTCTCCCGCCTCAAGGAGGCGATCTCGCTCGATACCTTCGAGGTCGGCATGATCAAGGCGCCGTTCATGGCGCTGGTGATCGGCATCGTCGCCTGCGTCGAGGGCTTCAAGGTCGAGGGCAGCGCGGAATCGCTCGGCCTGCACACCACCGCCTCGGTGGTGAAAGCGATCTTTCTCGTCATCGTGTTCGACGGCCTGTTCGCCATGTTCTTCGCGTCGATCGGGAAATGAGCTGATGTCGGCCGCTACGAACGGCGTTGCCATCCGGGTGCGCGACCTCGTCGTCGGCTTCGGCAGCGCCCGCATCCTCAACCAGCTTTCGCTCGACGTATTTCGCGGCGAGGTTCTCGGCTTCGTCGGCGGCTCGGGCCAGGGCAAGTCGGTGCTGATGCGCACCATCATCGGCTTGGTGCCGAAGCGCGAGGGAACGATCGAAGTATTCGGGGTCGATCTCGGGCGCGCGAGCGCCGAGGAACGCCAGGCGACCGAGCGGCGCTGGGGCATCCTGTTCCAGCAGGGCGCGTTGTTTTCCTCGCTCACCGTGCGTCAGAACGTGCAGTTCCCGATGCGGGAATATCTCGGCATCTCCGATCGCCTGCTGGAAGAGATCGCGGTCGCGAAGCTGGAGATGGTGGGGCTGAAGGCTGACGTGGTCGACAAATTTCCCTCCGAGCTGTCCGGCGGCATGATCAAGCGCGTCGCGCTCGCCCGCGCGCTCGCGCTCGACCCCGAGATCGTGTTCCTGGACGAGCCGACCTCGGGGCTGGACCCGATCGGGGCCGCGGATTTCGACAACCTGATCCGCACCCTACAGCAGACTTTGGGCCTGACGGTTTTCATGGTAACGCATGACCTGGACAGCCTGTACAGCATCTGCGACCGCATCGCCGCGCTCGCGGACGGCAAGGTCATCGCCGTAGGCCCGATGGCGACGATGCTGGCTTCGGAGCATCCCTGGCTGAAAGCCTATTTCCATGGGCAGCGCAGCCGGGTAGCGGCGGCCGCAGGGGCGGCGGCGGCAATGGGGACGGTGTAGGGGAAGGACGGGGTGGGATGGAAACCAGAGCCAATTACGTGCTGATCGGCGCGTTCACGCTCGCCGTCGTCGCTGCGGCGTTCGGGTTCGTGTACTGGTTCTCGAATCTCGGCGACCACGGGGTGCGCGAGACTTACCGGGTGGTGTTCGACGGCACCGTGTCGGGGCTTCGCACCGGGTCGTCCGTGCTGTTCAACGGCATTCGCGTCGGCGAGGTCACCGAGCTCAAGCTCAATCCCACCAACCCCCGGCAGGTGGTGGCGACGATGGCGGTCGAGCCCAAGACTCCGGTGCGGGCGGATACCACCATCAGCCTGGATTTCCAGGGGCTGACCGGGATCGCCTCGATCTCGCTCAAGGGCGGCACGCCCGGCGCCGCGACCTTGCCGATCGCCCAGGACGGCGGGCCGCCGCTGCTGCTCGCCGATGCGGGCGCGACCCAGGACATCACCCAGGCTGCGCGCGAGGTGCTGCGCAAGGTCGACAATTTCTTTGCCGAGAGCGAAGGCCCGCTGCGCAGCGCGATCCGCAATCTCGATACCTTCAGCTCCACCTTGGCCAAGAACTCGGAGCGGATCGATCACGTGATCGCCGGGGTCGAAGGCCTGTTCGGCGCCGACGGCAAGGGCGACATCAACGAGGCGGTCCACTCGCTCAAGGCGCTGGCCGACAATCTCGACAAGCGCACTGCGGACATCACCGCCGGGGTGACGCGTTTCACCGGATCGGGACTGCGCGAATGGGAAGCGCTCGCGCTCGACGGCCGGCGCACCCTTTCCGATCTCGATCGCGCCATCAAGAACTTGGACCGCAATCCGCAGCGGGTCATCTTCGGCGGCAGCGGCACGAGCGGCGCGGTGCCGGAGTACAACGGCAGGCGCTGACCGGCGGCTGCGGCAGAGGGGGATGGCGGTGAACGTACTTGGGCGGCGTTCCCGAGCCATGCGAGCGGCCGTATTGCTCGCGTTTGCAGCCGCGCTTTCGGCATGCGGCGGGCAGGCTCCGCCCACCTTCGATCTCAACTCGCCGCAGACGCTCGCCAAGGCACGCGGCTCGCCGCGCGGCCAGCTGGTCGTCGTCGAGCCCACCGCGCTCTCGGTGCTCAACACCGATCGCATCGTGGTGCGCACCCGGGGCGAGATCGCGTATCTCTCCCGCGCCCAATGGAGCGACCGACTGCCGCGGCTGGTGCAGAGCCGGATCGTCGAAGGGTTCGAGAACGGCAGCCGGCTGCGCGCGGTGGGAACCCCGGGCGACAAGCTCGCCGCGGATTATCAGCTCGTCACCGACGTGCGCGCCTTCCACGTGTCGGTCGCCTCCGAGCCGATGGCCGAAGTCGAGATCTCGGCCAAGATGGTGTCCGACCGGGGCGGCCGCGTGCTCGCCACCAAGGTGTTCCGCGCCAGCGTTCCCGCCGCCTCGACCGAGGGCCCGGACGCGGTGAACGCGCTCGACGAGGCGTTCCAGCGCGTCATCACCGATCTGGTGGCCTGGGCCTCCCACGTGGTGTAAGGCGGGCGCAGCGCGCGTCGGTCGGGATTGGCGGAAGAATGCGGGCCGCAACACAGCCGGCGATCTCGAGACGGTGAGGACGAGAACATCCGCGAGCCAGTGAGGGGGTGATGAGAAGGTCGGGGGTCTGCTTTGTCGCGTTGGCGGCGCTGTCGATTTCTGCAACCATAGCCTCGGCACAAACCACGTCCGGCGTCGACAGGCTCTACATCCTCAATTGCGGCGAAGGCGTCGCCGGCGACATTTCCCGCTGGTCGCCCGGCGTCGACGTCGGCAAATCCATGGATTTCGTCGACAATTGCTACCTGATTCATCACGCCCAGGGCTGGCTGCTCTGGGACACCGGCGTCACCGATGCCACCGCGGCGATGCCGCAGGGCCAGGCGCCGGCCGATCCGCGCATGACGCACTGGCGGCGGCCGAAGACGCTCGCCTCGCAGCTCGACGCGGTCGGGGTGAAGCCCGCGGAAATCAAATATCTCGCCGTCTCGCATACCCATCCGGACCACATCGGCAATGTGGAGCTGTTCCCGCAGGTCATGCTGCTGGTGCAGAAGGCCGAATACGAATGGCCGAGCCCGCTCGGCGTCGGCCGCTTCAAGCCGGAGCATCCGGTGACCAAGCTCGAAGGCGACCACGACGTATTCGGCGACGGCAGCGTGACGATCGTCGCGACCCCGGGACACACGCCCGGCCACCAGTCGCTGCTGGTGAAATTGCCGAAGACCGGGGCGCTGGTGCTCTCGGGCGATGCCGTGCACTTCAAGAGCAATTGGGAAAATCGCCGCGTCCCTTCGAACAACACCGACAAGGACCAGACGCTGGCCTCGATGCAGCGCATCGCCGATTTGTTGGCGAAGGAGAAAGCCCAGCTCTGGATCAATCACGACAGGGCGCAGCGCGACAGCCTGAAGCTGGGGCCCGAATTCTACGATTGAGGGGAGCGCTGGCTGCTCGAGTACATTGACAAAAAGGCGCGCCGAGGCGCGCCTTTTTGTTTCAGGGCGTGAGCCGCCGCCCCGCGACTCGAACCGTCCGGCGGCATGGGCGAGCATCTTGTAGCAAGGCCGGTTTTTCGCGGATGGTCGGCGTCGAAGGTCAAATCGACACCGGTATGCTATACCGGAGCGATCATGGCTCGTCCAGCATCGCCGCTGGACGATCGCTGCTTCAGCTCAGCCGCACCAAGAAGACGGCCTCATGCTATATCGCGTCAGCGCAACGGCTCGAACGCCGTCTCGCGGATTCTGAGCACGACGAGAAACGTGATGGTCGCCGCCGCGATGAGGTAGTAGGCCGGCGCCAGGTTGCTGCCGGTCACGCCGATCAGCCAAGTCGCGATAAAGGGCGCGAAGCCGCCGAACACCGCGACCGCGATGTTGTAGCCGATCGACAAGGCGGTGTAGCGCACGCGGGTCGGCAAGATTTCGGAATAGGTCGCCGGGCATGCTCCGGAAAAGAACGATAGAAATACGATCATCAGCATCTGGGCCGTCAGTGCCAGCGCAGCGCTCCCCGAGGACGCCATCATAAAAAGCGGGTAGGCGAGGACGATATACCCACCGGAGGAAAGCAGCAGCAGCGGCTTGCGGCCGATCCGGTCGGACAATGCGCCCCAGATCGGGATCAAAATCACGAAGACCAGCAGGCAGCTTGTGCCGATCCACAGCGCCGAGGATTGCGGCAGCTTTGCAACCGACACGATGTAGCTGGTCATGTAGATGATCGGTATGTAGTAGGCCACGGTGTTGTGCAGCGTGAGGCCGAAGATCGTCAGGGTCTCCCGGCGATACTTGGTCACGGTCTCGATCAGCGGCGCCTTGGCGACTTCCCCGTGCTGCTCGATCTCGGTGAACTTGGGAGTGTCGGCGAGCCGCCAGCGCAGATAGGCCCCGAGGATGCCGACCAGAATGCCGAGCAGAAACGGAATCCGCCACCCCCAAGAAAGGAGGGCTTCGGGCGAAAGCATCGAGCTGATGAGCGCGGCGCTGAGCGAGCCCAGCAGGAAACCCGAGCCGACGCTAACCTGTTGCCAGGAGCCGATGAAACCGCGCTGTCCTTCCGGCGCGTATTCCACGATATAAGAGGTCGACCCGCCCCACTCGCCACCGGCGGACAGCCCCTGCAACAGCCTGGCGATCACCAGCAGGATGGGTGCCAGGACGCCGG
Source organism: Xanthobacteraceae bacterium (assembly GCA_036395835.1). Lineage (GTDB taxonomy): Bacteria > Pseudomonadota > Alphaproteobacteria > Rhizobiales > Xanthobacteraceae > AP-16. The sequence goes on from DASWCW010000313.1 coordinate 27,513, forward strand.
CTTGGGCGTAGGTCGGCAGCAGCCCGATCGCAAGGGTCGAAAAAGCCATGAGGAAAATGACGGCGCTCAGGGCCAAGCGTCTGCCAAATCGATCGCCATAGATGCCAAACAGGATCGAGCCGATCGGCCGCATGACGAAGCCGACGCCGAAGACGGCAAAGGCCTTCAGCAACGATATGGTCTTGTCCTCGCCTGGGAAGAAAAGCTGCGAGATCGTCGTGGCAAAATAGCCGTAGACGCCGAAATCGAACCACTCGAGCACGTTGCCGATCGTGCCGGCGATGACCGCTTTTCGATTTTCGGCCATCGTCGGCGTGGTAAGCGTAGCGGTACTCATGACGCCCCCCGGCTATCTTGGCGGCACAGCTGTGGTCGAAAGACTACGAGGGGCAGGCCCGGCTGTCCATTGAGAACCGGAGCGGCGAAGCATTTTTGTCTCGTCCTTGTCCACAGTGGGGGGCGCATGGATCTCATCATCCGCGACGTACGCCTAGCCGATCGAACGTTCGATGAACCCATGGACATCGGCATCCGGAATGGTCGCATCGTCGCGATCGAACGTCGGCTCGCCGCCGACGCCCAAATCTATGATGGCCACGGGTGCCTCGCCTGCGCCGGGCTGATCGAGAGCCATATCCATCTCGACAAGTCGCGCATCATCGATCGTTGCCCGCCGCAGGAGGGGCGGGAGGCCAACCCGGTGAGGCGTGTGGCGCCCCTGAAGAAGAGCATGACGCTCGAGGATGTGCGCATGCGCGCGGCGCGCACGCTCGAGCAATGCGTGCTCCACGGAACGACGCGCATGCGCACGCAGGTGGAGGTCGACCCGGGCATCGGCATGCGCGGCTTCGAGGCAGTGCAGTCGCTCATCGATGACTACCGCTGGGCGATCGACATCGAGATTTGCGTCTTTCCGCAGGAGGGGCTCACCAATTACCCCGGCACCGATGAGCTCCTGGTGGAGGCATTGAAACGCGGGGCGAAGGTGATCGGCGGCGCGCCGCGCTATGACACCGATCATGCCGGGCAGCTCAAACGCATCTTCGCGCTGGCGCGCGAGTTCGACGTCGACATCGACGTCCATCTCGACGTCGGAAACACGCCCGATGCGATGGACATCCATCTTGTTCGCGAGTTGACGGAGAGACACAAGCGCGGTGGTCGCGTCGTCGTCGGCCACATGGCGAAGCTCTCGACGATGCCGCGCGATCAGATGGCGGCGCTGGCGCGCTCTCTCGCCGATACCGGGATCGCAGTCACGGTTTTGCCCGCGACCGACCTCTTCCTGATGGGGCGCGATCAGGACCACAACGTTCGCCGAGGGGTTGCCGATGCCAATTTGCTCATCGAGCAGGGCGTCAACTGTTCGCTTTCCTCCAACAACATCCTCAATCCGGCGACGCCTTATGGCGACTGCTCGCTGATCCGCATGGCCAATCTTTACGCCAACGTGCTCCAGGTCGAAGGCGCGTCGCGGCTGCGCGAGTGCTTCGCCATGCTCACCGAAGGTTCGGCGCGGCTGCTCAACTTGAAGGATTACGGACTTTCGCTCGGCAATCCCGCCGACGTTGTCGTTCTCGACGCACGCTCACCGGAGCAGGCGATCGCCGAAATCTCGCAGCCCATGGCCGTCTTCAAGCGCGGCCGGCGCACCGTCATCCGGCATCCGCCGGAGCTGCTGCGGCCGGGCGGGCTGGCGTCCTGAAGCACGATCCCGGACCGTAGCCCGGATGCAGCGTAGCGAAATCCGGGATCGGCAGAGTCCTGCTGATCGAGGTCCCCGTTTTCGCGGGGCCGGCAGCCTTCGGCCGCCGCTACAAAAAAGGGCGCGTCGAGGCGCGCCCTTTTTGTCTCGGTGTGATCGGCCCTACTCGAAGCGGCCGGCGGCGTGGGCGAGCATGGTGTAGACCTTGCCGGTCTCCGAGGTCAGATAGGTCCGCGCCACCACCGCGCCGCGATCGTCGCGCGAGACGTCCTCGAGCAGCCGCTCGAACTCGCCGATGTAGCGGTCGACCGTCTGCTTGAACTCGCGGTCGCCGCGATAGCGCTTGCGGATCTCGTCGAACGTCTTCTGCCCCTGCATCGTATAGAGGCGCTTGGTGAAGACGTTGCGCTCGCCGCGCTTGTAGCGGTCCCAAAGCTCCGCGGCGGCGTCGTGATCGATCATCCGGGCGATGTCGACCGAGAGCGAATCCAGCGATTCGAGCGCATGGCGCGCCGGCCGGTCCTTTCCGCCGCCGTCCTCATCGCGCGAAGCGCGAGTCAACAGATCGCTCAGCCAGCCGTCGCGGCCATCGCGCCCGTTGCTGCGGCCCTCGGGCTGCGGCGGCGGTGCGGACGGGCCTTCCGGTCTGCGTGGCGCCGGAGCCGGCGGGGCCGCGCGCCCGCCGCCTACGACTTCGAGGCGCGCGGCGGGGCGATGCTCGCTGCGCGCGCCGCCCGCGACGAGCTCCTCGCGCACGCCGCGGCGCACCGGCTCCGCGGCGTCGACCGCCTGCGAATGGCGGGCGACGATGCGGTTGAGCTCGGCCAGCGCGTCGATCTGCTCGACGATCACTCGGCGCATCTGCGCGGTGCTCTCCGCGGTCTCCTGCGGCAGCTCGAGCACGCCGCGCCGCATCTCGGCGCGGGTCTTCTCCAGCTCGCGCGCGATTTCGCCGGCCATGCCCTTCATGTCGCGCACGATCTCGGCAAAACGCTCGCTTGCCTGGCGGAACAGAGCCTGCGTCTCGCCGGTCGCCTGCTCGTAAAGGCCGCGCAACGCCTCGCCGGTGCGTTGCCGCTCCTCCTCCGATGTCGAACGCACCAACTCGTACTGGCCGGTGATCGCGCGAGAACCCTCCGCGGTCGACTCGGCGATCACCTGCGCGATTTCCCGGGCGCGCCCCTCCGCGGCCTCGAAGGAATCCTTCAGCAGGGTGGCGAAGCGCATCAGCCGATGATCGAGCTCCTGGGCCTTGCCGTCGAGATGACCGACCAGCGTCTCCATGGAATTGCGCCGCTCCGCCAGCACCTCCCCGGTGCGGCGATTGCTGGTTTCGATGAGCTCGGCCGCGGATGCCAGCGCCCGGCCGTGCCCGTCGAACTGCTCGGCGACTTCCGTGATCTCGCGCAGCACGTTGCTGGTGATGCCGTGGAACGACTTGATGTTGTCCTCCATCTTGGAGCTCGTCGCCCCGCTGCGGTCGGCCAATTGGTTCATCGTGGTCACGAACTCCTTGACCCGACCCGACAGCGTATTCTCGACCGCGCCGAGATTGGCGGTGGCGCCGCTGAGCACCTCCTGGAGCAGGATATTGGCCTCGCGCAACCGCTCGAACAGCGCCGTGGTGTCGTTGCGCAGCATGTTGTGGGTGTCCATCACCTCCGAGACGGCGGCGGCGGTGGTCTGCTGCGACTGCTCGGTCGCGGTCTTGGCGCTGACCTGCAAACTTTCCAGCGAGCGGGTGACCGAGGTCGACGCGGTCGAGGCCGCGTCGTTGATGATGCGGGCGATGTCCTGGCTGTTGTCCAGCATCGTCCTGGTGAACGACAGGCCCTTGGCCTCGATCGACTGCACCGCCTCCTTGGTGATGCGGTCGACGTCGGTCGCAAATTGCTGGCCGCGGCCGCCGAACGCGACCAGGAAATTGGCGCTCTTTTCGTCGAGGATCCGCGCCAGCTCCGCGGTGCGCTGGTTGATGCTGGCGTTGAGCTCCTCGGCCTTGCCCGCCATGCTCCGCACGACTTCGGCGCTGACCCCCAGCAGCGTGCGCTCGACCTCGCCGGCGTTCTGCTTGAGCACGTTGCCGGTCCCCGAGGAGACCGCAGCGAGCCGAGTCTCGACATCATCGACCTGCTGCTTGAGCGCCGCGGTCGAGCTTTGGGACACCGCGGTCAAGCGCTGCTCGACTTCGTCAGCCTGATCCTTGAGGACTTGTGCGCTCGAGCGCACGGTCTCGACCGTCGAGGACACCAATAGGGCGAGCGCCTGTTCGGCTTCCCCGGTGTTGGTCTTGATCGCGTGGCTGAGCTGCTCGAAGCGCGACGTCATGGTGTTGGAGACGGCCTGGCCGCGCACTTCGATCTGGCTCGCCACGGTCTCGACGCGGCCCACCAGCAGTTCCTCGAACCGGCCGATGCGGGCATCGAGATTGCCGGCGACCTCCATCGCGCGCATGCCGAGCGTCTTGTCGATCTCGTCGGTCTTGGCGGCAAGCGCCTCGGCAACCTTGGTGCCGCGGGCGTTGATGGTGGCCGCGATGTCGCCGATCCGCTGCTCCAGCGCGCCGACGACTTCCTTGCCGCCCTCCGCCAGCGTCTTGGCGATATCGAGCACGCGATTGCCGAGCGCCTGGTTGAGCGTCTGCGTGCGCGTATCGAGCGCCTCCTGAACGCGCACGATGCGCTGATCGAGTCCGGAGGTGAACTCGTTTGCCCGGGTGGTGACGCGGTCCTCGAACGTCTCGATGTGGGATCGCATCTGCTCGGTGAGCCCGGTCGAATGCTGGCCGAGGCGTCCCACCAGCTCGTCGCCGCGGTCGGCGAAATTCTCGACGTTCGAGCGCATCTTTTCGGTGAGCTCGGCGGAATTATAGCCGAGCCGCTCCACCAGCTCGCCGCCGTAGACCTTCACGGTGCGATCGAACTCCGTGAGGTGCTGCGTGATGAGCTCGCCCAGCGCGCCGCTGTCCTGCGAGATCTTCTGCGCGAGCTCCGAGCCGCCACGGGTGAACACGTCCTCGAACGACTGCAGGCGCGACGTGAGCAGCTCCTTGATGGCGTCGCCTTTGACGTTGATCGTCGAGGCCAGCGTGTCGGCCGTCTCGCGGAACGTTTCGGTGACGGTGGCGCTGCGCGCCACGATCGCTTCGGTCACCCGCGATCCGGTCTCGTCGAGCTTGGAAACCACGTCGCTGCCGCGCAAGGTGAGATCGAGAACGAGCGATTCTCCCGTCGCCTTGAGCGTGTTGTTCACGTCCTCCGCGCGGGTGGCGATGCTCTCGGCGATGCGGCCGCCGGTCTCGATCAGCGAGTCGGTGATTTCCTGGGCCTTCTCGGCGATGCCCGCGGTGAGCCCGGTCGTGCGATGCGTGAAGCCGTCCGCGACCTGGTCGAGCCGCGAGGACAACAGGTTCGACAGTTTGGTGGCGAGTTCGCCGAACTCGTCGCTGATGTGATCGGTCTTGACCTGGATGCTCGAGGTCAGGCGCTCGGTGGCGCTTTCGAGCGTGCGGGTCGCCTCGGTGCTGGTGTTGCTGAGCTGTTCGAGGAGGTCGCCGCCGCGCTCGCCGATGGCGTCGATCATGGAATCGCCGGCGCGCCCGAGCGCCAGCGTGATGTGCTCGCCCTTCTCGGCGAGCGAGCGCGTGATCCGCTGCGCCGCGTCGGTGACGCTGGCGGCGACCAGCTCGCTGACCGAGGCGATGTCCTGGGTGAGCCCGATGTGGACCCCGGAAATCGCGCTGCGCACCTGCTCGGCCTGCGTGACCATGGTGTCGCGCTGGTTGGCCAGATCCTCGATCAGGCCGCGAATGCGCAGCTCGTTGTCGTTGTAGGCGCGCTCGAGCGCGGCGACCTCATTGTGGACCAGCGCTTCGAGCTCCGCGGCGCGCGCGAGCGCCCGCTCCACGCCGTCGCCCATGGCGGCGACTTCCCGGCGGATGGCCTGGCCGACGCTGACGATCGACTCCTTGGCGATGGTCTCGGGCTCGGCGAACCGCACCGCCGCATCGGTCATGGAGCGGCCGATGAGGCGCAGCTCCTGGGCGCGGCTGACGAGATGCGCGAGCAGGAACAGGAACGCGACCGGCATGAACAGCACGGCCGCAAAACCGTAGAGCTGCAGGGCGATGCCGTTCTCGCCGACCAGCTGAATGGGCTCGGCCCCGAGCTGCGCCATGCCGAGCACGATGCCGGCCGCGATCCAGCCGAGCGCCAGCAGTGCGGCGATCACATAGGGTCGGCGCGACGGGCGGCGCTGCAGGGTCTGGAGCATCCGCCCGACGGACTGGCGGTCGTCGTTGGCGGCGGGGGGCTGCGGTTCCTCCGCGGCATCCGGCTCGGCTACCGGCGGCTCGCCGAAAAAGACTTCCTGGTCTCTCGCCGTATCGCGGCGCGAGCGCCGGCGGCCTTCGCGGATCCGGTCGGCCGGGTCGGTCCCGCCGAGCACCGGCGGCTGCTCGGGCGGAGCCGAAGGCTGGCCGTCGTTGAGACTGAGCGCATCTTGGATCGCCGACAGCGCCGCCTCGGTCGGATCCTGCATTTTCCTTGGAGCGTTTGCCATGATGTTCGTCCGCGTCCCCGTACTGTTCCCACCCATCACCGCGGCAAGCACGCCTGACGGCGGCTCCGCCTTCGGTGATCACTCCCACCCGTACACGAGCCGGTGTGTCCCCACGCCGGCGCGGCCGATCGGCCACCCTATCGGCCTCATGGATCGAATGAAACCGTCTCGGTAACGGCCCCTTAATCATTGTTGACAGGGAGGACCGACGGCTCCTCCGGTAGAGGTGCTATGGTATGGATAACGCTCCCAGCCCTCGCCCGATAGCGGGGCCATATCGCACGATCTAGGCGGCGAAAGGGCGGCCGCCCGAATCTTCTTTTGGCTGTGGATTGGCGCGCGACTGCCGACCGGCGGTTAGATTTTGTTAACCAATGTCATGGTTGGCTTATGCGCAAGCAGGGTTCGCGGGCCATGCATTTACCTGGATTTCGCCGCCGGCGGGCCATGCTCGACATCTAGGCAGCCAGCAGTGGGGAGTGGGCAGGCATGGGACTCTCGGCATTGATCAACGATGGCACTTCGATCTCGCCGCCCGTTTCGGGCGAACGCCCGATCGACCTCGTGCACCTCGCCCGGATGACGCTCGGGGATCGGGCGCTCGAGCGCGAGGTGCTGCAATTGTTCGATCGCCAAGCCGGCATGCTGGTCGTGCGCATGCAGCAGGGGGCGCGCGCCGGCGTCTGCGCGGCGGCACATACGCTCAAGGGCTCGGCGCGCGGGATCGGCGCCTGGCGCGTCGCGCGTGCCGCCGAAGCGGTCGAGCTCGCCGCGGGAAGCGCGGCCCAGCTCGAGCTCGAAGCGGCGATCGCACGACTAGGCGCCGCCGCGGCGGAAACCCGCGCCCTGATCGCCGACTTGCTCCAGCCGAACTAGCCGGCCGGGCAGCCGGGCTTGCACTCGCGCGTTTGCTCCCTATAAAAGCCCCGACAGGATTGGCTTGCCGGCATGGGCGAGCCGATCCTGCAGCATTTCGCAAAACGTCATCCGCGATGACGGCCAAGCCCTAGACCGAAGCCCTGGATCGAAACCGCGATTATTCGAGCTCGGCGTTCTCTTTCAGCTGGACCCGGCCTGATCGCCCATTGCAACCATTCTCATGGTGAAAATCACCTACATCGATTCCGGCGGCACTTCCCGGACCGTCGAAGGCGAAGTCGGCTCGACCGTCATGGAGACGGCGATCAAGAACAGCGTGCCGGAGATCGAGGCCGAATGCGGCGGCGCCTGCGCGTGCTCGACCTGTCACGTCTACGTCGACGAAGGCTGGAAGCAGAAGACCGGCGAGCCCTCGCCGATGGAGGAGGACATGCTCGATTTCGCCTTCGACGTGAAGCCGAACTCGCGCCTGTCCTGCCAGATCAAGGTGAGCGAGGACCTCGAAGGCCTGGTAGTGAGGACGCCGGAGCGGCAAGCGTGATCAGCGTCCGGCGTTCTGGCCGGCCGCGCGCGCCGGCTCGCTTTCATCGTGGCCAACGGCGTTCGCCGCGCGGCGGATCCCCGCGTTCGGCCGATGCGGTGGCAAAGCATGGCTGAGGCGATCAAGACCGACGTGTTCATCATCGGCGCGGGCCCGATCGGCCTGTTCGCGGTGTTCGAGCTCGGCCTGCTCGACATGAAGGCGCATCTCGTCGACATCCTCGACAAGATCGGCGGGCAATGCGCCGAGCTTTATCCGGAAAAGCCGATCTACGACATTCCGGGCATCCCCTATGTCACCGGCCAGGGGCTGGTCGAAGCGCTGATGGCGCAGATCAAGCCGTTCGGTCCGGCGTTCCACCTCGGCGAGATGGTGGAGACGATCGAGCGCATCGGCGACCCGCTGTTCCGCATCCGCACCGACCGCGGCAATGTGTTCGAGGCGAAGGTCGTGGTCATCGCCGCGGGCGGCGGCTCGTTCCAGCCGAAGAAGCCGCCGATCCCGGGCATCGAGCCCTACGAAGGCCGCTCGGTGTTCTACGCGGTGCGGCGGATGGAGGAGTTTCGCGGAAAGGACCTTCTGATCGTGGGCGGCGGGGATTCCGCGCTCGACTGGACGCTCAACCTCGCGCCGATCGCCAAACGCCTCACCCTGTTGCACCGGCGCGACGCATTCCGCGCGGCGCCCGACAGCGTCAACAAGATGCACGCGCTCGTCGACGAGGGAAAGATCGACCTGTTGCTCGGCCAGGTCACGGCGCTCGAAGGCAGCGATGGCGCGCTCTCGGGCGCGGTGATCAAGCGCGCCGACGGCTCCAGCGTGACGCTGGCCTGCGAGCGGATGCTGCCGTTCTTCGGGCTGACCATGAAGCTCGGACCGGTGGCGCAATGGGGCATCGAGCTGCGCGACGGCGCGCTCATCCCGGTCGACACCGAAAGCTTCGAGACCAACCAGCCCGGGATCTTCGCCGTCGGCGACATCAATTGGTACCCGGGGAAGATCAAGCTCATCCTGTGCGGCTTCCACGAGGCGGCGTTGATGGCGCAAAAGGCCTATCATTACGTGTTCCCGGACAAGAAGCTGGTGTTCCAGTACACGACCTCCTCGACCAGCCTGCAGAGGAAGCTCGGCGTGAGCTGATAGGGGGACGCGCCTTGTCGTCATGGCCGGGCTTGTCCCGACCACCCGGCCATCCACGTCTTTATTTGGAATGCCGTGCGGCCATGCGAGAAATCCGGTTGAAAGATGCCAGGGCGGCGTTCTCATCCGTGGTCGACGAGGCGGCGCACGGAAGACCTTCGATCATTACGCGACACGGTAAGCCGCAGGCAGTTGTTGTTGGCATCAACGAATGGGAGCGCCTCGCTCGCGTTCCTTCGTTTGGGCGGCTGCTGATGTCCGCGCCTCTGTCGCGAGGCGACTTGCCGAAAACGGAATCGCACACCAACGCGTCGCATCAAGCTTTGATGCAGGTAAAACTCCATCATTTCCCCACCAGCTCGAGCACGGCGTCGGCAAACATCCGCGGCTCCTCCTGCGGCAGATTGTGGCCGGCGCGCGGGATCAGCCGGCGCTGGTAGGAGTCCGGTGAAGAATTTCTCGTGCGCCGCGGATTGCTCGGGCGGCGTGACGCCGTCGGCCTCGCCATGCAGCACGATGGTCGGCACGCCGATCGCGGGCTTTTGCGCGAGCCGCTGCTCGATCGGCTCCAGCGCCGGATCGCCCGCCGCGTAGCCGTAGCGGTGGCGGTAGGATTGGATCGCCACGTCGACGAAATCCGGGTTGTCGAAGGATTTCGCCGTGCGCTCGAACGTCGCCTCGTCGAACCGCCAGTTCGGCGACCACAGCCGCCACAGCAGACGGGCGAGCGCGCGGCGGTTTTTTTCGAGCCCGGCGCGGCCGCGCTCTGTGCAAAAATAATACTGGTACCAGTATCGATGCTCCTGCTCCGGCGGCAGCGGCGCGGTCGATGCGGCGATGTCCTGGATGTTGTAGCCGCTCTCCGACACCAGGCATCGCGCGCGCTCCGGCCACAGCGCCGCGACGATGCAGGCCGCGCGGCCGCCCCAGTCGTAGCCGGCAAGCGCCGCATTCTCGAGCCCGAGTGCGTCCATGAACTCCTTGAGATCGTTGCCGAGCGCCGCCTGCTGGCCGGACCGCGGCGTCTCGGCTGAAAGGAATTTCGTCGGCCCGTAGCCGCGCAGATAGGGCACGAGCGTGCGGCAGCCCGCCGCGACGATGAGCGGCACGACGTCATCATAGGACCGCGGATCGTACGGGAAGCCGTGCAGCAAGACGACCGGAACGCCGTCCGCGTGCCCGCTCTCCTCGTATGCGATCTCCAGCGTGGGAGTGCGGAGGCGGCGGAGATTGGCCGAATTTGTCATTGCTGCCTCGTGGACACGAAAATGCATCAAAACGCATGGTCGTTTGCGCACACAATCACGCTCGGCTCGCACTTATTCCCAGGGACTGCGGCGCGCGCCGTGCACGATCCGGAGGATCAGCACCTCATCGTTGTAGACGATGTAGTGGACGACATAAGGGTAACGCAGGAGCGGCACGCGCCGTACGCCCGGCCGCTCTGCCACTTCCTGGGCGCCTTCGGGAAATTGGCCGATCCGCTCGGCGACGCGCCGGACGCGAGCTTCAAACTCGCCGCTGCGTCGGGATTCTCCGCCTGAATAGCCGCGAGGATCGCGTCAAGTTCGGCAAGCGCCAGATCCGAGTACCGGACCTTCATGCCCGCCGATATTTAGCGAACACCGCCTCGACGGCTTCCTCGCTCGCGATCTCACCGCGGCCGACCGCCGCAAGCGCTTCGTCGATCGCGGCCAATTCTTCCGGCGTGGCGTGGTAGACGCCGTGCCGGCGCGCCTCGATTTCGAGCGCGATCTGCGCAAGCTCTTCCTGGTCTTCTTCCGGCCAGTTGGCGACGCGAGCGAGCGTGTTCTTTACATCCGCATTCATGG
>DASWCW010000314.1:0-2987 GCA_036395835.1 Xanthobacteraceae bacterium
GGGTGTCCACCTTGCCGATCACTTTCCAGCCCCAGCCGGTGTTTTCCTCGTCGAACGGCTGGTCCTTGCCGAGCGGGCCGAGGTTGGAGATGTAGATCGGCTGGAAGAACTGATGGTCGTCGGCCCGCATGAAGCCTTCGCCGCCGTTGTGCACATCGACTTTCATGCCCTCGAGCTTGGCGGCGATCTTTCCGGGCTCCGCCGAATTCGTTTCCTCGATCGCCTTGACCAGCATGTTCATCTCATTGACCGCGCGCGGATAGAACAGCGACTGGTTGATTTTGGCACGATAGGCCTTCTCGAAATCCTGCGAGGATTGATTGGGAATGTTCGCCAGGCCCTCGGAAATCTGGAACACGCGATCCGGCACGTTGGCTTGCTTGACCGCGGTCGGGCCGCCGAGCCCGCCGGCGTAGTAAGTGTACCAATCGATCTGCAGGCCTGCGTCGGCCGCGGCCTTGAGCAGCAGCGCGAAATCGTTGGCCCAGTTGCCGGTCACGACGCTGTCGGCGCCAGAGGCCTTGATCTTGGCCACATAGGGCGAGAAGTCGGTGATCTTCTGCAGCGGGTGCACCTCGTCGCCGACGATCTGGATGTCGGGGCGCTTCTCCGAGAGCATCTTGCGCGCCGCGCTGCGCACCGCCTGGCCGAACGAGTAATCCTGGTTGATCAGGTAGATCTTTTTGATGTTGGTGCGGGCTTTCATATAATTGGTGAGCGCCTCCATCTTGATGTCGGAATTGGCATCCCAGCGGAAATGCCAGAAATTGCATTTGTCGTTGGTGAGCACCGGATCGACGGCGGCGTAGTTGAAATACACGACTTCCTTGCCCGGATTGCGGTCATTGTACTTGCCGACCTGATCTTCGAGCGCGGCGGCGACGTTGGAGCCGTTGCCCTGGGTGATGATGCGAATGCCGGCGTCGAGCGCCTTCTGCAGCTGGACCAGGCTTTCCTGGGCATTGACCTTGTTGTCGTAGCCGACGATTTCGAGCTTCTTGCCGAGCACGCCGCCCTTGGCATTGAGCTGCTCGGCGAGATATTGGAAGGTCTTGAGCCCGGCCTCGCCGGTGCTCGCGGCAAGCCCGGACAAAGGATCGATGAAGGCGATCCGAATGGTTTCCTGCGCGCCCGCGGGCCCGCTCAGCAATACCGCCGCGCCTGCCAGCAACGCCGCTCTCAAAGGCATGAAATTCATTGGACTTCCTCCGATTTGATCGGTCTCTGTGCGCGAGCTCGTGCGCGGCCAAGGCCTAGATGATCCCTCCGGCTTCGCCACGTCAAGCATCGACGCTCGCCGCGGTTCCCATTTATCGCATGTCTCGCACGCGGTGCGGCGCGTGCCGAGACTCGGGTGTTCCGGAGTTCGGTCAAACGATAAAACCGCAAGTCGGAAACACCCCGAGGTGCGTGCGGTCGATCGTCGATCGGGGTCGATCCATCGGGAGGAGAGCATGCGCGTGTTTGCCGATTTCGACGCCGTGAAGGCCGCCGTCGGCGAGGAGATCGGGGTCAGCGATTGGGTGGTGGTCTCGCAGGAGCGCATCGACCGCTTCGCCGAGGCGACGGGCGACGACCAATGGATTCACGTCGACGTCGCGCGCGCCCGGCGCGAGCTGCCCTACGGCACGACGATTGCGCACGGATTACTGACGCTATCGCTGCTGCCGGCGTTTTTCCGCACCGTGCTGCGGATCGAGGGCGTGCGGAACAGCCTCAATTACGGCTCGAACCGCGTGCGCTATCTCAGCCCGGTGCCGGCCGGCTCGCGGCTGCGCGGCCGCATCGGCATCGCCGAGACCGTGGACGTTCCGCCCGACGGCCTGCGCGTCACCTATCACACTACGGTCGAGATCGAAGGCAGCGATCGCCCGGCCTGCGTGGCCGACACGATCGGGGTGCATTTCAGGTGATTGGAAATCGGTAGTCGGTGACCAGCATCAGCGCTCGACCGAAAACCTGCGCTACCGATCCCTGAGTTTCGATCACTGTCTCCTGGGCGGCGGCTGGTATTTGCGCAGCTCGAGCTTCGCCACGGTTTCGCGATGCACCTCGTCCGGCCCGTCGGCGAGGCGGAGCGTGCGCGAGTGCGCCCAGGCGAAGGCGAGGTGGAAGTCCTGGCACACGCCGCCGCCGCCGCATACCTGGATGGCGCGATCGAGCACCTTGAGGGCGACGTTCGGCGCCACCACCTTGATCATGGCGATCTCGGCGCGCGCCGCCTTATTGCCGACCTCGTCCATCATCCGCGCCGCGTGCATGGTGAGCAGCCGCGCCTGGTCGATCTCCATGCGGCATTCCGCGATCCAATGCCGGGTGACGCCTTGATCGGCGATCGACTTGCCGAACGCCGTGCGCGCGAGCGCGCGCAGACAGAGGGTCTCGAGCGCGCGCTCGGCGACCCCGATCGAGCGCATGCAATGATGGATGCGCCCCGGGCCGAGCCGCCCCTGCGCGATCTCGAATCCGCGCCCCTCGCCGAGCAGGATGTTCGAGGCCGGGACCCGGACGTTCTCGAAGACGACCTCGGCATGGCCGTGCGGCGCGTCGTCGTAGCCGAACACGGTGAGCGCCCGCGCCACCCGGATGCCGGGCGTGTCCATCGGCACCAGGATCATGGATTGGCGCTTGTGCGGCGGAGCGTCGGGGTTGGTCAGTCCCATGAAGATCGCGATCTTGCAGCGCGGATCCATGGCGCCCGAGGTCCACCATTTGCGGCCGTTGATGACGTAATGATCGCCGTCGCGGCGGATCTGAGATTGAATGTTGGTTGCATCCGAGGAGGCGACCGCGGGCTCAGTCATGGCGAAGCAGGAGCGGATCTCGCCTTCCATCAGCGGCTTGAGCCAGCGCTCCTTCTGCTCCTTGGTGCCGTAGCGCGCGATCGTCTCCATGTTGCCGGTATCCGGCGCCGAGCAATTGAACGGCTCGGCGCCCAGCGGCGAGCGGCCCATGATCTCGCACAGCGGCGCATATTCCTCGTTGCT
>DASWCW010000315.1:0-14421 GCA_036395835.1 Xanthobacteraceae bacterium
GAGGCGGATATTGAGCCCGCCGGGCGGCATCTTGAATTCGTCGTCGCCCGGCACGACGATCTTCACGCTGTCGAGCCCGGCTTCGACCACGCCGGTCGATTCCACGGTCTCATGCATGCATTTCAGCGCGACCCAGGAGCCGCAGAAGCGCGACATCGCCCAGCCGTAGAGCGCGTAATCGATGAATTCCTGCACACCGGCAGGGTTGAGGATCGGGATCATCACGTCGACGAAGTGGAACTCGGACTGATGCGCCGTGGTGGAGGATTCCGCCGTATGATCGTCGCCCATCAGGGCGAGCACGCCGCCATGTTTTGACGAGCCGGCGAAGTTGGCGTGACGGAACACGTCGCCGGTGCGGTCGACGCCCGGCCCCTTGCCGTACCAGATCGAGAACACGCCATCGAACTTTCCCTCGCCGCGCAGCTCGGCCTGTTGCGAGCCCCATACCGCGGTGGCGGCCAAGTCCTCGTTGAGCCCGGGCTGGAAGCGGATATCGGCGGCTTCGAGATGGCGCTTGGCCCGCACGAACTGCTGGTCGAGGCCGCCGAGCGGCGAGCCGCGATAGCCGGTGATGTACCCCGCGGTATTGAGCCCGGCGCGGCGGTCGCGCTCCTTCTGCATCAGGCAGAGGCGGACCAGCGCCTGGAATCCGGTGACAAAGATGCGGCCCTGGCCGAGATCGAACTTGTCGTCGAGGCTGACTTGCTGGAGCGCCATTCGCCTTTATCTCCACGGCGCGACGGGCCCTTGCGACGTGCCGGCTCGAGCAGGAGCGGAGGATCGCGGCCCGGTTTTTTCGAATAAAACGTAGATGATGCTGACACTTAGCTTTGCAAGGGTCAATTTCGTTTTGTTTTGGCCGCCTGCAACGAAGTTTCCTTGCCTCCCGTTCCGACGCATTTTAGCGCACTGCAGCAGGAGAACCATGCTGTAGCCCGGATGGAGCGCAAGCGAAATCCGGGATGGGCGGACCCGCATTGCACTTCGCTCCATGCGGGCTACGGCTAGCCCCTCAATCCGACCATCTGGCCGCCGTCGACCACGACGGTAGCGCCCGCCATGAAGCGCCCGGCGTCGGAGGCGAGCAGCAGCCGCGCGCCGTCGAGGGCCCCCGCGGCACGCGGCACCTCAGGGTGACGGTGAGTGCCGGCTCGGATAGACTGGGATCATGTCCACCGATCCCAGCATCGAGCATCACGATCACGCGCATGCGCACGGCTCGGAGCTCTCGGAGACCGAGCTGCGCGTTCGCGCGCTCGAGACCATCTTGACCGAGAAGGGCTATGTCGATCCCCCCGCGCTCGACCGCCTGATCGAGACCTACGAGACCAAGGTCGGGCCGCGCAACGGCGCCCGTGTCGTGGCGCGCGCGTGGGCGGACCCGGCATACCGCGATTGGCTCCGCAAGGACGCGACCGCCGCCATCGCCTCGATGGGGTTCGCGGGACGGCAGAGCGAGCACATGGTTGCGCTCGAGAACACGGCGCAAATCCACAACATGGTCGTCTGCACCCTGTGCTCCTGTTATCCCTGGGCGGTGCTCGGGCTGCCGCCGGTCTGGTACAAATCGGCGCCGTATCGCTCGCGCGCGGTCGCCGACCCACGCGGCGTGCTGCGCGAGTTCGGGGTAGAGCTGCCGGCAGGCACCGAGATCCGCGTGTGGGATTCGACCGCGGAGGTGCGCTACCTCGTGGTGCCGGTGCGGCCGGCCGGCACCCAGGACTGGAGCGAGGAAAGGCTCGCCGAGCTCGTGACCCGCGATTCCATGATCGGCACCGGACTGCCCAAATCCCCCGCCGAGGTGCCATGAACGGCGCGCACGACATGGGTGGCGTGCACGGGTTCGGCCCGGTCGAGCCCGAGTCCAACGAGCCGGTATTTCATGCCGCATGGGAGCGGCGCGCCTTCGCCATCACGGTCGCGATGGGCGCGACCGGCGAATGGAACATCGACATGTCGCGGTTCGCGCGCGAGAACCGCTCGCCCCCCGACTACCTTTCCAAGAGCTATTACGAGCTTTGGCTCGCCGGCCTCGAACAGCTTCTCGCCGAATGCCGTCTCGTCACCCCCGAGGAGCTTGCCGCCGGCCGCGCGCTCGGCAGCGCGACGCCGGTCAAACGCGTGCTCGCCGCGGACGATGTGGACCGCGTGCTTTCGCGGGGAACCGCGGTAGCGCGCCCGCCCGCGGCACCGGCACGCTTCAAGCCGGGCGATCGGGTGCGCGCCAAGAACATGCACCCGAGCGTGCATACGCGCCTGCCGCGGTATGTGCGGGGGCATCTCGGCACGATCGAGCACGTGCGCGGCTGCCACGTCTTTCCCGACAGCAACGCAGCGGAGAAGGGCGAGAATCCGCAGTGGCTTTACAGCGTGCGGTTCGACGGCACCGAGCTGTGGGGGCCGCACAGCGATCCGAAACTGAAGGTCTCGGTCGATGCCTGGGAATCCTACCTCGAGGCGGCCTGAAGCGGGATCGGCAGCGAGCCTGCCGGGCATTCCGCTCGATTCCGGCGAGCCGGTGTTTCGTGAGCCGTGGGAGGCGCAGGCGTTCGCCATGGCGCTCGCGCTCCACGAGCGCGGCGTTTTCACGTGGCCCGAATGGGCGGCGGCTTTGGCGGCGGAGATCCGCAGCGCCCAGGCCGCCGGCGATCCCGATCTCGGCACGACCTATTATCGTCACTGGCTCGCCGCGCTCGAAAAGCTCGTCGCCGCCAAGGGCATCGCCAGCACGGATGCACTCACGCGCTATCGTGACGCGTGGGACCACGCCGCCGACCGCACGCCGCACGGCACGCCGATCGAGCTCAAGTCCGAGGATTTTGGCTGAACTTCACACCGCGAACATGCGCTCGCTCGCCATGTAGCCCATCAGCAGCAGCGCGCCGAAGGCGAGTACCAGCGCCGCGGCGCCGAGTTCGAGCCCCCGCAGCAGCAATCCGCCCGCGCCCTCGCGGCCCTTCGCGAACCGCGCCGCCAAGGTCCGCGCGCCGACCGCAAAGCTCGCGATCGCCGCGACGGTGATCGCGGTGCCGAGCCCCATCACGAAGGTCGAGGCGACCCCGGTCCAGAACAGGCCTTGGGCGAGCGCGAACACCAACACCAGGATCGCGCCCGAGCATGGCCGCAAGCCGACCGCCACGATGGCCGAGAGCCCGCGCGCCCAGCCGCCCGGTCCGGCGAGCTCCTCGGGTTCCGGCCCGTGCGAATGCCCGGCGTGATCGTGGGCGTGCTCGTGCCCGCCATGATCGTGACCATGGTCATGGACGACCGCGCCCGGATGCCCAGGCCCCGCCGCGGCGGCAGCCGGCACCATCGACGCGACGCTGGTTTGTCTGAGCGCGCGCAGGAAGGCCCTGCCCTTGACCCACACAAGCCGCGCGCCGACCGCCATGATCAGCGCGTAGCTTGCCGTCTCGATCACGCGCACGGCATCGCCCATCACCTTCGCGGTAGCGCCGAGCAGGACGGCCGCGATGCCGACGATCGCCACCGCCACGAACGCCTGCAGCAGCGCGGACGCGAACGACAGCACGATGCCGCGCCGCCACGTCTCCTCATTGGCGACCAGGTAGGACGAGATCACCGCCTTGCCGTGGCCGGGTCCCGCCGCATGAAAGACGCCGTATGCGAAGGAGAGGCCGAGCAGGCTCAAGGCCGCGCTGCCGTCGGCCTTGGCGGCCCGGATCATGCCGGCGAGCGCCCGGTAGAACTCGGCCTGCTTGGCGAGGATGAAACCGGCGATGCCGTCGAGCGCCGGCGGCCGCGGCGGAGCGGCCGGGCCGGCGCCGAAGGGATTTGCCTGCGCAAGCGCTTCCGCGCCGGCGCCGAGCAGAGCCGCCGCAAGGACTGCGAGACTGAGCACGCAAAGTTTCTGCATTCGCGACGTCACGGGCATTGCACGGCGACTTTATTGGCGAACTGGGCGCCATAATTGCTGCCGGTGCCGAGCGAGTTGAAAAACGATTCGCCGAGCTGGCCCTTCGAGGCCGCGGCCGCGTCGCCGGCATTGACCACGCTGAACTTGCACGCCGCCGGCGCGCCGACGAGCGCCACCGGATCCTTGTCCGCGAAGGCGAAATCGACGAACCAGGTCGGATCGTAGATTTCGAGATGGAGCGCCTGCGCCTTGACCGGCGATTTCAGCGGCAGCGTGAAATGCAGGATCAGCACGCCGTCGGCGAACTCCAGCCAGTAATCCACCGGATCGGTGAACGCCGTTTTCTTGCCGTTGGCCTTGGCGTGGGTGAAATAGTCGAACTCCTTGAGCGAGTTCACATTGACTTCGGCGAGCGGCTTGAGATCCTCGCGGGTGAACACGCCTTTCTGCTTGGTCTCGAGCCCTTGCGTGGCGAAGGTCGAGAACATTTCGTCGAAGGCCCAGGCATGGCGCACGCCGGTGACCGTGCCGTCGGCCGCGTAGAGCAGCTCGCTCTTCATCGTGACCCAGACGTGCGGATGGGCAAGCGCCGCATCCGCCGCCCCCAGCCAACAGGCCAGCGCTGCAACGAGGGCAAGGCGGGAACGGCGGGTCATCATCTCATCGATCCGAAACGGCGCGGCACCATATCATTCAGTGCGGCGGAAAGGTGGCCGCTTTCCCTCCCCGGAGGGGAGGTCGATCACGCGTAGGCGCGATCGGGCGAGGTGAGTGAGCTCAGCCCCACCCCGCCAGCTCGCATTCGCGCGCTGCCGACCCTCCCCTGCGGGGAGGGAAAAGGGAGTCACACCCCCTCCGCCCCGCCGTCGGCGCGCGGATCGTGGCCCGCTTCGAGGCTCCCGTTCGGATGCACCACGATCGCGCCCGCGTGCCCCATGGTGTCGGAATAGGATTCGTCGAGCTCCTCGATATCGTGGCCCGCGTCTGCGAGCTGTTCGATGAGGCTTGCCGGAAATCTTGCTTCGAGCCGCAGGCTGGTGCGCGGCGATCCCCAGGTGCGCCCCAGCAGCCAGCGCGGGCGGGCGATCGCCTCTTCGAGCGGCTGACCATAGAACACGAGCCGGGTGAACAGCGCCGCCTGCGTCTGCGGCTGACCGTCGCCCCCCATCGTGCCGTACGCCAGCGTCCTGCCGTCCCGGAGCGCCGCGAGCGCCGGGTTGAGCGTGTGGAACGGCCGGCGGCCGGGCGCGAGCGTGTTCAGCGCCTGCGGGTCGAGCGAGAAACTGGCGCCGCGGTTCTGCATCAGCACGCCGGTGCCCGGCAGCACGCAGCCGGCGCCGAATTCCCAGTAGAGCGACTGGATGTAGGAGACGACGAGGCCCGAGCCATCCGCAGCGCCCATCCACACGGTGTCGCCCCGCTGCGGCGACGCGGGCCACGGCGCGGCCTTGCGGCCGTCGATCCGCCGCGCCTCGGCGTCGAGGAAGCTTTGCGCCAGATAAAGCGCGGGCGGATGTGGGAGACGATCCGGATCGGTGACGATGCGGTCGCGCACGAGGAACGCACGCTTCGTCGCTTCGACGAGCCCGTGGATGTGGTCGAAGCTCTCGGCCGCTTCGATGCGGAGCCGATCGAACAGCGCCAGCAGGATCAGGGAGGCGATGCCCTGGGTCGGCGGCGGCGTGTTGAACAAAGTGCCGGCGCGCACCGCGACCGAGAGCGGCTCGTCCACGCAAGCGCGATAACCGGCGAGATCGGCGCGGCTGACCGGGCTGCCGATCCCGGCGAGATCCGCGGCGATCTCGCGCGCCACGTCGCCGCGGTAGAAATCGTCGAGCCCCGCACGGGCGAGATGGTCGAGGGTGGCGGCAAGCGCGGTCTGCTTGAGCCTCGCTTCGGCCTGCGGCGGCTTGCCGTCGCTCAGGAAGGCGTCGGCGAAGCCGGGGACCGCCTCGAGCTCCGAAAACTTTTCCTCGGTCAGCCGCGCCTGGCCCGGCGTCACGACGTAGCTTTGGGCATGACCAATGGCGGGCGCGAGCAAGCTCGCAAGCGGCATGCGCCCGCCCGCCGCCTTGGCGGCTTCGAGCGCAAGGATCCAGGTGCCGAGCGCGCCCGGAACCGTGAGCGCCGCGAGCGGGCCGCGCGGCGGGATGCTCTCATGCCCGCGGTAGAGCTCAACGCGCGCGCCGGAGCCGGCGGGCCCCGCGCCCATGATGGCGCGGATGCGCCCCGACGGCTCGTGGATCAGGAAAAAGCCGTCGCCGCCGAGGTGATTCATGTGCGGATAGACGGCCGCGCTCGCCGCCGCCATCGCCACCATGGCTTCGAGCGCGTTGCCGCCCTCGGCAAGGATCAGGCGACCGGCTTCGGCCGCGGCCCGATGCGGGGCCGCGACGATGCCGCGGCGATATCCGGAGGCGTACAGGGGCATGGCGGATTCGGTGGACTTACAGCAGCGAGGCGGATTTTGCGAGGTGCGCGGGTTCCCCTCCCGCCGCGAAGCGGCGGGAAGGCAACCGCGCGTGCGGCCAAGAATGCCCCCATCTTGATCGGGCCGGCGGATTGGACCAGATTGCCGCCGCCGCTTGGCAGCGGCCGCCGAAGCCGTCGAGGGACGCGAAGGATGAAAAAACCTGTGGAAACTTCGCGCCGGCGCCGGATCCTCTGGGTGCACGTGCTCACCGTGATGAGCGCCGCCATCCTGATCGGAGCCGAAGTGTTCGGCGCCGCATTCGCGGGCGGCTGGGCGCTCGCCGGCTTGTTCCATCTCGGCGAGACCGGCGGCTATGTGCTGCAATCGATCTTCTTTCTGATCGGGCTTGCCATCATGGCGAGCTTCATTCGCGCCGCCCGCAGGGTGGAGCCGTTCACGGGCTGAGCGCTCGCACATCAATTTGTATCGCTCAAGCAGCCGAGCCGCGGTGGTGTCTCGCGATCTTTGTTGATTTGCGCGCGATCGCGCCCAAAGCGCTTGCAGTGCATGTCTGGATAGCTTAAGTGCGTGATTGCCCAATTTCGCACGTGCCTGTGGCCGTGTGTCGGTCGGTGGGCATCCGGACAAGAGGCCGGACAGCCGCCTAAGGAAGAACCTGCTTCCTTGCACCCGCGACCGGCAGCCGGAGGCGAAACCGGCGTACCCCGCTCTCCACGGGGGACGCGGCTTAAAGCAACGACGGAACGGGCTTTTTTGGTCACGACCGAGCGTCGTCGGTCACCGAAGAGGCTTGTCCTTCTTTGCCGGGCGTGCGGATCGGGATCTTCCGTTCCGGACCAAGGCAGCAATCGGGTGGAAGCGGCGGCAGCGCGATGCGCTTTCCGCTCAATCAGCCCAAGGCTCATCCGGCGGCGCGTGCCGCCCTTGGACTGGAGATAGCGCCGATGACCGAGCGCATCCGTGATTTTCTCAAGAAGCGCCACGAGGACGGGCCCTGCCTCGTCGTCGATCTCGACGTCGTGCGCGAGAACTATCTCGCCTTCGCGCGCGTGCTGCCCGACACCCGGGTGTTCTACGCGGTCAAGGCCAATCCGTCGCCGGAGATCCTCAAGCTGCTGGCCGAGCTCGGATCCTCCTTCGACGTCGCCTCGGTCAGCGAGACGGAAGCCGTGCTGGCCGCGGGCGCAAGCCCCGAGCGCATCTCCTACGGCAACACCATCAAGAAGGAGAGCGAGATCGCGCGGGCTCACCAGCTCGGCGTCACGCTGTTCGCGGTCGACTGCGAGGCGGAGGTCGAGAAGGTGGCGCGCGCCGCGCCGGGCTCCCGCGTGATCTGCCGCATCCATTGCGACGGCTCGGGCTCGGAATGGCCGCTGTCGCGGAAGTTCGGCTGCGAGCCGGAATATGCACCAGACATCCTCGAGCTGGCGCACCGGCTCGGGCTCTTGCCGCACGGCATCTCGTTCCACGTCGGCTCTCAGCAGCACAATGTGGAGGCCTGGGACCGGGCGCTGGCGTCGACCGCGGCGATCTTCCGCGCCTGCGCCGAGCGCGGCATCAGCTTGGCCATGGTCAACCTCGGCGGCGGCTTCCCGGCGCGCTACGCGCGCAAGACGCCGAAGCTCGATTCCTACGGCAAGGCGATCTTCCGTTCGCTGCGCCGGCACTTCGGCAACGGCATTCCGGAAACCATCGTCGAGCCCGGCCGCGGCCTCGTCGGCAACGCCGGCATCATCGAGGCCGAAGTGGTGCTGATCGCCAAGCGCTCGCCGGAAGATCCGGTGCGCTGGGTCTATCTCGACATCGGCAAGTTTCATGGGCTCGCCGAGACGATCGAGGAATCCATCCGCTACCCGATCCGCACCGGCAAGGACGGCTCGGAGCTCGCGCCGTGCATCATCGCCGGTCCGACCTGCGATTCCGTCGACGTGCTCTACGAGAAGACCCCCTACATGCTGCCGATCTCGCTCGCCATCGGCGATAAGGTTCTGATCGAGGCGGCCGGCGCCTATACGGCGACCTATTCGTCGGTGGGCTTCAACGGCTATCCGCCGCTGCGGCAGTATGTGATTTGATCCCACCGTCATCCTGAGCCGCTCGCCCGATTGCATCGGGCGGGCCTCGAGCACGGCGGCCTCACCCCAGACCCACCACGCCCGCTTCGCCGTCCTCGGTTCCGAACGCGAGCAGGCTGCCGGCTCCGTTCCAGGCGAGCGCCGCAACGCTCGCCGCGCCCGGGCGCTTGGCCACGATTTCCGCTCCGTCCTCGAGCCGCACCAAGAGCACGAGCCCGTCGGAATAGCCGACCGCGACGACCGGCTGCCTGGGATGGCAGGCGACCACGACCGCGAGCGCCTGCGCCGGCGCGAGCATGCGCGGCGTCTTTCCCATCGGCCCGTCCTTGCCGGCGAACGGCCACAGGATGAGCTGATTGGAGCCGCCGGTCGCGAGCCAATCGCCGTCGGCGGTCCAGTCGAGCGAGCGGACTTTTGCGACATATCCCGCCATGCGCAGATGCCTGCCGTCCGCGAGACGCCAACCGTGCAGCGTCGGCTCCTGCATCGCCGTGACCAGAAATTTGCCGTCGCGACTGAACGTGACGGCAAGATGCGAGCCCTTCCACTCGAGCCGCTCCGGATCCGCCGCCGCATTGGGGAACCACAGCGTCGCGCCGTTGTAATGGGCGATCGCCAGCCGAAATCCCCTTGGGGCGAACGCCAGGCCGCCCACGCTCGACGCAACCTCGATCGTGCGCGCCTCGCCTTTTGCGTTTTCGACGAAGACTTCCTTGCCGGCCGACCAGGCGATGGCGCCAAAACCGGTCGCCACCTGGTCGATCCAGCGGCGCTTGCGGTCGACCGCAACGGTTGCACTGTTGGCGCCGGCGTCCGTCGCCGCCACCTTGCCGTCGTCGCCGCCGGTCACGAGGCGTCGCCCGTCGCTTGCCGCGGCGAGAATGCCGCCGTCATGGACCGCAACGCGGCGCTCCTCGCCGTCCGGCGCGACCAGCAGCAGCGCCTCCTCGCCGAGAACGAACGCGGCCGTATCTTTCAGGAAATGCACGGCAACGATCCCACCGCCCGGCACGATCGCCCGCGTGCGCGCGGTCAGCCCTGCGGTGTCGGCGCGGGTGTCGGTCATGGGGGCCGCAATCTCGCTTTTCCCTCCCCTTTAGTAGGGGAGGGTGGCTACGAGCGAAAGCGAGGAGCCGGGTGGGTTTCGGCGACCCCACCCGGCCGCCCAGCCGAAATCGGCGGCTGCCGATTATCGGCCATGATCATTGGCCAAGCCGGAAGCATCCGACTTGGCCGGCGGCCACCCTCCCCTTCGGGGAGGGATCTCACGCCTGGCAGGCCGCAAAGCCGCGGCGGATTTTTTCCTCCGGCAGATTGCGGCCGATGAACACGATCCGACTCTCGCGCTTCTCGTCCTGCCAAGGCCGCTGGTGGTCGCCGTCGAGGATCATGTGGATACCCTGGAACACGAAGCGCTGCGGATCGCCCTTGAACGCCAGGATGCCTTTGCAGCGCAAGATGTTCGGGCCTTCCTTCGCCACGAGATCCTGCACCCATGGAAAGAACTTGTCGGGATCGAGGGGCTCCTCGGTCCTCAACGCCACCGATTGCATGTCCTCGTCGTGATAATGCCTGAGGCCGTCGTGAGCATGCGCGGGCTCGCCGTCGTGGTCGTGATGATCATGGGCTTCGCCGGCTGCCAGGAAGGCCGGCTCCAGATCGAGGATGCGCTCGAGATCGAAGGCGTTGCGCTCGAGCACTTCGGCGAGCGGCAGGCTGCAACGCTCGGTCCTGTGCAGCCTGGCATAGGGATTGATGGCGCGCACGCGCAGCTCGAGCTCGCGCAGTTCCTCCGGCGTGACCAGATCCGTCTTGTTGACGAGGATCACGTCGGCGAATGCGATCTGGTTCTTCGCCTCCGGGGCGTCGCGGAGCCGATCCTGGAGCCATTTGGCATCGGCGACGGCGACGACCGCGTCGAGCCTGGTGTTGCGCCCGACCGCCTCGTCGACGAAGAAGGTCTGGGCGACCGGCGCCGGATCGGCCAGGCCGGTGGTCTCCACGATGATGGCGTCGAACTTTCCCTTGCGGCGCATCAGGCCGTCGATGATGCGGATGAGATCGCCGCGCACGGTGCAGCAGATGCAGCCGTTGTTCATCTCGAATACTTCTTCGTCCGCGCCGACGATCAGCTCGTTGTCGATGCCGATCTCGCCGAATTCATTGACGATGACCGCGTATTTCTTTCCGTGCGGCTCCGACAGGATGCGGTTGAGCAGCGTGGTCTTGCCGGCGCCGAGATAGCCGGTAAGCACGGTGACGGGAATCTTGTCGGACATGCGCCACTCGTTGCGTGAAGGATGAGGCTCGGAAATTCCGTGGGGTGGCGGGGCCCTGGCTCGTCGGGGCCTCGGCCGGCATCCTTATATTGTGCGGCGTCGTGGCAATGGAAGTGGGTGCTTGTCCGCCTGGCCGGATCAATGCTCGGCGGGTGGGGAGGGATGGGTCATGGCCGGTTGCGGGTCGCCCAAATGTAATAATATTGCATTTCCGGCCGACTCGCTGCGCCTTGCGGAGCGCGATGGAGCCGACCCATATTGGTTCTCCCATGCAGGCCGTCCTCGCCCATCGTGCCGATCCGGAGGTCTCTCTTCGTCCGGCCCGCCTTGCCGATGTCGATGCGCTTGCGGGCATCGAGCAGCGGGTATTCCGAGGCGACCGGATCTCGCGCCGCGGGTTCCGGCGCTTCGCGCGCTCGCCGCGCGCGGCGCTGATCGTGGCGGAGGAGGACGGCGTCCTTGCCGGCTATGCGCTCGTGCTGTGCCGGGAGAAAAGCAGCATTGCCCGGCTCTATTCGATCGCGGTGGCGCCGCAATTCGCCAAGCGGGGACTGGGCTCAGCGCTGCTATCCGCTGCCGAGGAGGCGGCGATCGCCCACGACCGGATGGCAATGCGGCTCGAAGTCCACGAGGACAACGCCAAGGCGATCGCCCGTTACCGCAAGGCCGGCTACAATCTGTTCGGGCGCCACTTCCAATATTATGCCGATCGCGGCCACGCCCTACGCTTCGAGAAGCGCCTGCGGCCACCCTTGCGGGGCCTGGAGAACGCCCCGCCTTATTTTCACCAGACCACGGAATTCACCTGCGGGCCCGCATGCGTGATGATGGCGCTGGCCTGGGCCGACCCGAGCTTGCGGCCGAGCCCGGCACTCGAATTCCGACTCTGGCGCGAGTCGACGACGATCTTCATGAGCTCCGGCCACGGCGGCTGCGAGCCCTATGGCCTCGCGGTCACGCTGCGCCGGCGCGGGCTTTTCCCGGAAATCCACGTGAGCGCGCCCCCGCCGTATTTTCTCGATACGGTGCGCTCGGAGGACAAACGCCGGGTGATGCGGCTGACCCAGCAGGAATTCCAGCGCGAAGCCGGGGAACTGGGCATTGCAACCCACCTGACTCCGCTCGGCGAATCGGGTCTGATAGCAGCGTTCGACTCGGGCGCCAGCGCGATCGTCCTCGTCGCCGGCTATGGCATGGTGCGCCGGAGAGTGCCGCACTGGGTGTTCGCGTTCGGGTACGAGGGACGCTACATCCTGGTGCACGACCCTGCGGCCCGAGGCGACGAAAACGGAGTGCCGATTGCCGCCGAGACCTATGCGGTTCCCCGCACCGTGTTTGCGCAAATGATTCGTTTTGGCCCCGATAACCTCAACGCGGCGATCCTCATCCGGAAAGGACCTCCCCAATGACCGGCTGGGTCATCCTGGTCGACCAGCCCAAGGACTTCGCCAACGCCGACACCCCCCACAAGGTGATCATGACGAGCGAATATCTCGCGCGTCCGAAGCTGTTCGATTTCGGCCGGCCCAAGCTCGTCAACCTGTCGCGGTCCTACGCCTACCAGTCCAAGGGCTATTACGCTTCGCTGCTCGCCGAGGCGCGCGGCCACCGCGTGGTGCCCACGGTCGAGACCATGCTCGAGCTGCGCGAAGCCAAGCTCTACGAGCACGCGCTCCCCGAGCTCGAGGACGAGCTCAACCGCTGCGCCCGCAAGGCCGACTACCAGCCGGAGGCGGAGTTCCGGCTGCTGGTCTGTTTCGGCATCGCCTCCGATGCGCGGTTCGAGGCCTTCGGCCGTCTGCTGTTCGACTGGTTCCGGTGTCCGGCGCTGGAGATCACCGTCGATCCGGGAACCTGGCTCTCGATCGACCGCATCCGCGCGCGCACGATCACGCGGCTCGTCAACGGCGATGCCAGCTTCTTCCGCAACGCGCTCCACCAGCACACCAAGCGCGAATGGCGCGACCCCAAGGCGCGCTCGCTGTCGAAATACGATCTCGCTGTGCTGCACGATCCCAACGAGAAGCTGCCGCCGAGCTCGGTGGATTCGCTCAAACATTTCGCCCGCATCGCCGAGAAGCTATCGGTCGACGTCGAGCCGATCACCCGCCGGCAGCTCGACGAGCTCGCCGAATACGACGGCCTGTTCATCCGCGAGACCACCTCGATCGACAATCACACCTACCGGTTCGCGCGTCGCGCCTGGCAGGAGGGCATGCCGGTCATCGACGATCCGATGTCGATGATCCGTTGCACCAACAAGGTGTTCCTGATGGAGCTGCTCGGCTCGAACCAGGTGCCGATGCCGCAGACCCTGATGCTCGCCGAGAGCTCCGATCTGACCAGGGCCATGGACGAGCTGGGTCTGCCGCTGGTCGTCAAAATTCCCGACGGCTCGTTCTCGCGCGGGGTGCACAAGGTCAATTCGCCCGAGGAGTTCAAGCGCGTCATCGAGGAGCTGTTCGAGGAAACCGACCTGCTGCTGGCGCAGAAATTCCTGCCGACCGAGTTCGATTGGCGCGTCGGCGTGCTCAGCGGCGAGCCGCTGTTCGTGTGCCAATACCGGATGGCGCGCGGCCACTGGCAGATCGTCAAGCACCGCGCCGACGGCTCCTCGCGCGAGGGCGGGTTCCGCACCTTCGAGCTCGACCAGGCGCCCAAGGAGCTGCTCGACGTCGCCGCCCGCGCCGCCAAGCCGATCGGCGAGGGATTCTACGGGGTCGACATCAAGCAGACCGACCGCGGCTTCGTGGTCATGGAGGTCAACGACAATCCCAACCTCGAGCACGGCATCGAGGACGCGGTCGGCAAGGACGAGATCTGGATGCGGCTGCTCAAATGGTTCATCGAACGCTTCGAGCAGTGAGCGCGCCACGGCCCCCTGTCCGGGATCTGCGGCGCAGCGCTGAAGCGCTGCGCCTTGTCCGGGGAACGCCTCATCGCGGGCCTTGCTTCAGCCGTGCCGGATCGAACCGATCGACCTCGCCGAGCAGCTCGATGAACGCCCGCGCGCCGAACTCGAGCGCGGCCTTGCCCTTGTCCGCGGTCGCGTCTCTCGCGTCCCCCATCGCGCCCGAGGCATGGAGGTCCTGGCTCATCCAGCCGAGCCGGGCCGGCCGGTCGATGCCCAGGTAGCGGAACTCGCGCGCCAGTTCGATTCCGGCGGAAGCGAAGGTTTGCGCGCGCTCGGCGCGCACCAGCTCGGGATTTGCGGCAAGCAGGATCGAGGTCTCGACGGCGCCGGCGTGAATGCCGTGGACCAGCTCCTGCTGCGTGAACAGCCCGTCCGGATAGCCGAAGCCGGACCAGGAGCAGGTAACGGCAACCATGGCGAGCCGCACCCGCAGATCCCGGCCGACGAGGTCGACGGCCGAAACATTGCCGCCGTGGCTGTTGGCGATGACGAGCTTGCGCACCCCGGCGCGATGCACGCTCTCGCCGATCTCGACAAGCGTGCGGATCAAGGTCTCGGCCGAAACCGTCAGCGTGCCCGGAAACGCGCGGTGCTCGTCCGAGGTGCCGATCGAGAGCATCGGCAGGAAGCTGACCGGAAGCCCGGCCGGCAGCCATTCGCGTGCCCGCGACAGATACGCGGCGGCGATATAGGCATCGGCCCCGAGCGGGAGGTGCGGCCCATGCTGCTCGACGGCCGCGACCGGCAGCACCGCGATCCAGCGCGCCTGATCGGCGCCGGCGAAATCCTCCCAGGTCATCTCGACCCAGTCGCGTTTGGGCAGCACCGAACCGCTCTCC
>DASWCW010000316.1:0-15328 GCA_036395835.1 Xanthobacteraceae bacterium
GGCAATGGTGGATGCCGCCGCCGAACGAGAGCGGGCGCACGCCGGTGCGGGTGATGTCGAGTTTTTCCGGATCGGCATAGACCTCCGGATCGCGATTGGCGGCGCCGAGCAGGCACATGACGCTCTCGCCGCGCCGCACGAGGGTCCCGTCGGCGAGGGTCACGTCCTCGAACGCCTTGCGGGAGGTCAGCTGCACCGAGGAATCGAACCGCAACAGCTCCTCGACCGCATTGGCGGCGAGCGCGGGTTCGCTCACGAGTTTCTGCCATTGCTCCGGGTTGCGATGCAGCGCCAGCAACCCGTTGCCGATCAGATGGGTGGTGGTCTCATGGCCGGCTCCGAACAGGAGCCCGATGTTGGCGGCGAGCTCGTCGTGGGTCAGCCGGCCATCGTGCTCGTCGCGCACGTGCAAGAGCGCGCTGATCAAATCGTCGCCGTCGGCGTCGCGGCGGCGCGCGAACAGCTCCTCGAAATAGCCGCGGTTGCGCACCGCGATGGCGTTGACCTCGTCGAGCTCCTCGCGCGTCATCGGGGTCGGGTCGAGCGCGCGCCCGGAGACGCGGTAGCCGGTGAGAAATCGCGGCCGGTCGGCTTCGGGAATGCCGAGCAGCTCGCAGATCACCAGCACGGGGAGCGGCCGGGCGAAATCGCCGATCACGTCCATGGCGCCGCGCGGCTCGACCGCATCGAGCAGCGTCTCGACCAGCGCCGCGATCTTCGGCCGCATTTCTTCGAGCCGCCGCGCGGTGAAGGCTTTGGCGACCAGCCCGCGCAGCCGCGTGTGGTCGGGCGGGTCGCGCACCAACATGGATAGGCGCAGGCCCTGGAACACCGGCTCCTCGAGCAATTCGCTGCGCTCGCGCGGATCGGACAGTTTTCCTTCGAAATCGTGGCCGAAACGCGCGTCTTTCGACACCGCCGCGACGTCGGCATAGCGGGTGAGCACCCACAGCCCGGTCGGCGAGCGCCACACCGGCGCGCGCTCGCGCAGCAGGCGATAGGCCGGATAGGGGTCGGCGAGGAATTTCGGATCGGCGAGGTCGAGCAAGGGCCTGTACGCGATGGTTTGGGCCATTGCCATGTCACCCTCCGGGTCGGCGGCGGAAAAAATGGACCCGCATCCTAGTGCGGCCGGCATGGACTTGTAAGGCCCTTGTTATGCGGCACTGGCTCGGCGACCCCAATGTCAAGCGATTTCGGCGGCTCTGGACTAGCTAGAATTGTGTGTCACCCCTTGACCTTTCGTGAGGGGTTCGCATCACTGCCGCCGCCATGCCGATCCATCCAATAATGTTGCTAACGACGCGCAATGTCCATGACCGAAACTGTTCTCCCCTCGTTTCTGCGCTTTCGAGAAGAAGGGCTCATCATCGGGCGTATTCTTGCTGGCTATGGCGAGCTTGAATTTGAGATGTGCGATTGCGTGTTTGCGATAAACAACGACTTGGATTCGTCAATAAGACAACTGTTCGGGCGGCGCGGAGAATTGCGAAGAATAAAGATCGCGGAAGAATTGATGAAGGCGCAATACGAGGCTGCCGGTTTAGCTGCACCCCATCGTGCCATCATGGAAGACATGGACTGGTGTCGGCAGGTTCGAAACCAATATGCCCACTGCAATTGGTACGATAGGGAAAATGAGGGGTTATGCTTTATTGATCTAGAGGCTACTGCGAAGCGAACCATAACGAATGCTACGTCACTTATTGAAAGGCGACACCGTATTGACGTTCCGCTCCTAACGGAACAAGAGGCGTTTTTCAAGTATGTTCAAAGGGGCTTCTGGTATCTTGCGGCCTCTTATCGAGAGTGGGCTGGAGGAACTCCAAATCATGCTTTCGGATTACCGCAAAAAGTGCCACAACCTCGCAAGCACAATTAGGCTCATGGCGGTCCATTGTCAGGGAAAAAGAGCAACCGCTTCCACATCGGCGGCACTGTAGTCCAGCCGCCGTTCGGGTGAGGTTCAGCGAACATATCCCAGTTGCGAGGACCGCCAAACCTGTTGTGGGGATTTGAGAGTTCCTGAATCTTTGATTATGAGTGATCCTTCCATTCAAGTAAATGACTTCGGACATATAGAATTTTACTGATACTATGCGCTCCGTACCTTGAAGAACTTGGCTGCGGTCTCGGCCAGAGACTTCCAAATTTCCTTCTGTTCCAACCATTGTGGAGGCACTTTCATGAATACCACGCTTGGCCGTTCTTTCGGGAACTGCTTCCTGGCTTCCTGAAGCGAATTTAGAACGGTCTTCGCGCTAAAGCTTGTAGCCTCAATTTTGCATTTCGCATCGGCACATACTACGCACCCATCGGCAAGCACGATTTCAATGTCATAATCCTGCCCCTTCGTTTGCTGAGGCTTCACGTACCGAAAATTGATGCCGCTCACATAAAGCATCCGGCCAAGATCAAGCTCGGCATACGTCGGTTCTATTGCTCCTCTCCTCATTCGATCAAGGCAAATCTTAAGCTCCGGAATAGTTTGCAAGTTCAAAAGGATTTCCGCCAAATCAACGATTTTGAACGTGCTGATTTGGCTTTGTACTCTATCCTTATCCGTAGCAATCAACCGCAGGAAGGTCGGCGCGTCTTGTCCCAGTCCTACATAGTTTTCAACCCACTCTGGCCCCAGAAAATATCTTAGCACTGAGACACCGAGCCAAAACGACCGTAGAAACGGATCGCCCTGAATTTCGGGTGGAAACTTAGAAAGCGTATTCAATAGAGCGCGATCTGTAATTCGGTCTGCCATGATTATCCACTAGAGGTTTTCGCCATGAAAGGCGATCAGCCGCTCTTTGATCTTACGGAGCGTCGCATGACTGTGACGTGCCGTGTACCGGTATCAACAACCATCAGGAGACCTTTCGCATGTGAAGGGAACGCTCTCCTGAGCACCATCAAGGCTTTCGAGCGGGAAACGATTGCACCAAATTTGCATCACTGCATCTCTTCACGATACACCGACGCGCGACTGATCTTGAGCCTTCGGGCCGTTTCCGAGAACCGGGGTCGCGATCAGCGGATAATGGCACGCGACGAACCGGCCCGGCGCGACCTCACGCAGCAGCGGCTCCTCGGCGGCGCAGCGCGCATCGGCGCGCGGGCAGCGGGTGCGGAACCGGCAGCCGGACGGCGGCGCGATCGGGGAGGGCGGCTCGCCGACCGGAATATTCTCGGGCGGCACGATGCTCGGGTCGGGCAGCGGGATCGATTGCAGCAGCACCGACGTATAGGGATGCGCCGGGGCGCGGAACAGCGCCTGCGTCGCGCCGATCTCGACGATTTTCCCGAGATACATCACCGCGATCCGGTCGCTCACCGCTTTGACCACTGCAAGATCGTGCGCGATGAACAACAGCGTGAGTCCGTAGCGCGCCTTCATGACCTCCAGCAGATTGAGGATCTGCGCGCGGATCAGCACGTCGAGCGCCGAGACCGGCTCATCGCAGATCAGAAGCTGCGGCTCGAGCACGAGCGCGCGGGCAATCGAGATGCGCTGGCACTGGCCGCCCGAAAACTCGTGCGGCAGCCGACCCATGGTCAGGTCCGGATCGAGCCCGACCGCGCCGAGCACTTCGCGCACGCGGCGCTCGCGCTCGGCCTTGTTGGAAACGCCCGCGATGATGAGCGGCTCGGCGACGATGTCGCCGATGCGCCGGCGGGGATTGAGCGAGGCGATCGGGTCCTGAAAAATGAGCTGCAGCCGACGGCGCAGCAGCCGCAGCGGCTCGCCGCGCATTTGCGTGAGATCCTCGCCCTCGAACAGCACGCGGCCCGAGGTCGGCCGGACCAATTGCAGCACCGCGCGCCCCAACGTCGACTTGCCGCAGCCGGATTCGCCGACGAGCCCGAGCGTCTCGCCCGGCAGGATGTCGAAGCTCACGCCGGACACCGCGTGCACGGTCTGGCCGTGCACGTGATATTCGACCACGAGCTGCTCGACCCGCAGCAGCGCTTCGCGCTCGCGCAGGGGCGCGGCATCGGCGGCAACAGGCACGGCGGGGGCGGCGACACTCATGTCATACCGACGTTAGTTTCTTTTGCTTTTTATTCCGGCTCACAATGAAGCGCTGGGTCTCGCCGCTCGCGCGCTTTCCCTCTCCCCTTGCGGGAGAGGGTGGCGAGCACCGCGCTTGCGAGGTGCGAGCCGGGTGAGGGGTTGCTTCGCATTCTTTCAAAGGTACCCCTCACCCGGCGCCTCCCCCGGATCAGGTCCGGGGTCGGCGCCACCCTCTCCCACAAGGGGAGAGGGGAAACGAGTACGCGGCGCACGCAAACCCGGGAGCGGCAGCCAGCAGGCATAGCGATGATCGCCGTCCGGCCCGGCGAGCGGCGGCGCCTCGTAGCGGCAATGGTCCACCGCGTATTTGCAGCGCGGCGCGAACGCGCAGCCCGCAATGCGGCGCGTCGGGTCGGGCGGCCGGCCGGCCACCGTCAGGAGCGGCGTGTGCGGCGGCGCGTCGAGTTTCGGGATCGCCGCCAGCAGCGCCTCCGTGTAGGGCATGCGCATATGCGCGAACAGCAGCGGCGTGGGCGCGCGCTCGACCACGCGGCCGGCGTACATCACCGCGACCTCGTCGGTGCGTCCGGCCAGCACGCCGAGATCATGGGTGATGAGGATCATCGCCATGTGGCGGCGGCGCTGCTCGCGCGCCAACAGGTCGAGGATCTGCGCCTGGATGGTGACGTCGAGCGCGGTGGTCGGCTCGTCGGCAATCAGGAGCTTGGGCTCGCACGAGAGCGCCATGGCGATCACGGCGCGCTGGCGCATGCCGCCGGAGAGCTGGTGCGGATATTGCCGCAGCCGCTGCTCCGGCTCGGCGATGCCGACGGCGGCGAGGAGCTCGGCGGCGCGGTTTCGGGCGGACGCGCCGGCCATGCCGAGATGCTGCTGCAGGGTCTCGGTGATCTGCCGGCCGATCGTGAGCACCGGGTTGAGCGAGGTCATCGGATCCTGGAACACGACCGCGAGCGCGCGCCCGCGCAATTTTCGCAGCGCCCGCGGATCGAGTTTCGTGAGATCCGCGCCGTCGAAGCGCACCCGTCCGTCGAGCCGCGCGCGGGGAGGCAGCAGGCCCAGGATCGCGCGCGACAGCATGGTCTTGCCGCTGCCGGACTCGCCGGCGATGCCAAGCGTGCGGCCCGCCATCAGCGTGAGATCGACGTTCTCGACCGCGCGCAGCAGGCCGCGCCGGGTCGGCAGATCGACCGAGACACCCTCGACCGCAAGCAACGGCTCGGCGCTCACAGCGTGTTCTCGCGCGGATCGGTGATCGCGCGCAGCGCGTCTCCGACGAGATTGAACGACAGCACGGTCGCGAACAGCACGCCGGCGGGCAGGAACGCGAGCCAGGGCGCGATGTCGAGGCTCTCGCGGCCCTCGCCGATCATGCTGCCCCAGCTCGGCCGCGGCGGCGGCACCCCGAGCCCCAAAAAGCTCAGCGCGCCTTCGACCACGATGGTCACGGCGACCGCGAGCAGGAAAAACGCAAGCAGCGGCAGCAGCACGTTGGGCAAAAGCTCGCGCAGCAGGATGCGGGCGTGGGTGGCGCCGAGCGCGCGCGCCGCCGTCACGAATTCGCGCTCGGCGAGCGTGAGCGTCGCCGCCCGCGCCACCCGCGCGAACGGCGGAATGCTCAAAAACCCGATCGTCATCGCGAGATTGAGCACCGACTGGCCGAGATAGGCGGTGATGGCGAGGATGAGCACCAGTGGCGGGAACGCGAGCAGCACGTCCATGCCGCCCATCGCCAGCGCCTCGAACTTTCCGCGGAAATAGCCCGCCAGCATGCCGAGCCCGGCGCCGAAGCCGAGACCGATCAACGGAGAGAGGAACCCCACCGTGAGCGAGGTTCGCGCGCCGAACACGAGCCGGGAAAGCATGTCGCGGCCGAGCCCGTCGGTCCCGAGCCAATGCTGCGCGTCCGGGGGCATGCGGCGGGCAAGCATGTCCATCTCGTTGGGGCTCGGGATCGGCAAGAAATCCGCCGATGCGGCGGCGACGACCACGACGCAGATCCAGGCCGCCGCCGCCCAGAACACAAGGCTCAGACGCCGGCGCCGGCGCGGCGCGACCGCAACGTCGACCGCCGTGTCAAGCACGGCCATGGCGAATCCTCGGGTCGAGCACGGCGTAAAGCATGTCGACCGCGAAATTGAGCAGCACGAAGCCGACGGCGACGAACAGCACCACGCCCTGCAGGATGACGAAGTCGCGCGCATAGATCGCGCCGACCAGCAGCCGGCCGATGCCGGGCAGCGCGAAGATCGTCTCCACGATGATGGCGCCGCCGATCAGCCGCCCGATGTTGATCCCGGTGACCGTCACCAAGGTGAGCGAGGAGGGTTTGAGCGCATGCACCAGGAGGATGCGCGCGGGTTTCAGCCCCTTGGCCTTCGCCATGACGATGTAGTCTTCCTGCAGCGTCGCGATCATGTCGCTGCGCAGCACGCGCATCAGCACCGGCCATTCGCCGAGCGCGAGCGTCAGTGCCGGCAGCACGAAGCTGCGCAGATTGCCGAAAGCATCCTCCTCGAACGGCACCCAGCCGGTCGCCGGCAGCACGCGAAGCTGCACCGCGAACAGGTAGATCAGCAGGATCGCCCACAGGAACGCCGGCACCGAGAGCATGCCGAAGGCGCCCCCGGTCAGCAGCCGGTCGAAGCTGCCGCCCTGGCGCACCGCGCACAGGATCCCGAGCGGCACGCCGATCAGCAGACCGGCGAGCTCCGCCATCAGCATCAGCTCGAGCGAGACCGGCAGGCGCGCGCCGATCGCGGCCAGCACCGTCTCGCCGGTGCGGAACGAGCGGCCGAAATCGCCCTGGATCACCCCGCCGAGCCAGTGGAGGTAGCGCCAGGCGATCGGCTGGTCGAGGCCCAGCTGCGCCCGGAGCGCTGCGACTTTGTCCGGCGTGGCCTGATCGCCGAGAATCGCATAGGCGAGGTCGCCGGGCAGCAGCGAGGCGATCAGGAACGTCAGCAGCGTCACCGCCAGCAGCACCGGAACGAGATGCAGCAGCCGGTGGGCGATGTAGCCCAGCATCGCGCCTACTCGAGCCAGGTGTCGGAGACGTCGATCACTCCGCTGTAGATCTTGGGCAGCCCCTTCAGCCTGGTCTTGGAGATGGCGTAATAGGTGTTCTGGAAGGTCCAGAACCAGATCGCTTCGCGATTGATGAGGCGGCTGATCGCGCAATAATCCTCGCTGCGCTGGGCGCGGTCCGCCGTCACGCGCGCGTGCTCGAGCAGGCGGTCGAGCTCTGGATCGGAGTAATTGGCGAACGCCACCGGGCTGCCGGTGTGGAAATTGGCGTACATCTGCGGATCCGGATCGGCCAGATCGATGATGCGCCACGGCGTGAGCTGGAACTGGCGCATGAAGGCGCGGGTCACGACCGTGGTCTGGTCGACCTGCTCGATCTCCATGTCGGCGCCGACCTGCTTCCAGAACTGCTGCAGGACTTGGCCGTTGGTCCGCCCGCGCGGGGTCGCGGTCACGATCATCTTAAACTGGACCGGCTTGCCGTACTCCGCGATGAGCTGCCGGGCCTTGGCCGGATCGTAGGGCAGCGCCCCGTCGTCCCGGCATTTCACCCAGGAGCCGTCCCCGTAGGGATTGGCGGCCGGTTTGGCGAGGCTGTTGGTGACCACCTGGGACCACTTGGCGCGGTCGAGCGCCATCACCAGCGCCTGGCGGACGCGCGCGTCGTCGAACGGCGCCACCTTGGTGTTGAAGGCGTACACGGTCGCGCCCGAGCCGGTGTAGCTGTGCACCGAGAGCGCCGGGTCTTTCTTCGCCCGCAGGATGTTGTCGGCATCGAATTCGTCGTCCCACACGAGATCGGATTCGCCGGATTGCAGGCTGGCAAACCGCGCCTGCGCGTCGGGCAGTGGGCGCAGCACCACGCGATCGAGATAGGGGTGACCCTTGTTCCAATAGGCGGGATTGCGCTCAAGCACGAGCCGATCCCCCGCCGCCCAGGATTTCAGCACGAACGGTCCGGTGCCGACCGGGTTGCGATTGTAATCCTCGCCGAGCTTTTGGATCGCGGCCGGCGAGTGGATGGCGTTGTTGACCGTCGGCGGCGCGAGCACCGCGGGAAGATCGACCGAGGCCTCGCGCAGATGGAACTTGACGGTGAGATCGTCGAGCGCCTCGACCTTCTCGATGAACTGCACGTAGAAGGCGCAGCGGCAGTGATTGTTGGGATCCTTCTGCCGCGCGTAATTGAAGGCGACCGCCTGGGCGTCGAGCGGCGTGCCGTCGTGGAATTTCACGCCGGAGCGCAGCTTGAAGCTCCAGGTCTTGTAATCCTCGGAATGGGTCCAGGATTCGGCGAGCTTGGGCACCGCATTGCCGCCCTCGTCGAGCCGGCTGAGCGTGTCGAACAGCAGCGCTGCCGCGGATTCCGCCGCGGTATCGTAGACGCCGACCTTGAGCGGATCGAGGCCCGGGATATCGAGCTCGAGCCCGACCGTGATGCTGCCGCCCTGCTTCTGGGCCGAGGCTTCGCCCGCCAACATGGCGATCCCGCAGGCGGCGAGCGCGACGCCCGCCAAGCCGCGCAGAAACCTCCGGATCGTCATGGCAGCTCCCTCCCGGTCCGCGGCGGAAATCCTTGCCGCTGGGCCTTGGCCGGCATCTTAGCGCTAGACTATCGGCGCTTGTAGCCCGGATGGAGCGAAGCGCTACGGCTTCATGCGGGTGGCTCGCGCCGCCCGGCGTTTCATCCGCTCCCAATAGGAGACCGGAAGAATGCGCTGCAGCAGATCGAGCCGGACCGCATCGGTGCCGACCAGGATGCGCTTTTGCCGCCGCTCGATGCCGGCGACGATGCGCTCGGCGGCCTGTTCCGGGCTGTTTCCGATGACGCGGTCGAAATTCGCGATTCGCTCGGCTGCCTCCTTCGGATCCACGGCGGCCGCGACCCGCGCGTTCCGCGCGATCGCGGTCTTGACGTAACCGGGATGCACGATCGAGACGCCGATGCCGGTGTCCTCGAGCTCGTGCCGTAGCGCCTCGGAGAAGCCGCGGACCGCGAACTTGCTCGCCGCATAGGCGGTCTGGCCGGCCGGCGCGACGATGCCGAAGATGCTCGAGAGATTGACGATCTGCGCGGCCGGCTCCCGCCGCAGCACCGGCAGGAACGCCTTGCACATCCGCACCGTGCCCCAAAAATTGATCGCGAACAGCCATTCCAGGTCGGCGAGGCTGACCTCGTCGAAGCGCCCGAGCAGCGCGACACCGGCGTTGTTGATCAGGAGGTTCGCCCTGCCGTGCTCGGCGAGCACCACCTCGCGCAAGGATTCCGCCGCCGCCGGATCCCCAACGTCCGCCGCATGCTCGCTGACCGCGACGGCGGTCTTGCGCGCCGCGGACGCGACGCGGGCGAGGGCTTCGCGGTCGCGATCGATCAGCGCCAAACCGCAGCCGCGCGACGCCAGACGAAGCGCCAGCGCCGCGCCGATGCCTTTCGCGGCGCCGGTCAAGACCGCGACGCCGTCTCGGAGCGGAAATGTCATCGGGCGTTTCCCGCGCTACGCGTTGACGAAAACATCCAAGCTTGCCACACCGACATCCCGGCCATCCGTGCCGCCCACTCCCGCGCTGGCGTCGCTTCCGCCATGAGAATCCTGCAGATTCATTCCGGAATCAATTTGAACGGCGCCGTGCGCTACGCGGTGCTGGTCTCCCGGCTGCTGGCGCTGCGCGGACACGAGATCGTGATGCTGCACCGGCCGGTGAGGCACCTGGGCGCGGTGCTGGCGCTGCCGGACCATATCGACGTGCAGATGTCCTCACTGCAGCGCAGGCCTGCGGAGATCCGCCGGGTCGCCCGGCTCTGCCGTGACAAGCGCATCGACGTCATTCACACCCACAAGAGCAGCGCCCATGCGTTCGGCGCGTTGCTGCGCCTGTTCTACGGCGTGCCTTGCGTGGCGACCGCGCACAGCCTGAATTATCAGCTGCATTGGATGGTCAACGACAGGGTCGTTTGCCACAACGCGGAATCGATGCGGTTCATGCACCGTCGGAATTTCGTGCCGTGGCGCAAGTTGCGCCAGGTCCCGGCTTTCGTCGACGAGTTCTATCTGGGCGCCGCCGCCGAGGAGCCGAGCGCGACGCGCCGCCGCCTGGGCGTCGCCGCAGGCCGCAAGCTGCTGGTCACCGTCGGCAACGTCGAGCGCCGCAAGGGCATCGCCGATATCGTCGAAGCGCTGCCGCAGGTGTTGAGCGCCGGGATCGACGCCGGCGTGGTGGTGGCCGGCTGGTTTCACAGTATCGGCTATCGCGCCGAGGTCGAGGAGCGCGCCCGCACGCTCGGCGTCGAGGACCGGGTGATCTGGCTCGAGGGCACGTCGGACCGCGACATCGGTCACTTGCTGC
This sequence comes from Xanthobacteraceae bacterium, assembly GCA_036395835.1. Lineage (GTDB taxonomy): Bacteria > Pseudomonadota > Alphaproteobacteria > Rhizobiales > Xanthobacteraceae > AP-16. Next base: position 10,400 of record DASWCW010000316.1, read on the forward strand.
GCGCCGCCGATCTCTACGTGCAGGCGTCTTTGGTCGAGACCGGGCCGCTCGTCGTGCTGGAAGCCATGGCGCTCGGCCTGCCGGTGGTGGGAACGATTTGCGGCTCGATGCCGGATTTCATCCTGCCGGGGGTCACCGGAGAGCTGGTGCCGCCAGGGGAGCCCCGGGCGCTGGGCGAGGCTCTGGTGCGCGTGCTCGCCGATCCCGAGCGGGCCCGCGCCATGGGGCGCGAGGGACGCCGGCGCTTCGCCGCGCAGTTCAGCGCCGAGGTGAATATCCCCAAGCTCGAGGCGATCCTGGCCGAAGCCGCGGGCGGGCCCGGAGCGGGGCACCAACACCCTCGTCGCTAGGCCGCCTGTCGCTGACCGGCCGGATGCGGCATGCTGCCGATCAGCACCCGCAAACAATGATCGAGGTCGGCTTCGCCGAACGGTTTTCTCAGCACGGGCGCATGGGCGAAGCGCTCGTCGATGTCGCCGTCCCATGCGGTGATGAATGCGAACGGGATCGCCTTCGCATCGAGCCGCTCGGCGACCGCGTACACGGTTTCGCCGTGCGCCAGCCTGACATCGAGCAGCGCCGCATCGCACGCGTTGGCTTCGATCAACGCCAGGGCATCGGGAATCTGCGCCGCCGGGCCAAGTACTTGGCCGCCGTTCCTGCGAACGGCGTCCTCGATCTCCAGAGCGATGAGAGCGTAATCCTCGACGATCAGGACCGAGCAAGCCCGCGCACGCGAGCACATTACCGCCTCCCCAGCCGCCCACGTTTTTTTGTGACCCCGCCGACAGTCGGGTCGGCGGTGTCTGTTATCTCAGAGCGGTCTCGAAGAAACTATTTTGCGCCCGCGGCTCGACAAAGTCGAGTCAAATCACGAGTTGCCTAACTGAAACCTTGTCCACAGACAATCGGTCTCAGGGCTCGACCCGCGTGCCGACGCGAGCGCTCCAAAACCAGGGCGCGGGAGCCGGCGGCGCCCGTCGCGGGGCAGGACCGGCAGCGGGGCAAAGCTCTGCCGCTGTTGCGGGCAGGCTGCTCGGGCCGAGCCGTGACCCCCGCGCGGCGCCCGGGGGTTTTCGGAACGTGCAATTGTCCGCACCGCACGGGAACGGATTGCTCGAATCAGGGTTCTGGGTTCAAGCTGCGTGCTCGCGGCGGAGGCCACCCCGTGAATAGACCTGATTACTATCGCCAGCACGCTCTGGAATGCCTGCGGCTGGCCAACGATACGAATGAACCCAGCACGAAAGCTGTCTTGATCGACATGGCGCAAGCCTGGATCAGGCTGGCCGAGCAGGCGCAGAGAAATCGCCGTCTCGATCTCGTCCACGAGGCGCCCCCTCCCGGGCCGATCCCGGCGGCATCCTAGAGCGGGATGCTATTAAGCCCGCCGCCGCCTCCCTCCGGCCGCCGCGCCCGCGTGATGAGCCCTCGACCGCTGCGGTATGACGCCCAGTCCGATCCGCTGGGCGGCCAGTGCTATCGCCTGAGGAGCACGGCGGCCAGGAAGCCGGCCGCTGCCGCGATGCCGACCGCCGCGAGCGGTTGAGCGAGGATCGCACGCTCGAGGGTGTCCGGCGCGGCTTCCGCCGGTGGCTCTCCGCTCGAATGCGAACCCCCGCCGATGGCCTCCTCCGCGCTCGTGGGCTCGTCGGTAAAACCCTCGGCAGCGGCGGTCGCACTCTCCAGCGGATCCTGAGAACCGGGGCTCGGCGCCCACGGCAAGGAATCCGTCTGCACGGCGCTGCCCGTCGGCTCCTCCGGAGATTTGCCCATCGCTGCCTCCCGACATGCTTCAAAGCCGGTCAACGCCCGTTCCGGTCCGGCGTTCCTGCGGCGCGCGACCAGCCGGGCGCGCCCGCGCTCGGCCGCGGCCTTGTCTCGATCCTGGACGGGGCGCATGCTCGCCGCCGCATTCGAGCCATTGCGAACCTTCGGGGTCATCATGAGCGACGCAAAGACCTACCAGGGCAGCTGCTTTTGCGGCGCCGTCCAGTTCACGGTGACGGGCGAGCCCGCCGGCATGGGCTATTGCCATTGCAACTCGTGTCGGCATTGGTCCGCCGGCCCGGTCAACGCCTTCACGCTGTGGAACCCGCAAAGCATCCGGATCACGCGCGGCGCGGACAACATCGGCACCTACAACAAGAGCCCGATGAGCTTCCGCAAATGGTGCAAGACCTGCGGCGGCCACATTTTCACCGAGCATCCGCCGCTCGGGCTGACCGACGTCTATGGGGCGGTCATTCCCGACCTGCCGTTCAAGCCGGGCCTGCATGTGAACTACGCCGAGACGGTGCTGCACCTGCGCGATGGGCTGCCGAAGCTGAAGGATTTCCCGAAGGAATTCGGCGGCTCGGGCGCCGAGGTGCCGGAATAGGCTCGCCGCCGGGCGATGGAGACGACGGCTTCTGCAGTTCACCGCGGCGGGATGTTCTGCGCGCCGTGGAACAGGTTTCCCGGGTCGAATTTGGCCTTGACCTCGCGCAGCCGCGCGTAGACCTCGTCCGCATAGGCGGCACGCACGCGGGCGTCGCCTTCGTCCTCGGTCATGAAATTGATGTAGGCGGCGCCGGTCGAGAACGGATGAGTTGCCGCCCAGTATTCACGCGCCCATTCGATGTGGCGGCGATCCTCCTGCGGATTCTCCCAAGCCGCCTGCACGTTCAAGACATATTGGGCAGTCCGAAAGCCCACCGCGTTGAGCTGCGGGTCGAGACGTGCGGGGGCACCGCCGAGATGCATGAACAGAGCGGCCGAATGCGCAGACGTAATGCGTTCGGCGTGCTCGACGATGACATCGATCAGGCGCTCGCTCATGTCGGCGAAAAAATCCGATTTCCAGTAATAGCGGCGGCCGAACGGCTGGCCGGAATCGAGCATGGTCTGGTGGGCGATGAACGGCTTCACCGTGATGGTATCGGCTACCGGTTTGCCGAAGTTCTTGAGCGCGCGCATCGCGTCCTGTCCGGCGGCGGGATTGCCGTTCCAGCAGGCGGCGATCGCGGCGATCGGCGTGCCGTGCAGTTCCTCGGGGAGAAACGGCGCGGGCGGCGCGATGCGCAGGATGAGCAGACAGCACAGCTCGTCCGGCGCCGTAGCGGTGACGCGACGAAACTGGCGCGCAATCTCGCGCGCCTGCGCCATCGGGTACACCACCATGCCGCATAGCGCCTGCGGTCCGTGCGGGTGCGCCCGGAACTCGAACGAGGTAACCGCGCCGAAATTGCCGCCGCCGCCTCGCAATGCCCAGAACAGATCGGCGTTCTCGGTCTCACTCGCGTGGCGGCGCTCGCCATCCGCGGTGACGACGTCGACCGAGAGGAGATTGTCCGCCGCGTAGCAGCACTTGCGGGAAGTCCAGCCGAAGCCGCCGCCCATGGTGAAGCCGGCAACGCCGGTATTCGAAACGATGCCGCCGGGGACCACTAGGCCGAAGGGCTGCGATTCATGATCGACGTCGCCCCAGGTGGCGCCCGCCTCGGCGCGGACGATGCGGCGGCCGGGCTCGACCCGCACCCCGCGTCGCAGGCTCATGTCGATCATCAGGCCCCCGTCGCAGAGCGCCGTGCCGGCAATGTTGTGGCCGCCGCCGCGGATCGACAGCGGCAGCCCGTTGTCGCGAGCGAAGTTCACGCAGGCGACAATGTCCACCGCGCCGCTTACCCTCGCGATGAGGGCGGGTCGTCTGGCGATCATGCCGTTCCAGATCGAGCATGCCTCGCCGTAGCCCGCATCGCCGGGTCGCAGCAGTCCGCCGCGGAGCAGGTTGCGCAGTTCGCCGATTGCGGCTTCGTCCAGGTCGCAAGCGGGCTTCGCGGCAAGAGCCGGTGCCATGGGATCCTCGATCTCCGCCCGATGGCGGGTGCGGCATGAAATCCGAAAGAGCGCCCCCTCGAATATCGGGTCTTCGCGGCAATCTTACCACGCCGAGGCCGGATGGCGGAGCTTCTTGCACGGCCAGAAATAATCGACGCCGTGGCATTTTCGGGCGTGCCGGCGTAGGGCCAAGGGACCCGGAAGGCGCCGGGGCGAACCGATAACTGCCTTTCGCCATGCTTGTCGGAGAACTCGGCCGTACCTATCCTCATGCTCGGGTCGGCGATAGCATTGGCAATGAGCGAGATCAGGGACGAACGCCGCCTCACCACGATCCTGGCTGCCGATGTGGTCGGCTACAGCCGGCTCATGGGCGAGGACGAGGCCGGCACCCTCGCCCTGCTCCGGCAGCGGCGCCGCGAGGTGATCGAGCCGCTGCTCGCCAAATACGATGGCCGGCTGGTGAAGTTGATGGGCGACGGCGTGCTGGTGGAATTCGCCAGCGTCGTCCATGCGGTGCAATGCGCGATCGAGATGCAGCAGGGCATGGAGGCGCGCAACGCCGCGCTGCCCGAGCCGCGCCGGATGCAGCTGCGGATCGGCATCAATCTCGGCGACGTCATCATCGAGGGCGACGACCTTTACGGCGACGGCGTCAACCTGGCCGCGCGCCTGGAGGGCCTGGCTGAGCCCGGCGGGGTGTGCATCTCGGAGACCGCCTTTCGGCACGTCCAGAAGCTGCCGCTCGCCTATCAGGATCTCGGCGAGCAGCAGGTCAAGAATTTCGCGCAGCCGGTGCGGGCCTATCGGGTATCCGCCCGCCGGGACGCCGTCTCGGCCGCGGCCGTGACCGAGACGCGAGGCGCAACCGCGGAGGGCCCTTCGATCGTGGTGCTGCCCTTCACCAACATGAGCGGCGAGGCCGAGCAGGAGTTCTTTGCCGACGGGCTGACCGAGGACATCCTCACCGAGCTGTCGCGGTTCCGGCACCTGTTCGTCATCTCCCGCAATTCGGCGTTCAAATACAAGGGCAAGGCCGTCGACGTGCGCCAGCTCGCGCGCGAGCTTCGGGTCCAGTACGTGGTCGAAGGCAGCGTGCGCAAGGCCGGC
>DASWCW010000317.1:0-31777 GCA_036395835.1 Xanthobacteraceae bacterium
TCTGTTCGTCTTGGATCGCCGGAAAGCGATTGAGCCTCTTGATGCTGAGCGGATCGCTCGAGCGATCAACATCACCCGCTTTCCACCCGACCCGGCAGAACAGCAAGACTCTGAAGAAGAGGGCTGGCTAGTGCGAGCCGCCGATCTTGTTGGTCAACTTGGCGACCCACATTACCTTAGAAAATCCAATGCGCTGTTCTATGAGTTTGAGGAGTGCGGTCTCAATCGGCAGCTAGGCTATACCTCACCTGCCGATATCGTGGAAAAGTATCCTCAATTTTTTTACAATAGCATTGCTCCCAGAATTCAGACCGCGATCAGGTACTTGAATGTAACATCAAGTGGCCGCCAGTGGATCGCTAATCTGTACAGCAATCTCTTTCGTGCAGAGCAACTACCACAATCCTGATTACGCACATGGATTTGAGCTGCAATCTCGTGCGGCCCGATGAACCCAAACATCGCTAATCGAGGCTCAGGTTCAAGGCCGGCCGCATCGTGACTTGGAGATGGCAGAAAAAGACGGGCGGCAACGATGGCGAACCGCGCGCCGTTTTACGGTTATCCCGCCCCCTTGCCGAGGCCGCCCGCCGCGCCGGCCCCCGTTCCATAAAACTACCCAGCCCCGATGCTGGAGAAGCGTACAGGGCAGCTGAGGGCCGGGGGTGGGCGGGACAAGGCGCGACAGGGCAGGAGGAGTCTGGGGCGTTGTGGCTGGAGTACGATAGCCGCCGAGATAGGGCAGGGCCAGGGAGGGTGTGAGTCCGGTCACAGGTGCCGCAAGTCGACTCGGACTATCCTGCCTGCATCGGACGTGGAGGGCATCATGCGTAAGATCGTTCTGCTGATCACCGCAACTGCTCTATTCCTGTGCAGCGTAGAGGTCTGGGCTGGTGGCGCATGGTCTACTGCCACCCCCGATTCAGCGGTTTTCGTCATTTGCAACGCACTGTGAGATCGGCGACCGGCTCCCAATAACCTTCATGCCGGTCAGTTTCGGTTCACTGACCGGTACAGCCCCAGGGTCGCGCCATGAAAGCCTCCCAAGCCATGACGCACTCTGGGGCTCTCCTTAAGTTTCAGGTGGGGCAGGCCGTTTTGCGGACGTTGACGTTCCTGATGGTGGTCGGCGCAATCTCTGCATCCGATCAGGTACAAGCGCAACGATCGAAGATCGATGCTTTCCTTCAACAATGGGATGCTGACCACGACGGCATTCTTAGCCTCGACGAAATCAAAAAGGCTGCCAGCGCCCGCTTCGAGGAATTGGATCGGAAACACAGGGGCACCCTCACGCGGAACCAGTTAGCCGGAATGGTTTCGTTTCAGCAATTCCGCCGAGCCGACTCTCACAAAAGCGGCACGGTAGATGAAAGCGAGTTTCTGTCGCTCGCGGAAAAACTATTCCAAGACGCGGACAAGGACCACGACGGTACCCTTGACGGGAAGGAACTCGGACGCTCGGCTGGCAGGGCTCTTCTTGGGTTGTTTGCTATCCGGCAAGGTCCGGTGATCTAGCAACTGATCCTCTCATTCATAAAAGCGTCCCGGCTGCACTAACGCCGATTGGGCTTTGGACTAATACGCTCGAAGGTGAAGCGGGCAAACATCGGAACCCATGTCTGACCTCACCTCTGTAAGAGGTTCCGGTCCCACAGTCGCGCGGGGTTGGAACGCGCTCAGCGCGAACTGCACATCATTGAGTCGGGCCTCCGGGCGCGGGGGCTCATCAAATGAACCCGAAGAGTCCCGGCGATGCCACGTTCGGACTGATTAAATCAATTTGTCCCGAATAACGTTAAATCCGCGTCACCGGCCCGCCAAGTGTAGGCAGACGTATAACTATCCTGCCTCCCTAGGAGAGGTACGGTCCCGATCGCGGCCGCAGCGGCACGCGTACCCGTGGTCGGGGCCGGCTTTCTTTTTGGGATGAACAGAGGGGCGGCCGGCTTGGTCGATAAAACCCTTCGAGGTGCACGCACGCAGTTCTTACCCGGATCACGGCAAGCTTGAAGGTGGAACTTTTCTGACCACTGCTTCCGCGCATGCACCGCAGGACGCGCGATTATCTTCTGGACCTGGTCGGCAAGTTGCCACAAAGTAAATTCGCACTCCTCGCGCTAGAAGGAGGAACACCATGCTCTTAGTCCTAGTCAACGTACTGATCATCGTTGTCGTAGGCGCGGTCTTGTTCTGGGTCATTGACAGGTTCGTTCGAGACGGGCGGCTAGCGAACCTGCTCAAGATCCTAATCGTGCTGATCTGTCTCGCGGCGATCCTCCAGCGAGTGCTCCCTCTGTTCGGAGCGGGCGGGCTGCTCTAGGCGGGTTGCGCGAACCATTTGTGATGCCTTGTGACGGCGCGACCGTCTTCGGCGATCTGGTCGGCAAGCTCAGGCGCTCCGCGTCGAAGCGCCAAGTGCGGCCGATCCGAGCAGTAGCACCCATTCTATTGCGGCTTCGAAGCGGCTACACGAGACTTCCCCCTTGAAATCGTGGATGCCCGGCACGAGGCAGCACGAGGCCGGGCATGACAGTTCCTCACACGATCAACTGATACGCCGGGATGGTGAGGAACTCCTCGAACTTGTCGGCGAGCGAGAGTTTGCGGAACAGCTCGATCGCCTGCGGGAACCGGCCGCTGTCGTAGGCGCGTGCGCCGATCTCGCGCTTGACGCGCTCCATCTCCTCCTCGAGCGCGCGCGCGAAGAAATCATCGTCGACCTTGATGCCGTTCTCCAGCACCGCGCCGTAGGTCAGCCATTGCCAGATCTGCGCGCGAGAAATTTCGGCGGTCGCGGCGTCCTCCATGAGGTTGTAGATCGGCACCGCACCGCGGCCCTTAAGCCACGCCTCGATATATTGCACGCCGACCCGGATGTTCTCGCGGAAACCGGCCTCGGTCTTGGTGCCCTCGTGGATCTCGAGCAGCATATCGCGATTCACGTCCACGTCCTCGCGCAGCTTCTCGAGCTGATTGGGTTTGGGCATCAGCCGGTCGAATACCTCTTTGGCGACGGGCACGAGGTCGGGATGGGCGACCCAGGTGCCGTCGTGGCCGTCGTTGGCCTCGCGCTCCTTGTCGGCGCGCACCTTGGCGAACGCCGCCTCGTTCGCCGCGGGATCGTTCTTGACCGGGATCTGCGCCGCCATGCCGCCCATCGCGAAGGCGCCGCGGCGATGGCAGGTCTGGATCAAGAGCAGCGCATAGGCGCGCAGGAACGCCTTGCCCATGACCACCTGGGAGCGGTCCGGCAGCACGAATTTCGAGCTTTTGGCGAATTTCTTGATGAAGGAGAAAATATAATCCCAGCGGCCGGCATTGAGCCCGGTGATGTGGTCGCGCAGCTCCCACAGGATTTCGTGCATCTCGAAGGCGGCCGGCAGCGTCTCGATCAGGACCGTGGCCTTGATGCTGCCCCTCGGGTGCCCGAAGCGCTCCTGCGCGTGGAGGAACACGTCGTTCCACAGCCGCGCCTCGATGTGGCTCTCGAGCTTGGGAAGGTAGAAATAGGGGCCCGTGCCCCGCGCGAGCAGCGCCTCGGCGTTGTGGAAATAATACAGGCCGAAGTCGAATAACGCCCCCGAGATCGGCTCGCCGTCGACGATCAGGTGCTGCTCGGGAAGATGCCAGCCGCGCGGGCGCACGATCAGCACGGCGGGATGCTTGCCGATCGCATATTTCTTGCCGCTCGCCGGATCGGTGAACGCCAGCCGGCCCGCCCAGCGGTCCTTCAGGTTGAGCTGGCCTTCGACATTGTTGGCCCAGGTCGGCGAGTTCGCATCCTCGAAATCCGCCATGTAGACGCTGGCGCCGGAATTGAGCGCGTTGATGATCATCTTGCGGTCCACCGGACCGGTGATCTCGACGCGCCGATCGAGCAGATCCTTCGGGATCGGCGCGATCTTCCAGTCGTCCTCGCGGATGTGCCGGGTCTGATGCAGGAAGTCCGGGAGCTCGCCGGCGTCGAACCGCGCCTGGCGCGCGGCGCGCCCGGCCAGCAGACGCTTGCGCGTAGCGTCGAACTTGCGGTGCAGTTCGGCCAGAAATGCGAGTGCGTCGGAGCTCAGGATTTCCGCATAGCGCGGCCCTGGCTTGCCCGTGACCCGAACGCCCGCAACGGCGGCCGCCGCGCCGGGCTTTGCGGCGGTGCGCCGCAGCCTTGCGGCGACCCGCCGGGGGCGAGTGCGCCCGGACGCACCACGCCCTCCCGCGGCGCGGGTGCTGGCACGCGTCCCGCGTTGCTCACTCGGCAAGCTGCGACGGGTGATGCGTTTGGCGGGCTTGCGCGCCGCGACGGATCTTCGCGACTTTGCTGCGGGCTTGCCGCGACGCGCGCCCTTGGCACCGGCCTTGGCCGACCTGTTTGCCGATGCCGCTTTTGCGACCCTGGAGTTTCTCGCCTTACTCCTTCTTGGTCTCGTCGGTCTTCGGGCCATGGCTGGTCTCCTCGCCGGGCTTTATACCGGGCGAACCGAAGGGACGATAGCTACCCGGGCTGGAGCCGGGCGAGGACGAGGGCGTCCCCGAGAACGGCGAGGGAGACGCCGGCCGCGGCGGGGTCGAACCAAATCCCGGCGAGGGGCTGGCCGGACGCGGTGCTGCCGGAGCGGGGCTCGGCGCCGGCCGCGGCGGAGCCGCGGCAGGTCTCGGGACCGCGGGAGCCGCAGGTCTCGGGGCTACCGGAGCCGCGGGTTTCGGGGCCGCCGGAGCCGCAGCCGGTTTCGCGGCCGCAGGCTTGCGGGCCGCGGATTTGCGGGCCGTGGCGCGCTTGGGAGCCGCGCGCTTGGTCTTCTTGGCGGCCGCCCTGCGAGCCGGCTTCTTGGCCTTGACCGACTTGCCGCGGCGAGCAGCACCCGCCCGGCGCGCGGCCGTCCTCGCGCCGGCCTTGCGCTTGGTCGTGGCGCGCTTTCCGGCCTTCTTCCGCGTCGTCTTCGACTTCGACTTCGATTTCCGAGCAGCTTTAGCCATAACGTCCTCCTGCTTTTGTTTGTCAGGCTTCATCACACGGCGGGGCGGGCATGCGGAATCGCCTCCGCCGATCCCCAACTCAGGCCCGATTCATGAGTCCGAAAGCGAGCGTCCGGCTCATCCTTTCTCTTTCCGCGAGCTTTGCAATGCCTGCGGTTGCGGTCCGCCCGTCGCCCAGTCGAGCAGCTCGACGGTGTGGACGATCGGGATTTCGGTTACCGATGCGAGCTGCGTCATACAACCGAGATTACCAGCAGCAATCACATCCGGCGCGATCTTTGCAATGTTTGCTGCTTTTCTCTCCGCAAGTCTACGAGCAATTATCGGCTGGAGCATATTGTAGGTCCCGGCCGACCCACAGCACAAATGTCCTTCCGGCACATCGCGGACTTCAAATCCGGCCCTGGCCAGCAATGCCTTGGGCTCGTGCAGCACCCGCTGGCCGTGCTGCAGCGAGCAGGCCGAATGATAGGCGACCACGAGATTGCCGTCACGGATCGGCGGCACGAGATCGAGCGTGGCCAGATATTCCGACACGTCCTTCGTCAATTCCGCGACTCGCGCCGCCTTTTTCGCATAGAGCGGGTCGTTGCGCAGCAGAAAACCGTAATCCTTCATCATCGTGCCGCAGCCCGAAGCGGTGACCAGGATCGCGTCGAGGCCTTCGCCCTCGATCTCGCGGGTCCAGGCGTCGATGTTGCGGCGCGCAAATTCGAGCGATTCGCCCTCGCGGCCGAGATGATGGGGCAGCGCTCCGCAGCAGCCCTCGCCTTGCGGTACCACCGCTTCGATGCCATGGCGGTTGAGCAGTCCGATCGCGGCCTGGTTCACCGAAGCGGCGAGCACCTGGTTGACGCAGCCCGACAGGAGCGCGACCCGGCCCTTGCGCTCGCCGATCGCCGGAAAGCGCCGCCCGCTTCGAAGCTTCGGCCAAGCCGGCGGCGTGGCGGGGGTGAGCCGCAGCAGTGCGGCAAGCGACCGCAATCCCACCGCCGAGAACGCCGGAGCGAGCGTTCTTGCCGGCCACGCCAGCCATAATGCCACCCGGAACCACGCCGGATTCGGCAGGACTTTCGCGAGCACCGCGCGCAGCAGCCGCTCGCCGGCTGGCCGGCGGTAGGTCTGCTCGATGTGCACGCGCGCGTGGTCGACGAGGTGCATGTAATGCACCCCGGCCGGGCAGGTCGTCATGCAGGCAAGGCAGGAAAGGCAGCGGTCGATGTGCTTGACGACCTCCGCCGTCGCCGGCCGGTCCGCCTCGAGCATGTCCTTGATCAGGTAAATCCGGCCGCGCGGGGAATCGAGCTCGTCCCCGAGCAGCACATAGGTCGGGCATGTTGCAGTGCAAAATCCGCAATGCGTGCAGGTGCGAACGATGCGTTCGGATTCGGCAGTCGCCGGATCGCGCAATTGATCCAAGGTGAAGCCGGTCTGCATCAGCTCGATCTCATCCTCGCTCGCTCACACACCCGCGTACATACGTCCCGGTCCGAGGATGCGCTTGGGATCGAAGCTCTCCTTGACGCGCCGGGTCAACGCGGCAAGCGCGTCGGGCTGCGGCTCGAACACGTCGATGGCCGCGCGCACGGGCGGCGGGGCGCGCACCAGCGTGGCATGGCCGCCGGCGGAGCGCACGGCACCGCGCACCAATGCCGCGCCGGCGTCCTCGAGCGCAGGCAACGCGATCCAGATCAGCCCTCCCGCCCAGTCATAGAACAACTCGGCTTCCACTTCCGCAGCGATCTTCGCCGCCAGCTGCGGCGCCTGCGTCGGGGCCGTCGACACGCGCCAGAGCGGACGGCGGGCGCCGTCCGTTGCAGCGAACGCGGTGGCGTCGCGGACCGCCTCCCACAGCGCCCGCGAGCCTGCCTCGCCGATCGTGAGCATCACCCCATGGGGCTTGAGCAGCCGTTCCAGCGTGTCTCTGCGCTGGGCGATCGAGGGCGGCACGCCGTCCAGGCGAAACGCGGTGACGGCGCTGCCCGCCGCGGCCGCGCCCAAGATCCTGCCGGCAATATTCGCCGGCAGGTGCGCCGCTCCGGACACATCGGCCGAGGAGCCGACCGCGGCCGCCATGGCGGCGACCGCCTTGCGGTCGTCGAGCCCGAGAACGAGCAGGCTCTCCTCGACCGGCGCGCGCGGCAGCACCTTGATGGTGACCTCGGTCAACGCCGCGAGCGTGCCCCAGGACCCGGCAAGCAGCTTGCAAAGGTCGTAGCCGGTGACGTTCTTCACCACCCGCCCGCCCGACTTGAAAACCTCGGCGCGGCCGGACACGGCCGAGACGCCGAGGAAATGGTCGCGGGCGGCGCCGGCCTTGATGCGGCGCGGACCGGAGAGATTCGTCGCGAGCGCGCCGCCGAGCGTGCCCCGGCCCGCCGGCCGGCCGAGCACCGGACCGCAATCCATCGGCTCGAACGCGAGCTCCTGGCCGCGCGAGGCGACCAGCTGCTCGATCTGCGCGAGCGGGGTGCCGGCCTTGGCCGAGAGCACCAGCTCCTCGGGCTCGTAGAGCGTGACCCCCGAGAGCGCGGAGAGATCGAGGGTCAGGTCCCATTGGGCGGCGCGGCCGATCTCGCGCTTCGATCCGCCGCCGACGATCTCCAGCGTCTTGGCGCCGGCGAGCGCCCATTCGACCGCAGCCGCGACGTCCTTTTGGTCCCGTGGCTTGAACAGGTCTACCATCTAGAACCGCGGGATATCCGGGAACGGCAGCTGACCGCCGCGAACGTGCATCCGCCCGAGCTCGGCGCAACGATGCAACGTCGGAAACACCTTGCCCGGATTGAGCAGACCCTGATCGTCGAATGCGCATTTGACGCGTTGCTGCTGCGCCAAATCCGTTTCGTTGAACATTTCCGGCATCAGGTCGCGCTTCTCGACCCCGACGCCGTGCTCGCCCGTGAGCACGCCGCCGACCTCGACGCAGAGCCTGAGAATGTCGGCGCCGAACGCCTCGGCGCGCTCGAGCTCGCCCGGCGAATTGGCATCGTAGAGGATCAGCGGGTGCAAATTGCCGTCGCCGGCGTGGAACACGTTGGCGACCCGCAGGCCGTAGCTCGCCGACATTTCCCGCATCCGCGCCAACACCAGCGGCAGCTTGGCGCGCGGAATGGTGCCGTCCATGCAGTAATAGTCCGGCGAGATGCGCCCCACCGCCGGAAACGCCGCCTTGCGGCCAGCCCAGAACGTCAGCCGCTCCGCTTCGGAATTCGACACCCGCAGCGTGGTCGCGCCGCAGCCTTGCGCAATGGCCGCGACCCGCTCGAGCAAATGATCGACCTCGGCTTGCGGCCCGTCGAGCTCGACGATGAGCAAAGCCTCGACGTCGAGCGGATAGCCGGCATGGACGAATTCCTCGGTGGCGCGAATGGCGGGGCCGTCCATCATCTCCATGCCGCCCGGGATGATGCCGGCGCCGATGATCTTCGCGACGCAGTCTCCGGCCGCCTCGGAAGCCGGAAAGCCGATCAGCACCGCGCGCGCGGTCTCGGGCCGCTTGAGGATGCGCACCGTGATCTCGGTGACGACCCCGAGCAGGCCCTCGGAGCCGGTCATGAGCCCAAGCAGATCATAGCCATCGCTGTCGAGGTGCTTGCCGCCCAGCCGAATGATCTCCCCCGAAATGAGCACCATTTCCAGGCCGAGCACGTTGTTGGCGGTCATGCCGTATTTGAGGCAATGCACGCCTCCGGAATTCTCCGCCACATTGCCGCCGATGGTGCAGGCAATCTGCGAGGACGGGTCCGGCGCATAGTAGAAGCCGGCGTGCTCGACCGCCTGGGTGATCCCGAGGTTGGTGACGCCAGGCTGGGCGACGACGGCGCGGTTGTCGAAATCGACGTCGAGGATGCGATTGAACTTGGCCATGCCCAGCAACACGCCGTCGGCGAGCGGCAGCGCGCCGCCCGAGAGCGAAGTTCCCGCGCCCCTGGGGACGACCTTGATGCCGTTTTCGTGGCAATAGCGCAGCACCTGCGCCACCTGCTCGGTGGTCGAAGGCAGGACCACGACCATCGGCAGTTGCCGATAGGCGGTCAGCCCGTCCGACTCGTAGGGGCGCATCTCGCGCTCGGTTGCGATCACGCCCTCGCCCGGGACCATGGCCCGCAGCGCGGCCACGATCTCGCCCCGGCGGGAGGCAACGCCCGCATCCGGCACCGGCATCATCACTGCCATCGAGTTACTCCAAAGACGCTCCGCCGGTTATAGCGCGAAAAACGCGAAGTCCGATGCAAGATGCGATATGGAGGCATCGTGTGCCGATCCATGCGACGTGACGGCGCTCACGTCGGGCTTGCAGGTTCGGGTGCCGATCCGGCGCGCATCCGCGGTTCCCGCGGCTTTGCCCGGAGCCCAACGGCTATTCTATTATTCTATGCTTCCCCTTCCGCAGCGAGTGAGCAAAGGCCCGCCATGATCAAAGACGTCGTCGTCAACCTCTCCGCCGGCACCGCCGGCGCCGACGTGGCCGGGGATTACGCGATTTCGATCGCCGATGCCTTCCGGGCGCATGCGTTCGGCATCGCCTTCGCGTATGAGCCGATCCTGCCCCCCAGCGTCATGGGCGGGTTGCCCCCCGACCTGATCGAGGCGCAGCGCGCCGAAGGCGAGGACGCCGCCAACGCCGTGATTGCCCGATTCGAGGAGGCTGCGCGCCGCGCCGGGCTCTCCGCGCAATCGCGCATGGTCCCCACCAGCCTCGCCGGGGCCGCCGATCTGTTCGCCCAGATCGCGCGCCGGTTCGATCTCTCGGTCGTGTGCCAGGCCGAGCCCGACACGATGGCGCCGCAGGAATCGATCATCGAAGCCGCTCTGTTCGAGTCCGGGCGCCCCGTGCTCGTGGTGCCCTACATCCAGAAGGAGGGGCTCAAGCTCGACCGCGTGCTGGTGTGCTGGGACGCAAGCCGCAATGCCGCGCGCGCGATCGCCGACGCCATGCCGTTTCTGACGCGCTCCAAGGCAATCGACGTCGTCGTGGTTGCGACCGAGCGGCCGAAGAGCGATGAGCTGCCCGGCGCCGACATCGCCCATCATCTGGCGCGGCACGATCTCGAGGTCGACCTCAAGCGCATCGTTGCGGGCGGCACCGATGTGGCGGGCACGATCCTGTCCTACGCCGCCGATTCAGGGGCGGATTTCATCGTCATGGGCGGGTACGGCCACTCGCGTCTGCGCGAGTTCATCCTGGGAGGCGCAACGCGCGGCATCCTTTCGGCCATGACGGTTCCCACCCTGATGTCGCACTGAGCGAGAATGGCGACGGACGCACGACACAGGGAGGATCGCCGACGAATTGCTGCGCTAGCCTGCTTGCGTCGTCAGTCCTCCGTTATCTGTCGTTCGGCTGACGACGAGCCCCCGCGCACGCGCGTCGGGGATTCCCAATCCGCGGAGCGCGAGCAGCGCAATCGCCGGCACGGGCTCAAGCTCGCCCTCGGCGGCGTCGGGTGCAAGCGGGCCGACCAGGCTCTCGAGCAGGGCCCCGACCGTCGCCGCGGCGGAAAGACGCGCGTCCTGGGCGGGTAGTTGCCGGTCCCTGATCGCCCGCTCGATGCGGGTTTGGAACTCCGCCGCAAGCGCGTTGCGATAGACGCGCCGGACGGCGTCGGCTTGCGCATCCACCGGCTCGCCGACCACCGCCCAGGCAAGCCGACGCTGGGCGCGGGAGCGCGACGCGAAGGTCGCAATCGCTGCGGCAAGTGCGGACAGCGGACCCGGAGCCGCATCGGCAGCGCGGCGCAGCGCGCCGATCTCATGCTCGGAAACCGCCGCGACCAGCGCCGCAACCAGATCGGTCTTCGAAGGGAAATAGCGATAAACGGTGCCCGCCGCGATGCCGGCACGCGCCGCCACGGGCGCGATCTGCACGGCCGCCATGCCGCCTTCGGCAGCGGATTCGCGCGCCGCCGTGATGATGGCTCCATGCCGCTGGGCCAAGCGGCGAACCGTTTTTTCCGTGCGCCGGTAGACCATGGCGGAAAGAAATGAGCCATGGTTCACGAGTCGGCAAGGTGAATTTGGGTTCAGCCCCAACCGAAGGGGAGCACGGGGGACGCTCACCCACCCTGCCGGGCCAGCGCCTTCTCGCGGATGGCGCCGAGCGTGGTCGTGGGCGTGATCGCTTCCGGGTCGAGCTTGAGATGGAGAATGGCGGGTTTTTCCGACTGTCTGGCCGCCTCGAATGCCGGTCCGAACTCGGCGGTCGTCTCCACCGTCGCGCCGAAGCCGCCGAACGCCCGGGCATAGGCAGCGAAATCCGGGTTCTTGAGCGCAGTCGCGGAGATGCGCCTGGGATATTCGCGCTCCTGGTGCATGCGGATCGTGCCGTACATGCCGTTGTCGACCACGATCACGACGATGGGCAGCTCGTATTGGACGGCGGTCGCGAACTCCTGGCCGTTCATGAGAAAGCAGCCGTCGCCGGCAAAGCAGATCACGCTACGCTCCGGATAAAGCCGCTTGGCCGCGACCGCCGCAGGAACGCCGTAGCCCATCGAGCCCGACACCGGTCCGAGCTGGGTCGTGAAGCGGCGGAAACGATAGAAGCGGTGAATCCAGCCAGCATAATTGCCGGCACCGTTGCAAAGAATCGCCTCGGGCTCGAGCTCGTTGCGCAAACCGACCATGATCTCGCCGAGGTTGACCGCGCCCGGAATCGCGGTCGGCGCTTCCGACCAGGTGAGGTAATCCGCATGCGCGGCGCGCGTATTCTCGCCCCAGCGGATCTCGTTGGGCGGCTCGAGTGCTTCGAGGGCCGCCGCAAAAGCAGTCGGCGCGGCGTGGATCGCCAGATCCGGGCGATAGACGCGGCCGAGCTCTTCCGCGCCCGGATGGACGTGGACGAGCTTGATCTGCGGATTGGGAATGCCAAGCAGCGTGTAGCCTTGCGAGGGCAACTCGCCGAGCCTTCCGCCGACGAGCACGATGAGGTCGGCCGATTGGATGCGAGCGAGCAGCTTCGGGTTGGGGCCGATGCCGAGATCGCCGGCATAGCTCGGATGGGTTGCGTCGAACAGATGCGCGCGCCGGAACGTCGTGGCGACGGGAACTTGGAAGCGTTCGGCAAAGCGCCCCATCGCCGCCCAGGCCGCTTGCGACCACCGGCTGCCGCCCAGGAGCACGATCGGCCGTTCCGCCGCCCACAGCAGCTTCTGCAGCCGGGTCATGTCGGTGAGCCCCGGCCAGGTCTCGATCGGCTCGAACGGCCGCGCGTCCGCAACGGCGACGCGCTCGGTCAACATATCCTCGGGCAGCGCCACGACGACCGGACCGGGCCGACCGCTGGTCGCCGTGTAAAACGCCCGCGATACGATCTCGGGAACACGCTCCACCGCGTCGATCTCGGTCGCCCATTTGGCCATCGAGCCGAACACCGCGCGATAATCGAGTTCCTGGAAAGCCTCGCGATCCCGGGTCTCCCGGGCGACCTGCCCGACGAACAGGATCATCGGGGTCGAGTCCTGGCGCGCGATATGGACGCCGGGCGATGCATTGGTCGCGCCCGGGCCGCGGGTGACGAACGAAATGCCGGGCCGGCCGGTCAGCTTGCCGACCGCCTCCGCCATCATGGTGGCGCCGCCTTCCTGGCGGCACACCGTCACCGCAAGGTCGCGGTCGTGGAATGCATCGAGCACGGCCAGATAGCTCTCGCCCGGCACGCAGAACGCATGCCGCGCGCCGTGGGCCAATAATTGGTCGACCAGAATTTCGCCGCCCGTCCTGGCGTTGCTCGTCCCGCGCATGCGTTCGCCTCCGCTCTCAGGTCGCGGGCTCGACCGAGACGACCTGGAAGGTGTGCATCTCCCCGTCCTCATCCCGGATCGAGACGTATTCGCCGGGCCTGAAGGCGTGCGCGCCAAAGCGGTAGCCGGCTTCGTCGTCCTCCTCGGCAACGCCCTCGTAATCGAACACCCAGCGGGCGGGGCCGGCACCCCCCGGGCCGTGCACCACACGCCCCACCTCGTCCGGTTCGCCCTCCCAGAAGCGACGCACGCGGCAATGGTCGCGGTGCTTTCGCCACAGCTCCACATCGATATGCCCGCTGGCATCGAGCGGGGCCACGAACTCGTAACCATGCCGCGCGGAGCCCGAGGGAAATTCCTTCGAGCGGGCCAGGTTGAGCCGGATGCGCTTGAGCACATGCGGCAGCGTCGTCATGTTGCAACCTCCCGACTTGCCGGTCCCGAGGCCGGGACGCCCGCGGGTACCGGCAATTTGCTGCAGTGGGAGCGCGGTACCTTGACTTTGCGCAAGGTGCGCCGCATCGCGGACCGATCCTATTTGGGCGATGGGCCCGAGGACAAGGCCGGCGGGAGCGGGCATGCAGGCGCAACGCGACTGCCAGGCCGAGGTCTTGGCGTTCTTGACAGATCCCGCCAGTCACCAAGGGCACATGCCTCCTCGGTATTCCTGGTCGGGCAGCGGGCGCTCAAGGTCAAACGGGCCGTGCGCTTTCCGTTCCTCGATTATTCGAGCCTGGACAAGCGCAAGGCAGCTTGCGCGGCCGAGATCGAAGTCAATCGGCCGTTCGCGCCCGAACTTTATCGCCGCATCGTGCCGGTCACGCGCGAGGCCGACGCAGGGCTCGCGCTCGACGGCGCGGGCGAGCCGATCGAATGGGCGGTCGAGATGCGCCGCTTCGACGAGACGCGCACGCTCGATCGGCTGGCGGACGGCGACCTGATCGATGCCGCGCTCGCCGATACGCTGGGTCGGGCCGTCGCAGCCGCGCATGCTCGCGCGCCGGTCGTGCGCGCCGAGCCGTGGGTTGCCGCGCTCGACACCTATCTCAACCAGAACGATGCGGCGTTCCGGGAATTCCCCGAGCTATTTCCCGCCGATCCCGTCGCCGATCTGCAACAGAGAAGCCATCGCGCGCTCACGCAGGTGCGGCCGCTGCTGCTCGTGCGCGGCCAGCAGGATCTCGTCCGCCGCGGTCACGGCGATCTCCATCTCGGCAATATCGCGCTGATCGACGGCCGCCCGGTGCCGTTCGATGCCGTCGAGTTCAGCGAGCTGATCGCATCGGGCGACGTGCTCTACGATCTGGCGTTCCTGCTGATGGATCTGATCGAACGGGGGCTCGTTGGCGCGGCGAATGTCGTGCTCAATCGCTACCTTGCCGAGGTTGGGCGTGAATCGGACCTCGATGCGCTCGCGGCGTTGCCGCTGTTCCTGTCCGTGCGCGCCGCGATCCGCGCCAAAGTGACGGCCGCCCGCTTGCGTGCAGCGAATGCGGATTCGAAGCGCGAAATCGCGCGGGCTGCGCAAGCCTATTTTCGTCTGGCCGGCAAGTTGCTGGAACCCGCAACCCCGATGCTGATCGCGATCGGCGGGCTGTCGGGGACCGGAAAGTCGCGCTTGGCGCGCGCGCTCGCCCCGGAGCTCATGCCGGCGCCGGGTGCTCTGGTGCTGCGCTCGGACGTCGAGCGCAAGGCGCTGCTCGGCAAAAGCGAAACCGAGCGGCTTTCGGGGGACGTCTACGCGCCGGAAATCACCAGCCAAGTCTATGCGGCGCTCGCGGAGAAGGCCCGGCGCGTCGTCGCCGCGGGATTTTCCGCGATCGTCGATGCGGTATTCGCCGATCCGGCGGAGCGCGCGGCGATCCGCGCGGCTACGGACGACACTCACGCCGCATTCGGCGGGCTCTTTCTCGTTGCGGAACTGCCGATCCGGATCGAGCGGATCGGTGCGCGTTCCCGCGATGCGTCCGATGCCGATGCGATGATCGCACGCCGGCAGGAAAGCTATGTGCTGGGCCCGATGGATTTCACCGAGATCGACGCGTCGGGCACACCGGCCGAGACGCTCGCGCGGGCCAAGGCGGCATTGTCACGGCCGCCGACCCGTTAAGCACGCTGCCGCGCTCGGATGCCACTGCGGCCGATAATCCTGCGCCAGCACGCCGAGGATGCTCGGCGGCGTGAGCACGTCGACGAGGGTATCGCGCGGGCGCGGGCGCGAACCGTCATAGCCTTCCGGCCGCCACCGCAGCAAATGCCCGCTCCGCAGCGCGAATACGGATTCGGGCTCGCCCGACAGCGTGAGCATTGCCCCGTCGGGCAACGTGTCGATCGGGAGCGGATGGCGGCGCTTGTTGCGGCCGTCGAGCCGCTCGGCATGAAGAACACGATCCATCTCGGCCGCACGCGGAGGCACCGGTTCGTGCCGCGCGGCGGCCCAGCTCGCCGCAAACGCGAGCGCGTCGCCGCGGCGGCATTCGAAGCAGGACCGGTGCCCGGCCGCAAGCGCGGTCGGTTCGTCGAGAAAGAACAGCTCGGTATAGCCGTTCTCCCAAACCGCGCGATGCCGTCCCTTGAATTGCGTGACGCAGCAGATCCATGCGCGGGAAACCCAGCGCCGCGCGCCGAGCGTGCGATCGTCGCGATGAAACCGGCCGCCGCGGTTGCCCATGAACAGCCCGCGGGAGGTGACGGCGACGAGCTCGCCGGCAGGAGTGACGCGGTTTTGCAGGGGCATGGTGGACTCGCCATCGTTCCGGGGCGCGCAGAAGGCGCGAACCCGGAATCCATGAGCACAGAGAATGAGAGTTCAACGCGCCGTGTTCATGGGTCCCAGGTTCCCTCGCTTCGCTCGGGCCCGGGACGACAAGAGTTTGTAACGCTCACTCCGTCTCGCCGACGACCATCACGTGGAGGCGGCGCGGACCATGCGCGCCGAGGATGAGCGTCTGCTCGATGTCGGCGGAGCGCGACGGTCCGGTGATCCAATTCACCGTGCGGGGCATGGCGCCGGCGCCAAAGCGCTCGCGCAGCTTGTCCCACAGCGTCTCGTAATCGCCGGCGACGTCGCCGGCCTCGACCACGACGATGTGCGTGTCGGGCAGGAAATTCAGCGTCGTCGGATTGTCCTTGCCGGAGACGAGCATCAGCGTCCCGGATTCGGCGACCGCCCCGAACGCGTGGGAGACCGCCGCCAGATCGCCGCCACGCGAAGGACCCTCCTTGACTTCGAGCGTGCGCTCCCGCGTCCACGGCATCGCTTCGAGCCGCGGGTCCTCGCCCCGGCGCACCGCCATCGGCAGATTGTGCGCCCGCAGGAACGCCGCCACGGCCCCCGGCACGTCGGCGGCGCGCGGGACTTCCTCGATCGATCCGGCCGCCGCCTCGACCATCTTGCGAAACAGCTCGGCGCGCGCCTTCGGCGCAAGCCTGCCGCGCGCGGGCACGATGCCTCCCGGATGCTCGCGCAGCCGATCGGCGACCGCCTTGCGGCGCGGCGCCTCGCGGCCCGACACGCCGAGCGAGCGCCGGATCGAGGCCAGGATGGTGTCGCGCGCAGTCATGGTTTGATTCCACCACGAGCCGCTTGCGCGCTTGCCCTCTCCCCGCCAAATCCGGGTGTTCCCGGGTTTGGCCCTTTATGATTGGTCCAAGTCGGAAACATCCGACTTGGACGCGGGAGAGGGGTTGGCGTATGCGGCACGGCTTGGCTTTCCAATCCGATCATCGCTTGCGCCGCTTCCATTGCGACTGGAAGGTCGCGCCCTGCGGCGCCGGAAAATCCCGGTCGCGGGTCCAGGCCGCGGCGAACGGCAGCCACCCGAACCTTCCGCTGCGGGATCCGAACAACGCCAGCGCGCGCGCCGCAATCGCCGTTGCGAAACCGTAGAGCCGCGGGCGCTTGGCGAAGAACGCCCAGAACGCGAGCCCCGAGCGCACGGTCGCCGAGGAGAGATGCCGCTCGAATTCCCGCTCGCGCCAATCCCGCATCATCCGCGGCAGCGGAATGCGCACCGGGCACACCTCCTCGCATCGCCCGCAGAAGGTCGACGCGTTCGGCAGATTGCCGGCGAGATCGACCCCGATCAGCGCCGGCGTGAGCACCGCCCCCATCGGCCCGGGATAGACCCAGCCGTAGGCATGGCCGCCGATCGCGCCGAAGATCGGACAATGGTTCATGCAGGCGCCGCAGCGGATGCAGCGCAGCATGTCCTGAAACTCGCCGCCGAGCATCGCCGAGCGGCCGTTGTCGAGAATCACAACGTGATATTCGGCGGGCCCGTCGGGATCCTCGGCGCGGCGCGGTCCGGTCGAGAACGTGGTGTATACCGACATGTCCTGTCCGGTGGCGGAGCGGGCGAGCACGCGCAGCAGCTGGGACACGTCCTCGAGCGTGGGCACCAGCTTCTCGATCGTGGCGAGCACGATGTGCACCTTCGGCAGCGTCTGGGTCAGATCGCCGTTGCCCTCGTTGGTGACGATGATCGAGGTGCCGGTCTCGGCGATGAGAAAATTCGCGCCGGTGATGCCGACGTCGGCGGCAAGGAAGCGCTCGCGCAGGATGCTCCGCGCCTCGGCGAGCAGCGTCGCCGGCTCGGCGAGATTGCGGTTCTCGGGCAGATGCGTGTGCACGCGGCGGAAATCCGCCTCGACCTGCGCCTTGTTGAGATGGATCGCGGGCGCGATGATGTGCGAGGGCGCCTCGTGGCGGATTTGGATGATGTATTCGCCGAGATCGGTCTCGACCGGCGCGATGCCGTTCGCCTCGAGGAAATCGTTGAGCCCGATCTCCTCGGCGATCATGGTCTTGCCCTTGGTGACGGTCTTGGCGCCCGCCTTGCGGCAGATGTCGAGGATCGCCGCACGCGCCTCGTCGGGCGTCACCGCATAATGCACCTGGCCGCCGGCGGCACGCAGGCGCTCCTCATAGGCTTCGAGATAAAGATCGAGATGCGCCAGCGTGTGGTCCTTGATGTCGCGGGCGGAATCGCGCAGCGCGTCGAATTCCGGCAGCCGGTCGATCGCCGCCTGGCGGCGGTCGACGAAGCCGAGCCCCTGGCGCAGCACGCCCTGCAGCTGCGGGTCGGCAATCGCCGCCCGGGCGTTCTCCTTGAAAGCCGGCGAGGTGATGGCGAGCGTCATGGCTCGGCTTGTGCCCTCGCCCGGATGTCGCCGATCGGCGGATCTTCGGTCATGCCGGCGAGCACTTCGGCGACGTGACGGACCGCGATGTTCTTGCCGTCGCGCTTGAGCTTGCCCGCCATGTTCATCAGACAGCCGAGATCGCCGGCGAGCAGCATGTCGGCGCCGGTCGCCGCAACGTTTTCCGTCTTCTTGCCGACGATGACGTTGGAGATCGCCGGATATTTGACGCAGAAGGTGCCGCCGAAGCCGCAGCAAACATCCGCTTCGCGCATCTCCTTGACCTTCAGCCCTCCGACTGTCGCCAAGAGCTTGCGCGGCTGTGCCTGGATCCCGAGCTCGCGCAAGCCCGAGCAGGCGTCGTGATAGGTGACGCTACCCTCGAGGCTCGCGGCAACGCTGCTCACGCCGAGCACGTCGACCAGGAAGGACACGAGCTCGAAGGTCTTTGCCGCAAACGCTTCCGCGCGCGGCAGTCGGTTGGGATCGTCGCGGAACAGCCGTGGATAATGCACCTTGAGCATGCCGGCGCACGAGCCCGAGGGCGCCACCACGTAATCGTAGGGCGCGAATATCTCGATCACCTGCGCGGCGATCTCGCGCGTCGTGCGGCGGTCGCCGGAGTTGTAGGCAGGCTGCCCGCAGCAGGCCTGGCGCGGAACTTCCACGCTGCAGCCGGCGTCTTCCAGCAGCTTTGCCGCCGCGAATCCAACCGACGGCCGCATCAGGTCGACCAGGCAGGTGACGAACAGACCGACGCGCGTTCGAACCGACGTGGATTGCGCGGATGTTTCTGCGGACGGGATGTCCGCCATGAATTCCTCCCTGGCCCGCGCCGTGTCGCCGCGAGCGTATGGCGAGATTGGCGGAAAGGATTCGCGCGCGCAAGGGCGCAGCGCAGAACGCGTCGGCGCCGCGATGCCTCAATCCTCGCGGTAGCCGTATTCGGGGATGTTGCCGGTGTTGCCGTAATATTTGTAGGGCAGGAACTTGCCCGAGATGGTGATCTTGACGCGGTCGCCCTTCGGGTTCGGCACGCGCTCGAGCGCGATGTCGAAATCGATCGCCGACATGATGCCGTCGCCGAACTCCTCCTGGATCAGCTCCTTCCAGGTGGTGCCGTAGACCATCACCAGCTCGTAGAAGCGGTAGATCAACGGATCGGTGGGCACGGCCGCCGGCAGCGAGCCGCGGCACGGCACTTCGTTGAGCATCGCCTCCTCGGCTTTGCTCAAGCCGAACAGTTTGGCGGCCGATTGCGCCTGCGGCTTGGTGAGCTTCATCTGGCCGAGCAGCGCCGCTGTGATCAGCATCGGGGAGAATCCGCCGATCTCGCCGCAGATGTATTTCCAGCTCCAGCCCTTCTCGCGCTTGATGTCGAGGATCTTTTCGGTCAGTTGTACGCGTTGCTTGGGGTCGTCTCCTTCTCGTCCCAGGAACATGGCGCGAACGATCGCCGCACCCTCGCAACCGGCATGCCAGCCGGAGCGGGAATTCCGGGCGTCTTTCCATGGTTTTGGGCAGCGCTCAATGCCGATGACGGCCGGCCCCGCCCTCGAGTCGGGCATTTGCTCATTTTTTGCTCAGCAAATGGCGAGCCTCCGGCTAGGCCGTAATCTTGTCAAAGCATGCTCTGCATGCGACGGGGTTCGCCATGAGCGCCGAAGCCATGATCGGGGAAGGAAAGCGGCTCGAGCCGCACCGGCTGCGCGCGGCCGTGCTCGGCGAAGTCCACGCCCGTCCGTTCACGCCGATCGAGATTCCGCACCGCGTGCTGCATTTCGCCTTCGACACCGCGGGCGAGCGCGGCGAGGCCGACCGCGCGGCGCTCGTCGATTTCTGCATCCGGCGCGGGCTCATCGCACCCAAGCCCGGCGACAAGCACCATCGGCTTTCGTTCAGCGGCAGCGTGCTGCGCTGGGAGCAGCACTCCGAGTTCACCACCTACACCTGGGAGCTCGCCTCGGAACGGCTCGACCCCGGCACGGCGCCGTTCCATCCCGCCGCGAGCGCGCTCGCCGCCGCGATGGGCCTGGTGCCGCAACCTGGGCCGCTGCTCGTCGCGCTCGATCTGCATTTGCTCGCCAACGGCAATGAGAAACTCGCGCCGGATCGGGTGTTCGAGCGCTCGAGTCTCGCCATGGCGGAGATCGCCGACGGCACCGCGCTGATGGCGAGCGATTTCCAGTGCGATCCGACGGGCTTCATTCGCATCCTGGTGCTCGACCGCGGGCTCTACCCGGAGCGGGCCGGCGCAGTGGTGCAGCGCGTGCTGGAGCTGGAGACCTATCGCACGCTCGCGCTGCTCGGCCTGCCGGAAGCGCAGCGGCTCGCGCCCTCGGTCAACCGCATCGAGCGGCGTCTGGGCGAGGTCACCGAGCAGATGCGCAGCACCGAAGGGCTCACCGCCAATCACAAGCTGCTCGACGAGCTCACCGCGCTCGCGGCCGAGCTCGAAGCCGGCGCGACGGGGTCGCTGTTCCGGTTCGGCGCGAGCCGCGCCTACCACGAAATCGTGCAGCTGCGGCTGCAAACTCTCGGCGAACGGCCGGTCAAGGGATTTCCCACCTGGTCGTCGTTCCTGGCCCGGCGCATGGCGCCGGCGATGCGCACCTGCGTCACGCTCGAGGAGCGGCAGGCCAACCTCTCGACCAAACTGGCGCGCAGCGCCAATCTGCTGCGCACCCGCGTCGACGTCGAGCTCGAGCAGCAGAACCGCAATCTGCTGCAGTCCATGAACGAGCGCACGCGGCTGCAGCTGCGCCTGCAGGCGACCGTCGAAGGCCTCTCGGTCGTGGCGATCAGCTATTACGTGGTAGGCCTGTTCGGCTATATGGCCAAGGCCGTGTCGGAAGCGGGCGTGCCGTTCAATCCGGGCTATGCGACGGCAGCCTTCGTGCCGTTCGCGGTCGCAATCATCTGGTGGATCGTGCGAAGAATTCGCAAACGCCACATCGCCGGCGAGAAGTGACGAAGTCATCCCGGGACCGAGCGCAGCGAGGGAACCCGGGATCCATGAACCCGGTGCGCAAGCATACGTTCCCCGGACCGCTCGGCGCGAAGCGCCGGGCGTGATCCGGGGTCCAGAAAGAACCACAACGACTTTTGTTCGGTCGCTCCGAACGTGAAGCTTTCACGGCGTGGTGCTACGCGAAGTTACTCCTGGATCCCGGATCTTCGCTCGCGTTCCCGCTCGCTCGTCCGGGAAACGCCGAATGGGTCCGCCTACCTTACGGCCGTAAGTCTGTTTCTTGTGCTTGTTCGCAGCGGCCTTGCCGTTGCTGCGCGCCTCCCGGGCAGACATCGCGCGCAGCTCCTCCTTGCCGGGATATTTCGGTCGGCCGACCAGCAGCGGCATTTCCGAGCGCCGCGCCTTGCGCAGGCGTCCCGCGGCAATCTGCAAATAGCGCTCATCGACGTCGATACCGACGTAGCGGCGGCCCATGCGCTTGGCGGCGACGCAGGTGGTGCCGGTGCCGGCAAACGGGTCGAGCACGGTCTCGCCGGCGAAGTTCTCGCAGGCGCCGAAGCTGTAGAGCCGGATCAATCGGGCCGGCAGCTTCTCCGGGAACGGTGCCGGATGCTCCCCTCCCCGCTTCACGTCCTGCGGGTACATGAACCAGACCTGCTGGGTGAGATCGAGCCATTCGGTGCGCGACAGGCGATTGGCGGCCTTGACCGCTCGCGGAAATTTCGGCGGCGCGCCCGGCTTCACATAGACGTGGATGAACTCGATGGTGTTGTTCTCGAGAATATTGCCCGGAAACGGATAGCTGCCGAACATCATCTTCGAGGTCTGCTTCTGCCACACGAACAGGCCGTAGCGGTGAAGCTCGGTCTCGAGCAGGATTGTCTGCTCCAGGTCGGCGGCGAGGTTTTTCAGGTGCCGCGTGTGCTGGCGGACGATCTTCTTGGGGATCGGCAGCAGAGGCGCATTGATGCAGAGCTTGCCGTTGGGGCGCAGCACCCGCGCGCATTCGTTCCAGACCCGCTGCATGTCGTCGAGATAGGCCCAGTAGCTCGGCCACGATCGGCCGGCGTCGTAATCGACCGCGGTCCAATACGGCGGCGAGGTCACGATGAGATCGACGCTGCCGGCCGGAAATTTTTGCATCACCTCGGCGGCGTCGCCGTGGAGAAGCCGGTCGGTGATGGGAGCAAGAGCTGGAACGCCTGGAGCAGCGGACATCGTCATGGCGAGCTTCCGGAGGAACGCCGAAGGACGCAGCTTACAGCCATTTCTGCATGATTACTCTGGGGGCGATCTCGAAGCCGATGCGCTCGTAGAAGCGGATGACCTCGGTGTTGGTGTCGCGGATCATGAGCTGCAGCTTGCCGATGCCGCGGTCCTTCAGCCATGTTTGCGCGGCGGCGACGAGCGTCTTTCCTATGCCTTGCCGTCGCCGATCCGGATGGGCGGCGAGATAATAGATCCAGCCGCGATGGCCGTCATGACCGATCATGGCGGCGCCGACGATGGACCCGGCTGGATCGGCGGCAATCAGGATATCCGAGTTGCTGCGGCCCAGTGCGAAGCGGAAATCGGCAACGGGGTCGTTCCAGCTGACCACGAGCCCGCAGGCCCGCCATAACCCGACCACGGCCGCTTCCTCTTCGGCGCGCGCGGGGCGAAGGGTCGGCGTTCCGACCGTATCGGTTCTTGGAGCCATGAACCCTGCTCGGACGTGGCAGCCCGTTGGTAACCGGCCTCGCCTCTTGACGCGAGAGGCTGGTCGGGGAATGATGGAACAAACCATGAACATCACCAGGCGGGTTTCCTTCCGGGAACCCGAAAGGATCGGCTCGCAATGGTCGGAGCGGCAGATCGCGAAGCTTCCCCACCGCATACCATGCTGGCGCGGCTGCGCGGTGCGCTGGCGCTCGAGTTTCCCCGAACCACTGGCCATGGCGCCATGGCGTTCGGCATTCCCTCCCTCGATGCGGCGCTGGGCGGCGGGCTTTCGACCGGCGCGCTCCACGAGATCGCCGCGGCCCGCGAGGCGGAAATCCCCGCCGCGACCGGGTTTGCGCTCATCCTCGCGGGGCGCAATCCGGGCCCCCTGGTGTGGGTCGCCGAGGACATGGCGCTTGCCGAGAACGGCGCGCCCTATGGCCCGGGCCTCGAGGATCTCGGCCTTGCCCCCGAGCGGCTGATCGCGGTCAAGGCGGCGAAATCCCGCGACGTGCTGTGGGCCATGGAGGAGGCGCTGGCCAGCGCCGCCGGCGGCCCCGGCGCCGTCATCGGCGAGATCCGCGGCGGCATCGATCTCACCGCAACGCGCCGGCTCTCGCTGGCGGCGGGCCGCGGCCGCAGCCTCGCGCTCCTGCTGCGCAGCACGCCGACGAATGACGCTTCCGCCGCGGCGACGCGCTTTCTCGTCGGCGCAGCGCCATCCGGCCCGCCCTCCGGCGCAACCCCGATGGCGTTCGGTCCCGGCCCGCCGCGGTTTTGCGTGCGCCTCACCCGCAACCGTCGCGGCCCGCTCGGAACATGGATGTTGGAGTTCGATCGTGTGGAACAGCGTTTCAATGCGCCAGCGGATCGTGAGCCTGTGGCTGAAACGGCTCTCGACCGATCGCGTCAGGCGGGATGATCCCTCCCACCGAGGCGTGACTCGATGCAAGCCACATTCGCCCCCCTCCCCCCTTGAGGGGGAGGGATGGGGAGGGGGGTGTCTGTTCCATTCTACGGAGCTGAGACCCCCCTCCCGGCTCGCGTGCAGAGCGCGCGAGCCGACCTCAAGGGGGGAGGTGACCGGAGCAAGCCGCCCGCTCGCCATCTCCGCCAAGCGCGGCAATGTCGAGGAACTCGTCGCGGTTACGGCGGCGGCGGAGCGGCTCGGGCTGCGGCCCGGCATGGCGCTGGCGCAGGCCCGCGCCATGCATCCCGATCTCGCGGTCGTTCCCGAAGATGCGGCGGCCGACCGAAAACTCATCGAGAGCATCGCCGAATGGTGCCAGCGCTATACGCCGCTCGTCGCGCTCGATTCGCCCGACGGCATTCTGCTCGACATCGCCGGCTGCGCGCAGCTCTTCGGCGGCGAGCAAAGCCTGCTCGACGATCTGACCGCGCGCATTGCAAATTTCGGCTTCACCTTGCGGGCCGCGGTCGCATCGACCATCGGGGCGGCGACCGCCGCTTCCCGCCATAGCGCGATTGTTACCGTCGAGCCCGGCGCCGAGCGGGAGTTTCTCGGTCCCCTGCCGGTTGCCGCGCTCCGCCTGCCGGGCGACATGGTGGCGGCGCTGGCGCGCGTCGGCCTCAAATGCATCGGCGACCTCATCGATCTGCCGCGCGCGCCGCTCACCGCGCGGTTCGGCCCTCGGCTTCTGCTCCAGCTCGACCGCGCGCTCGGCAGGGAGCCCGAGCCCTTGCAGCCGCGCTCCCCGGTTGCGCCCTATGCGGCCGAGCAGCGCTTTGCCGAGCCGATCGCGCGCGAGGAAGACGTGCTCCACGTCATCGCAAAGCTCGCCTCGCGTCTTGAACCCATGCTGGAGCGCCGCGGCGAGGGCGCGCGGCGGATCGAGCTTGCCTTGTTCCGCACCGACGGCGCGGTGCGCCGCGTCGCGGTTGCGACCTCGCGCCCGGTGCGCGATCCGGCCGGCATCCGCGCGTTGTTCCTCGAGCGCCTCCATCAGCTCGCCGACGCGCTCGATCCCGGCTTCGGCTTCGATCTCGCCCGGCTCTGCGTGCTCGTCGCCGAGCCATTGGCTGCGGAGCAGATCGATCTTGCCGCAACCGAGCATGCGGACGATCTCGACCATCTCGTCGATCGCCTGAGCGCGCGGCTCGGCTCCCGCCGCGTCACGAGAATGATCGCGCAGGATGCGCACCTCCCGGAGCTTGCGGCGATGCGGGTGCCGGCGCAAACGGCCGTCGCCGCACCGAACGGCTGGGCGGCGTTCCGCGCGTTTCGCCTCGCCGCCGAGCTTGCGCCGCGCCCGCCGCGCCTGCTCGTCAAACCGGAGCCGATCGAGGCGATCGCCGCCGTGCCGGACGGGCCGCCGGTGCGGTTCCGTTGGCGGCGCGCGCTCCACGAAGTCGTCGCCGCCGAAGGCCCGGAGCGCATCGAATGCGCCTGGTGGACCGAGGATGGCGGCGGCACCCGCGATTATTTCCGCGTCGAGGACAAATCCGGCTGCCGGTTCTGGGTGTTTCGCGCGGGCCTCTATCGCGCAATGCCGGCGCCGTCCTGGTTCCTGCACGGATTGTTCGCGTGATGCACGAGCCCAGCAAGGCGAACTCGGCCGGTTCCCTCCCCCCTTGTGGGGGAGGGTTAGGGAGGGGGGTGGGAAACTCCTCGCCCGAAAAAATACCCCCCTCCCGACCGGCCTTCGGCCGGTCGACCTCCCCCACAAGGGGGGAGGTGTCTGGAGAGGCCGTTGCATTTCGCTATGTCGAGTTCGCCGTCACGTCGAATTTCTCCTTCCTGTGGGGCGCCTCGCATCCCGAGGAGCTGATCGCCGAGGCCGCGCGGCTTGCATTTCTCGGGATGGGGCTTTGCGACCGCAACAGCGTCGCCGGCGTGGTGCGCGCGCATCTCGCCAAACGCGAGAACGAGCTCGAGCTCCGCTATCATCCGGGCGCGCGTCTCGTCTTTTGCGACGGCACGCCGGACATCCTCGCCTATCCGAAAAACCGCGCCGGATGGGGAAAGCTCTGCCGCCTGCTCACGCGCGGCAATCTTCGCGCCCGGAAAGGCGATTGCATTCTTCGTTTGGAAGATCTGCTCGAGCACGCCGCCGGCCTCGAGCTGGTGGTCATGGAAAGCACGAGCCGGAGAAAGGAAAACTCATCCTCAGCATTTATTCGCGAGGAGATTCTCGGCCCCTCCAAAAATGAAGACGGATCCCCTCCCCCCTTGAGGGGGAGGGTTAGGGAGGGGGGCAAATTCCAGATTCAGAAAGCGACCCCCCTCCCGGCGCAGCTTTGCTGCGCCGACCTCCCCCTCAAGGGGGGAGGTGATCCGAGCAAGACACTCGCGCGCCTGCGCGAAGTCGCGCCGGGGCAAATGCGACTCGCGGCCGCCATGCTCTATCGCGGCACCGACCGGGCGCGGCTCGCGGAGCGCGCGGCCATCGCGCGCGAGGCCGGCGTGCCGCTGATCGCGGTCAACGACGTGCTCTACCACGCGCCGGAGCGCCGGCGCCTCCAGGACATCCTCACCTGCATCCGCGAGCACATCACGCTCGAAGCGGCGGGCCGGCGGCTCGCCGCCAATTCCGAGCGTTATCTGAAGCCGCCCGCCGAGATGGCGCGCATGTTCCGGGATCACGCGCAAGCGATCGAGGAGACGCGCAGATTGTCGGACCGGCTCACGTTCTCGCTCGACGAGCTTTCCTACCAATATCCCGAGGAGACGCGCGAGGGTTTCTCAAGCCCGCAGGACGCGCTGGCGTACTTGAGTCTCGAAGGCGCCGCCCGGCGCTATCCCGCCGGCATTCCGGAAAGAGTGCGGGCCGCGCTCGCGCACGAGCTCGAGCTCATCGCCTCGCTCGACTATGCGCCGTATTTCCTCACCGTCCACGACATCGTCCGCTTCGCCCGCTCGCGCGACATCCTGTGCCAGGGCCGCGGCTCGGCGGCGAACTCGGCGGTGTGCTTCTGCCTCGGCATCACCGAGGTCAATCCCGAGCGCGCCGATCTCCTGTTCGAGCGCTTCATCTCCGCCGAGCGCCGCGAGCCGCCCGATATCGACGTCGATTTCGAGCACGAGCGGCGCGAGGAAGTGATCCAGCACATCTACGCGCGCTACGGCCGCGAGCGCGCCGGGCTGGCCGCGACCGTCATCAGCTATCGCGGCCGCTCGGCGGTGCGCGAGGTCGGCAAGGCGTTCGGCCTGTCGGAAGATAGCGTCGGCGCCATCGCGTCCAGCATCTGGGGGTTCGGCGGCGACGGCTTCGACGCGGACCTTTCCCGCGCCGGGCTCGATGCGCAAAGCCCGGCGGTGCGCAAGATGCTCGACAGCGTCTCAACCCTGCTCGGCTTCCCGCGCCATCTCTCGCAGCACGTCGGCGGCTTCGTCATCACCCGCGACCGGCTCGACGAAGTGGTGCCGGTCAGCAACGCCGCCATGGACGACCGCACCGTCGTCGAATGGGACAAGGACGACCTCGATGCGCTCGGCATCCTCAAGATCGACGTGCTCGGACTCGGCATGCTCACCTGCCTGCGCAAGGCGCTCACGCTGATCGAGCGGCATTACGGCGAGAAGCTCACGCTGGCGAAAATCCCGGCCGAGGATCCCGCGGTCTACCGCATGCTGCAGCGCGCCGACTCGATCGGCGTGTTCCAGGTCGAGAGCCGCGCGCAGATGAGCATGCTGCCGCGGCTCAAACCGCGGAATTTCTACGATCTCGTCATCGAAGTCGCGATCGTGCGGCCGGGCCCGATCCAGGGCGACATGGTGCACCCCTATCTGCGCCGCCGGCAGGGCATGGAGCCGGTCACGTTTCCCTCGAAAGAGCTCGAAGCGGTGCTCAGCAAGACCCTGGGCGTGCCGCTGTTCCAGGAGCAGGCGATGCGGATCGCGATCGTGGCGGCGGGATTCACTGCGTCGGAGGCCGACAAATTGCGCCGCGCCATGGCGACGTTCCGCCGCGTCGGCACCATCGGCACGTTCCAGCGCAAGATGATCGATGGCATGGTCGCCAGAGGCTACGATCGCGATTTCGCCGAGCGCTGTTTCCATCAGATCGAGGGTTTCGGCGAATATGGCTTTCCCGAAAGCCACGCGGCGAGCTTCGCGCTCCTGGTCTATGCCTCGGCCTTCATCAAGTGCCGCTATCCCGACGTGTTCGCGGCGGCGCTGCTCAATGCGCAGCCGATGGGATTCTATGCGCCGGCGCAGATCGTCCGCGATGCCCGCGAGCACGGCGTCGAGGTGCGCCCGGTCGATATCAATCATTCCGATTACGAGGCAAGCCTCGAGCCCGGTCCCAATGCGGCCGAGCATCTCCACGAAATGCACCGCGACATGGCGAACGAGGTGCGCGCCCGCTATGCGGTCCGGCTCGGGCTCAAGGAGGTCAAGGGGCTTGCCGAGGGCGACGCCAAGCGCATCGTCGAGCGTCGCGGCGCGGGCTATGTCTCGTTGCGGGATCTGTGGCTGCGCACCGCGCTCTCGCCGAAGATGATCGC
Organism: Xanthobacteraceae bacterium; assembly: GCA_036395835.1. Lineage (GTDB taxonomy): Bacteria > Pseudomonadota > Alphaproteobacteria > Rhizobiales > Xanthobacteraceae > AP-16. The sequence goes on from DASWCW010000317.1 coordinate 28,000, forward strand.
GCGGCTCGCCGACGCCGACGCGTTCGGCTCGCTCGGGCTCTCCCGCCGCAAGGCGCTGTGGGGTGCCCGGGCGCTCGGCCGCGCCGGCGATCAGGACGATCTGCCGCTGTTCGGAGGATTCTCGGACTCTCCGTTACCTCCCCCACCATCAGCAGAGCAATCGGATTTGGCTCCGAGCGTCCCACAATCGGCTCCCTCCCCCCTTGAGGGGGAGGGATGGGGTGGGGGGTATTTGTTTGATTCGGCGGAGCAGATACCCCCCTCCCGGCTCGCGCGCACAGCGCGCGAGCCGACCTCCCCCTCAAGGGGGGAGGTAATCGGAGCGAGCGGCCAGCCAAATGCGACCGTCCCCCCGGAATTCCGCGAGCCCGATGTAATCCTGCCGCCGATGCCGCTCGGCGAGGAGGTCGTCAACGATTACCGATTCCTCAAGCTGTCGCTGCGCGCGCATCCGGCGAGTTTTTTGCGCGACGACCTCGATCGTCGCGGCATCCTGCGCAACCAGGCGCTGCGGAAAAGCGCATCCGGCAAACGGGTTTCGGTGTCCGGCCTCGTCACCGTGCGCCAGCGGCCGGGCTCGGCCAACGGCGTCATCTTTTTGTCGATCGAGGACGAGACCGCGCTCGCCAATATCATCGTCTGGCCGAAAACCTTCGAGCGCTTCCGGGCGGTCGTGCTCGGCGCGCGCTATATCGCGGCGACCGGACGCATGCAGGAGGAATCCGGCGTCATCCACGTTGTCGCGGAAAGGCTCGAGGATCTGACCTTCCTGCTGGGGCGGCTTGCCGAAGCCGGCACCGAGATCGAGGGGTTGGCGCGCTGCGACCATGTCAAACACCCGCACCAGGACCCGCGCGACAAGCCCCCGCGCTCCGTCCCCAGGCAGCCGTTCGAGCTTAAGGCTCCGCCGGAACTCGCCGGCGATCTCGACGTGCCCGCACGCGCCTCCCGCCACGTCGTCGCCAAGCGGCGCCAGACCTAGCCGGATCGGGCAACCGTAGCCGGATGGAGCGCAACGCAATCCGGGATAAGCTGCACCAATGCCGATCCGCAAACCCAACGAAAGCCCGCCGTTCCGCGTCGTTCGGGTGAGCCACGTCGAGCTCGGCGTGCGCGACCTTGCCGACGCGCGCGCGTTCTACGTCGACTGCCTCGGGCTCCTCGTCACCGAGGCGACCGCGGACTCGCTCTACCTGCGCGGGCTCGAGGAGCGCAACCATCACTCGATCGTGCTGCGAAAAGCCCGCGAGCCGCGGGCCGATGCCATCGGCTTCAAGCTCGCGAGCGAGGAAGACCTCGACCGCGCCGCGTTCTGGTTCGGTCGCAACAATCTGCCGATATCGTTTCCCGACATTCCGCATCAAGGACGCACCTTGCGCACCGCCGACGTCCACGGCGCCCCGGTCGATTTCTATTTCCGCATGGAGCAGACGGAATGCATGCTGCAGCACTACGCCGCGTACAAGGGCGCGCGCATCCAGCGCATCGACCACGTCAATTGTTTTTCGCCCGACGTCCAGAAGAGCCACGATTTCTACAATGCGATCGGCTTTCGCACGACCGAGTACACCGAGACCGACGATCCCGATCCGAAGCTCTGGGCGGTGTGGATGCACCGCAAGGGCAACGTCCACGACCTCGCTTTCACCAACGGCCGGGGACCGCGGCTGCATCATGTCGGCATGTGGACGGCGAGCGCCCTCGACATCCTGCACGTCTGCGACGTGATGGCGACCTCGGGCTACCTCGCCAATATGGAGCGCGGCCCCGGCCGGCACGGCATCTCCAACGCGTTCTTCCTCTACGTGCGCGATCCCGACGGCCACCGCGTCGAGCTGTTCACGAGCGATTATCTCGCCGTAGATACCGATCTCGAGCCGATCCGCTGGTCGCTGAAAAACCCGCAGCGCCAGACCTTATGGGGACAACCGGCGCCGCAATCCTGGTTCGAGGAAGGCTCGGTGTTCCCGGGCGTGCCGATCCGCGAGCCGGCGCTCGCCGCGCAGCCGAGCGTGGCGCGGTAGTTCCCTCGCCCGCGGCGAAGCGGGGAGAGGGAAAGCGTTGATCTCCCCTCGCCCAGTCCGCACAATGCCGGCCCCGTGCCCGGGAGAAAAATATGAACGGGAGGAATCCATGAAACTCGCCTGCCGGCTCCTTACCCTCTCCGCGCTGTTCGCCGTCGTCGCGACCGCCGTTCCGGTCCACGCACAGGCACAGAATCTGCAGCCGCTTTCCGTCATCGTCTTCCCGGGCGGGTTCAATTGGCCGATCTGGGCCGCCCAGGAGCAGGGCTATTTCGCCAAGGGCGGCATCGAGGTGAAGCTCACCAATACGCCGAATTCAGTGTTCCAACTCACCAATCTGATCGACGGCAAGTTCGACATCGCCATGACGGCGATCGACAATGTCATCGCCTACATGGAAGGCCAGGGCGAGGCGCCGGTCGCGACCACGCCGGATCTCTTCGCGTTCATGGGCGGCGACAACGGCCTGTTGAGCCTCGCGGTCGTGCCCGACGTCAAGGCCTATCAGGACCTCAAGGGCCGCACGCTCTCGGTCGATGCCATGACGACCGGTTACGCCTTCGTGCTGTTCGATCTGCTCCGCCGCAACGGGCTCGAGATGGGGGACTACAAGGTCGAGAAAGCCGGCGGAGTGTTGGCGCGCTGGGAAGCGCTGAAGGAGAAGAAGCACGACGGCACCATGCTGCTCGCGCCGTTCGACATTCTCGCCAACGCCGCCGGCTTCAACATCCTCGAACGCGCGATCGACGTCTACGGCCATTACCAGGGGCTGGTCGGCGCGACCCGACGCGGCTGGGCCAAGGAGAACGCGGCGAAGGTCGAGGCTTACATCCGCGGCTATGCCCAGGGCCTGGCCTGGCTCTCCGAGCCGGGCAACAAGGAGGCGGCGATCGCGGTGCTGCGCAAGAACCTGCCGCAGATGTCGCCGGAGCTTGCGGCGCAGAGCTATACGGTGCTGATCAACCCGCGCGGATTCGCGCCCAAGGCGCAGATCGACCTCGAAGGCGTCAAGAGAGTGCTCGAGCTGCGCAGCCGCTACGGCGAGCCGAAGAAGACGCTGTCGGACCCGGCGAAATACTACGATCCGCAGTACTATCAGGCCGCTTTATCCAAATGAAATCAATGGGGTTGCCATTTTCAGAAATCAGGTTTGCCACTTTTTTGTTCTCCCTATGGACTGAATGCCCAGTTGGGCAAGCCTCAATTGGTCAGCGGCTGCCGTATACCGGGCAACCTCTTTCAACGACGCGTGCCCAGTGATTGCCTGGATAACGTTCGCGCTGCATCCTGCCTCCGCAAGACGGCGTGACGCAGCCTTCCGCAAACCATGGAATGTCGCCCCCTGCGGCAGGCCGGCCTTTTGGCACTCGCTCTTGAACCATGTGCTGAACGCCATAGGGTCGAACGGTTTCCCGTGAACGGTCGTGATAAACGTGAGCTGATCGAGCGGCACTGCGTCGAGGACGGCCTGAAGATCGGGGTGCACCGGGATCGCCAGCGTCTTCCCAGTCTTACCCTGACGCAGGTGGACAAGTCCGTCCCGCACGTGTTGGCGGCCCAGTGAAAGAATTTCGCACCGCCGCTGACCCGTATACAGCCCGAGCGACATCGCCAGCCGGGCGCGGGTGCCAATATGATGCACTGTCTCGAACCTTGCAATGTCATCCTCGGTCCAAGTGTAGAAACCCGTGGATTTTAGCTTCGGTCGCTTGATTCCTTCCGTCGGATCCTCGGACCGGAGTCCAACCCTGACC
>DASWCW010000318.1:0-7481 GCA_036395835.1 Xanthobacteraceae bacterium
GCGGGAATCCGCCTATATACGCTTTCTTTGCGGCCGATAGGGGACGCAATGGGAAGCAACGGGAAGCGGCGGTTCGTTTCCCATAGTTGTTTCCCACGGATGGGGGACCTTCTGATGAAACTGACCGACAAGTCCGTCGCCAGGATCGAGCTGCCACCCGGCAAGGGCGACGCGATCTTCTTCGACGACGAGGTGACCGGGCTCGGCGTGAGGCTGCGCGCCGGCTGTCGGCCAATCTGGATCTACCAGTACCGCGTCGGGGCGAAGCAGCGCCGCTACCAGATCGGCCCGGTCGCCAAGCTCAAAGCGGCGATGGCCCGGGAGAAGGCGGAGGAGCTGCAGGCGCGGGTCGTGCTGGGCGAGGACCCGCAGGTCGTCAAGGCCGACGCGAAGGCCGAGAGAATCAAAAAGGACGCCGCGGCCAAGCACACGGTTGGCGCGCTCATCGAGCTCTACATCGAGGACAAGGAGAAGGCCTTGAAGCTCGGGAAGCTGCGGCCGAGCACCATCCGCGGGATTCGGCGGTACCTGCGCTCGCACTGGAAGCCACTGCACAGGCTCCAGGTGGACGACGTCGAGCGCAACCAGATCGCGGTCCAACTCAGGGCGATCGAGAAGAAGAGCGGGTCGACCGCCGCCAAGCACGCCCGTTCGGCGCTGCAGAGCTTCTTCGCTTGGGCGATGGCCCAGGGCTTTTCCCGAGCCGATGCAAGCCCGGTGATCGGGACACTCGCGCCCGAGACTGCACCGCCGCGGGAGCGCGTGCTCACCAGGGAGGAACTCGGCGACGTCTGGAGAGCCTGCGGCGACGACGACTTCGGCCGCGCCATGAGGCTGCTGATCTGCACCGGCTGCCGACGACAGGAAATCGGCTCGATGGCCTGGAGCGAGATCAGGGACGGCATCTGGACGATTCCCGCCGACCGAGCCAAGAACCGGCGCCAGCACTCGATCCCGCTCGTCGGCCTGGCGGCCGAGATCGTCGCCTCGGTGCCGAAGGTGGAAGGCCGCGACCTGCTCTTCGGGCTCGGGCCCAACGGCTTCCGGGGTTGGCACATAGCAGGCGAGGCGCTGCGGAAACGCATCGAGAAGCCCATGCCGCATTGGGTCGCCCATGACCTGCGGCGGTCCGTCGTGACGCACATGGCGGAGATCGGCATCGAACCGCACATCATCGAGGCCGTCGTGAACCACATCTCCGGCCACAAGGGCGGGGTCGCCGGGATCTACAACCGGGCCAAATACGGACCGCGCATCCGGCAGGCGCTCGATCGGTGGGACGCCGAGCTGCGCGCGATCGGTTGTTTCTTCTCCGAGCTTTCTGAGGATGCGGATAAGACGGGGGCCAATATCGAGGGCGGCCAGCGCAAGGTCGTCCCGTTGCACGTCGCGGTGTAAGGACTCATCCGGCTGAGGTTGACAAACGAAAACGATTCCGCCAGCAAGAGACCGCACCCCCCCACACGGAAGAGCTGAAGAACGCGAAAGCAGGATTCCGCCTGCTCGCGCCCGTGTGGAGGTGTTGGCAATGTCACCGCGATCGAAGAAGTCGAAGAAGTCTCCCCCGCCGCCCGTCCAGCTGCCGCTGCAGGACGACAAGGTCTACCCGATCCCGCCATTCTGCCGGGACGTCCTGGGCGTGAGCGTGGACACGTTCCGCCGGATCTGCCAGCGCGGCGAGGGCCCGCCGATCACCCGCCTTTCGAAGACGCGCATCGGCATCCGCGGCAGGCACGGCAAGGAATGGCTCGACGCCCGCGCCAAGGCGGCCGCGTCATGACCACGCTGCCGATCAAGACCGACTCGCTCGCCGACCTGGCGAAGCGGATCAATACCGAGCATGCGGCCGTCGTGCGTGCCTTCCGGCGCGGGATCGAACGCGCGCTCGCGTGCGGCAATCTCCTGTGTGAAGCCAAGATGCGCTACGGTCGACATGGGAAATGGGCCGGCTGGCTCGCCAAGCACTGCCCTAATATCTCGCAGCGAACCGCGCAGCAGTACATGCGGATTGCGGCGCACGCTGACGAGATTAAGGCAAAATGCGAACGGTTTCGCATTTGGCCATCAACGAGGCGCTGGATCTCATTGCCGAGCGGGCGATCGCGCCGCCGACCTACACGGTCCCGGTCGAGGTCACGCACAAGACACTCGTGATCACCACCCCTTACGCCAGCGTCGAGGCCAAGCCGCCGCAGCCCACAACCTTCAAGTCCGTCAGCTATGTGCCACCGGCCGGCCGCGCGATCACCACGGGTGAGCTAGCCGACATTGCGACGCGCCAAGCTGCCGCCGACGTCATCGAAAGCCTCCTTCGGCTCGGCAGAGCTGCAGATCGATGCGACCTCGGTGCCATGGTCGAAGTCTTGTTGAACGACGCCGACAAGCTGGACCGGGTTCGCCGGGGGATCAGCTTCGCGATCCGGATCAAGGGCGCCCTCGACCAAGCCGGGGTTCGCGGGAATCCGCATCTCAAACTGATCGAGAGCGGGACGCCGCCCCCGGTCAAGGCGTAGTGGCAAGCGAGGTTGCCAAACGCGGGAAGCCGCCATCAGGATGCCACTACAATGTTCGTCCGGTTCCGAGCAACCCGCGAGCGACTCCAGGTGAGCCTGATCGAGACGCGCCGCGCCAACGGCACCGTCCGCCACGAGCATATCGCCAGCTTCGGCTCGATCGTGATGCCGCCCTCTATCGCCGACCGGATCCAGTTCTGGAACCGCCTGCACCAGCGCCTTGCCAAGTTGTCGAACCGGGTCGACGCGGAGAGGCAGGGCAAGGTCTTCACGGCGGTGCACGCGAGAATCCCCATGCCGACGATCGACGAGCAGCGCGCCCTGCAGCTCGACAACGCAAAGGCCGATGCGGGCTTCTGGACGGTTATCCGCGACGCGCACGGAGAGATCGCGCAAGGCCACAAGGGTCTGATTGCCAGTGCTGAGCGCATCATCGCCAAGAGCGAAGCCGAGGCGGTTAGGCCGACGCCGAGGCTAAGGCCTCCCAGGAGCGCATCGAGCGGATCGAGAGGGGGGAGGAGGTCTCTGGCGGGCTCGGCAGGCCGATGACGTACGAGGAGATGGAGGCTCGCCTGCTCGCTCTCGGTTTGACCAAACAGGATATTCGCGACTGCGAGGAGACGCACGAGATCAGCGAGGCCGGCTTGTTCGACGTCCTGCTGGCTGAGATGCACAAGCGGCGCGAGGTCGCGGAGAAGGCGGCAAAGCGCCATGTTCTGCGGCAGAGCCGCGAGAGCAAGACCTGGGAGGCCGATTGACCAGATGCGTGATGATCATCTCAGGGAGCTCGAACAGCGCCGTACCAAGCTGGTCGACGACGCCGACAGGGTGTCGGACCTGATCGACTGCTTCCCCTCCGCCGAGGCGCGCCGCCTGCTCGATTGTTTGGTCCGCGAGATCGACCGCATCGACCGCGTGCTCGCGGCGGAGCGGCGCTCACCATCTGCGGCGTAGTTTGCTATAACTGCGAATCAGAACGGGCGCCGCTTGGGCGCCCGCTCGAAGATCGCACCGGGACGAGCGGTGCGGAGGAAGTCGCACCGGTACAAGCGGTGCGGAAGGGTCGATCACCTGAGCAGAGGTGAAAGACATGGCGAGTCGGACGATATTTGAACCGGCCGCCTTCCGCAACATCCCCCGCCGAGACCGATGCGACCAGGACCGCGCAAGCGCGCGGGGAAAGGTGCGCGTCATCATGGCGGTCACTCCTACCCTGCTCGACAAGTGGAACATCCTTCAGGCCATCGTCGCGGACACGCTCCCGGCCTCGGCCAAGGTGATTGCGGCGAGGCTGCTCGAGCACCGCAACGGCCATTCTGGCAGGTGCTTCCCGAGCATTCCGACGCTGGCCGCAGGCGTCGACATGAGCGATGACACCGCCCGCCGCGCGGTCCGCGCCCTCAAGCGCCGCGGGTGGATCTCCATTAGCCGCCGGGCAGGTCAGTCGCACCTCTTCGAGTTCGACTGGTCGAGGCTCGACCCCTCCAGAACCTGCGAGGCTACCCCTCATGAAAGTGCGAGGGGTACCCCTCCCGAAAGTGCTACCCGAATCCCTTTAAGGGAATCCCTTAAGAAGAATCCCAGGAAGAAGAGAGAGTCCGAGTCCAGCCTCCCCGCCCATAGAAGAGGAAGTTGTTTCAGGGAAAGAGGCGCCTCCGGCGGAAGGAAGCAAGAAGCCGAGGAAACCCAAGAAGACCCATCGCCCCTGGCAGCCAGGAACAGACTGGACCTCCGACGACGGGAAGATCGTCCCGGCAACGCTGACCGACCGCTGCCACCTCGCCAGCAAGAATCTTGGTGGTTGGCTCGAAGAGGCTGTCGACACCGACGGGTGGATGCGCCGCGACAAGGGAGAACGCGCCTGGCCGATGCTGCTCAAGGGCATCGCGACCATGTTGTCCAAACTCCAGGCCGAGGCCGTCGACAATAGACCGCGGGAGGAGGTGATCCGCCTCAAGCCCTGGACCAAGCTGCGCCGCGACAGCCCGGAACTGGCGCAGATGATCTGGAAGTTGTTCGAGCAGGACATGCGGGACTACGGCCATAGCAAAGAATACTACCGCAACGGCGACGCGCTGCCCGGCCACGGCCTCCCTCCCCATGTCCGCACAGCGGTGCGGGAGGAAGCCCTGCAGGACGACCAGCGGGGGGAGCGCTACCGCAAGCGCCTCCGCATGCCCGGGGGCGGCCGATGATCTGCCCAAGCTCGACCCTAAAAACCACCAACCTCCCCTCCTCCTCGCGCGGGGTCTCCCCGCGGCCACCGCGGGAGGCCCGCGGATAAGCCGGGCGGCTAAGCGAGCCGCCGCGCGGTCGCCACCAACCGGAATGGCGCGGCGCACTTCCGATCCCGGTATTCCCGCAAAAACCAGGCGCCGTCAGTTCAGCTTCTCGCACCGCCCTTCGAAGGCGTAGCTGTCCCATCCGAAGCGGTAATTGCCGTTGAACCGGCCGCCCGCAACGATGACCATTTGCCCGCCAGTCGTGACGAATGTTTGCGGCAGCAGCGCGGAATAGCCGTTCTCGCGAAGGAAAATGCTTTTGGACTTCACCGTCATCTTGTACTTCGTTCGGCAGTCCTTCGTTTGCGTCGCCGCCGGCCAGATTGAACCGCACTCAAGCGACGAGTCCTCAGCAATTTCCATAAAGAACTTATCTTCGGTCGGCTTGATGCGGCCCACGAACGGACGTGTGTTTCCAAGCTCGTCGTCGTACTGGATGCCCGCGACATGGTCGATGACGCAGAGGTACTTGCCCAGATAGGTCTTAAACTGGCGGTCGCTGCAATCCAGGTAGTCCTGTCCCTTTGTAACGTCGCACTTCAAATCCTGTTGGGCCAAAGCGCTGGCTGGAATGAGCGCGAGAACTGACAACGCAATCATTGAACGCATCGCAAATCCCCCGCGCGCGACGGTAATCCGAATGGCTCCCCGCCTCGACACGATAGCCGCATTCCCCCCCTCGGGACAGCGCCTTGCACCCCGCGCGCCCCGCCTCCCGCTGGCGCCGACGTTGGTCGCTTTTTTGGAAACTGGCGCCTATGCGCTGATGTGCCGACAGCAAATGCACGCCGGGAGGATCGGTCACTGGCTTGACAAAAGCCAGCAACGGCGCGACTTTCGCGAATCAGGATGGTTCCAAAAGCGGGAGGCTTCCCGCACGGGAAACAGTAGCGGGAAACGTGGATCGAGGCCGGAATGTCCGAGATGGAGCAGGTTCGGCAGCAGGATCGAGCTCAGGTCCATGACCCCGCGACTGGGCGGTTCTTGCCTGGTCGTTCGGGCAACCCGGCCGGCACCATGCCCCGCGCCGAGCGGGAAAGGCGCGTGCTGGCGAAGGCCCGCGCGCTTAGCCGGGAGCTCGGCGGCTGGAGCCGGATGGGTGTCCTCGATCGCGAGTATTTACTCCAAGCCGCGCGCTTGCTCCTCTGCAAGCCGCGCCACCACGACGACCGGGTGAGGCTTGCGAATAGCGTGCGTCGGTTGTTGGTAACCGTTGAGGGCCGCCGCGGCCGCCGCGAGGCTTCCGGTGCCGACGAGTTCACCCGGCTGCTGTTGCCGGAAGAGGTTGGCCGATGACCACCGACGAAGCCGAGGGCCGGCAGGCGGAGCGGGTGCTCCGGCGCGGGGAGCCGGTGGCCAAGGCGATCCTCGAAAGCTTCGCGCGGCAGTTCGCGTCGCTGGCGCAGCACTATGCGCCCGGCGTGGGGGCCAAGAACCCGAACGCGAACGAGCGGAAGTACGAACGCTGGGCTAGGTTGACCGTGGACGCCTCGCGGGCGTTGATCGCGTTCGAGGAGCCGCGGCTGGGGGCGGTCGCGCCGCCCGAGAAGCGGGTCACGCGCTTCAGCTCGGAGGTCTCCGGGAACGGCGCCCGGGTCGACTTCGCGACCATGACCGACGCCGAGCTCGTCCGGTACTACCAAGCGAGGATCGCCGGGGCCGCCCCGGCAGTCGGGCACGTTCCCGCGAGCGCGTCCCGGCCCGCCGAGCTCGAGCAGCGGGTCGTCCCGGAGACGCCGGCGGAGGGGCCGACCACCGAGCTCGAGGCGCGGCCGGCGGCGGAGGTCGCGCAGCCCGAGCCGGTTGCCCAGCTGATGCCGGACCCCGAGGAGCCCGCCGCCGGGAAGCAGTCGCCGAACGTGGTGAGCATCACCATCCCGGCCCAGGCGCTGCAGCGGGCCGCCGAGCCGGCGCGGCCCACGGTTGAGGAACTCTCGCTCAGCCTGGCGTCGAGCATCGGGCCGGACGGCAAGCCACGGTGCGTCGGCGCCCAGCCGCTCGCGTCGCCCGGCCATGCGCTGGCGCGGAGAACCAGCGGCGTGTTCAACCGGCGGAAATGACCGTAGATCAGATCTTCGGCTCTTGCGCTCCGCTCCGGATGGCGGATCGACCACCGCCGCGATCTCACGGGGCAGCAGCGCCCGGTCCGCGGCCGCCGCTTGAACTGGCGCAAATTAGAGGCCGCGGCCGCCGGCCATGGGGAAGATTGCTGCGCGAACTTCGGTCCGATCGGCAATCGGTGATTCTCAGCCTTTTTGCCCAGCCTTGATCTCGTTGAATTCGGACAGCGCTCGCTCGAATTTGTCGTTGAAGAGCCACATCGCATCGAGGATTTCGCGAAAAGTTGCAGATGGTTTCGCCTTGTCGACTTGGCCAAAGGTGAAGATGCTGTTGTTGCGCAGATATCCCATTATGGTCCGGTCGGAAACTATATATCCGACTGCACTCATGCTGGCAGACGGCCCTGCTGTCGTCGCCGACCATGCTTTCACGATCGGCAAGATCGCGCAGACGAGCTTCGAGAAGCCGTTGCGGGGCACTAGCGGCATTTCGGGAGAATAGACCTCCTCGTGAACAACGCTGGTATCTGCGGAAGCCAGCTATTCGAGGACGCCACCCTTGACGATTTCGATCACTATTGGCGGGTGCACCTCGGCGGGCCGGTTAACACGGTGAAGGCTGCCTG
>DASWCW010000319.1:0-2620 GCA_036395835.1 Xanthobacteraceae bacterium
ATGGGGTGGGATGGGAAAATTCCGTCCATGCGCAATCACCTCGGCAAGCGAGCGTTGCGCAGAGCTTGGACGGCTGGCGTCTGACGGGGAGCCTGCATTTCCCCGATGCGCAAAGCTATCGAAGCTAACCGCCCCGCGCAAGACTTGTGCGCCGCTCCTTCACGAGTTCGTGCTTCGACCAAGATTCCGGCCGCCGAGCGGTTGGATTGTCTTTTACCTCCGGGCTCAAACGATCGGTGAGGAAGGTCGAAAAATCGACTTTCTCAATCGAGCATTATCCTCGGTGCGACATTTTTCCCGGGAACAAACCCTGCGACTCTTGTTTGCATGGGCGAAGCTCGAAATGAAGATGGCTCGAATGAAGATGGGCGGCTTTGTCATGACGCGGAACTGGGCACGCTACGGGGCGTATTTGAGAAACTGGGCATCCTACGGGGCGTATTTGGCGTTCGGCTTGGCGGCGGTGGCGTTGGTCCTACTGGCCGTCTCGCCGCTCGGCTGGCACGCGGGATTGTGGCATTTCCGCTTCGCCTTCTCCTGGCTGATGCCCGTCTCCGGATATCTCGCGTTGGCGGCCTTGATCGTCTCGCTCTTCGTGCTCGCGGCGGGGTGGCGGCGGCTCGGCCGGCGCGGCCTGATGATCGCGGGCATCGGGCTCGCCGCGGGCGCGGTGCTCACCTATGTGCCGTGGCAGTACGACCACCGGCTCAAGACGCTGCCACGCATCCACGACATCACCACCGACACCGACAATCCGCCGACCTATGTCGCCGCGCTGCCGGCGCGTGCCGCCGAGAACGCCGCTCCCGCGACCTATGCGGGGCCGGAGATCGCCAAACAGCAAAAAGCCGCCTATCCGGACCTGACGCCGCTCAAGGCCGGCCTGCCGCCGGAACAGGCGTTCCAGCGCGCGCTCGATACGGCCAAGGCGATGCCGGGCTGGGCCGTCGTGGCGGCCGATCCGGCGGACGGCCGCATCGAGGCGCGCCACACCAGCCTATGGTTCCGCTTCACCGACGACATCGTGATCCGGGTCGCGGCCGAGACGCCCGGGAGCCGTATCGACATTCGCTCGGAGAGCCGTCAAGGACGCAGCGACTTCGGCGTCAATGCCAGCCGCATCCGCGGCTACATGGCGACGCTGAGACAGCGCCTCGGCTGATCGAGAGACGCATCGCGGTTACGCAGTTCCCACTCCGGTGCGCGAAGAGCGCAAGCCGTCCGAGTGCTCGCGCTCAGGCGAAATCGTGCTCGGACACGCGAAGCTTGCGAAACGCGCCGGCGAGCGGCGGGGCCGTGAACAGCTGCGGATGAATGATGTGCGCCAGGATTTCCAGGCTGTCGACGATGCGCGGGCCCGGCCGAGCGAAATAGGCGGAGCAGTCGGCGGCAAAGACCTGGTCGTTGCGGATCGCCGGCAGGGCGTGCGCTCCCGCAAAACCCGCCAGGATCCGGCTTTCGCGCGCCGCGCGCTCGACGTCCAATCCGCAGCAGGTCAACACGATGATCTCCGGAGCGAAATCGAGCACGTCCTGCCAAGCGACGCGGTAGGAGGGCCGCTGCGCCACTGCCAGCGCGCCATGGCCGCCGGCGATCTCGACCAGCTCCTTCATCCAATGCCCGCCGCAATAGGGCGGATCGACCCATTCCATGCAGAACACGCGTGGGCGATACGCCACGCTTGCCGTCCTCCTCGCGATCGCGTCGATCCGCGCTTGCAGCGATCCGACCAGGCGCTCGCCGCGATCTCTTCGCCCCAGCGCCGTAGCCACGGTCCGGATGTCGTCGAGAATGCCCGCCAATGAATCGGCCGCGAGGCTTATCAGCTGCGCCCTGCAGGCAAGCGCCGAGAGACACTGGCGCACCTCGTCGCCCGACAGCGCGCACACCTCGCAGAGCTGCTGGGTGAGGATGACGTCCGGCGAGAGCCGTTCGAGCAACGCCGCGTCGAGCCCGTACAGCGATCCGCCGTCCTTGAGTTTTGCCGACACGATGCCGTCGATCTCGGCACTGGTCAGCCCGTCCGGGATGTTGGATTTGGTGACGCTCGGCAGCCTCGATGCGGCGGCCGGATAATTGCACTCGTGGTTCACTCCCACCAGTGCGTCGCCGAACCCGAGGGCGAACACGATCTCGGTCGCGGCAGGAAACAACGAGCAGATGCGCATCGAGCTTTCCTTCCGAGCGACATTCTCGGATGCAGGATGGGCCGAGCGCAAGCAAGACCTTCGTGGCAGGGCGAGAGCCCGTAGGGCGGGGCATTGCCCGCCCTACGGCGGAACGCTCAGGCCGCGCGCACGTAACCGTAGCGCAGGTTCGAGGGTTCCTTGGCGGCGACTTCGTACTCGGATTTCAGCCCGGCCAGGCGATCCTCGGAATAGGCCGGCAAGGGCGCGTTGTCGGCCGCCTTGAGATTGACGCGATAGAGCCGGGCGGCATTGGCGCCGAAGATCATCTGCTTGGTCGCGCTGTTGGCGCCGCCGAGAGCCGCAAATCCGTATTTTTTCTGCATGTCCTCGGGAATCTCGAGCCGCCGCATCGCCTCGATCTGCCATTGCGGCGAGCCATACCACACCGAATCGGTGCCCCAGATGACGTGATCGACGCCCAGGCCCTTGAT
>DASWCW010000320.1:0-7188 GCA_036395835.1 Xanthobacteraceae bacterium
GGCGCGCCGTCAACATACGTTCTAGTTTTTATCCCGATGACGGCAGGCCGGTATCTCGATTTGCCGTCGGCCCCGTAGCTCAGCTGGACAGAGCAGCAGCCTTCTAAGCTGTTGGTCGGAGGTTCGAGTCCTCCCGGGGTCGCCAACGGGCGGGTGTCCGACCCGGAGACATAGGTAACGGGACGTACCTAAGACATGGGTGACAACCTCGGGCCGAACGGGTTGTCGAGGGGCTGCAGGGTCTTCTGTTCCAAGTCGATATATCCCAGATCGTAGTGCATGAAGCTGACGAGCCAAATGCCGTCGTCGACCTCTTTGATTCCGACAGTTTGGTCTGCCAGGACGGTCGAGATGTTGATCTTCTTGCGGTGCATGCAGATGCGGCTGCGGGCGGGTGACGAGAATGTCGCGATCATGGAACGGATCGGCGAAGTCGGGCAGAAAGCAGGCAGGAAGTGTTACCCATGTGTCCGGTACGAAGTGTCACCTATGTCTCGGGGCTCAGGTATTTTTGTAGTGCCGATGCGCGCGCATGTGCGCCTTCATCGAACCAAACGAGCGTCCAGACGTTCCCGCCATGTCGGACCATCGATCGGCGGCATAGATCGATCCTGGATCCGGCGTCGAACAATGCCTCATCGACAAGGGAGCAAGCCTCATGGACGACCGCAAGACCGCTGAGAGACGAGCAAGCAACGCCGCTCGCGATACGACCACGAGAGCCGGCGAGGCTGCTCGCGAAGCTGCCGACCGCATGCAGGAAAGTACTTCCAAAGCTGCGGAGGGATTCCGGGAATACCAGCTCAAGGTTCTCTCGGCCGCGCAGGCCAACGTCAACGCGATCTTCGAGTACGCGCAGGACATGCTGCAGGCGCAGTCGATGTCCGAGGTCATGGAGCTGTCCGCCACGCATTCGCGGCGCCAGCTCGAAACCATCGCTCAACAGAGCCGGGAGAACGCAAGCGCCGCCCAGAAGCTGGCGACGGAGACGAGCCGGCCGCTCACCAGCGGGTTCGGCAGCCAATTCAGCCCCATGAGCTGATCTGCGGAAGTGCCGGTTCGAACGCCGGGGTCGCCGGTGTCTGTATGGCGCTTGATTGACCGTAACGACATCCGATCAGGCCCGGGCCGCAGGAATATGCGGCCCTTCCGCAACCGGCCGGCTTTATCGCGGCGATCTTCCCACGAACCAGGCGACACCGAAGAGCACGATTGCCACCGCAAGCGCGGCAATGCCGTGCTTTACGTGCACGCGCGCGGACCCCGGCTCGAATCCGGGAAAGAAGCTCGGAAGCGATCCCGCCGGCAGAACGAAATAGACGATCGCGACCACCGCGAACACCAGTGCCAGCACGATAGCGCTTGTTTTCATCGATGCCTCCGAGTTTCGGATTTTACGCGCCCGCCGGGGAAGCAAAGCCATCCTGCCGAGTTCCCACGCCGCCAGCTTAGCGCATCAAAAACCGGCTGGCGGTTGCACTCGTTCCGGGCCTATCATGGAATCGCATGCCGGCTGTGGATAACCTGCCCGCGTCGGACTAGGCGTGGCCGCGGGCATTGGGCATGATCGGGGACCGCAGTGCGGTCGGGGTAGGGGCGTTGGTGTCGGTGCGAGTCGATCCTGGGCTTTTGAGCGGCGCCGCTCTGCTCTGCAATCCATTCTCGGGGTTGCGGATCGCAGCGGGTGGGCCGGAGTGCGCGTCGTCTTCGGTACCCCAACCGGGCTCCCCTTTTGCAGACTGGATCAGGCGAGTCATCGCCGCCGTCTCCCTATGGCCGGATAAGTTTTGGTTCTGGCTCGGCACCGCGGCCCTGGTCGCGGCGCTTGCGGTGCTGCCGTCGGAAGTTCCGTTGGTCGCTTCTCCCGACCCCGCCGGCAATTCCTTGTCCCTGCGCAATGCCGACCTGACCCCGGAGGAGCGGCCGGCCAGCGGCAGCAAACTCTTCAGTCAGGCCAACGTCCGCTTTTGCAGGTTCCAGCAGGTTCGGCTCGAAGCAATCGGACCGCTTACCAGCCGCGCGGATCTGGCGATTTTCCAGGCGCTCGCCAACGAGTGGAATGCGCGATGCGCACGCTATGGCCACCCGCCCGCGGACAAGCGCGCGATCGACGCGGAGGTGAAGGAGCGGCGCGAGGCGCTGGAGGGCGAAGGAAGAGCGCTGCTGGGCGCGTGGCGGCGTAAAATTCACGTTGGCGTCGCCGTGCCCGCGGGCCCAAATCTCTCGGGGGTGCAGCATGCTGCTTCGTCGGATGATCCGGCTTCGGGAACGAGCGCATTGCCGCCGCTCATCACCTCGGGAATTCCGGGCAGACCGGAAGCCGAGCCCGTCTCTTGGCCGCTGCTGAAGGCTCCGTCGTTGGCGCTGCTGCACCAGAGCGTCGCGGCCCGGGTGCAACGCCGCCTGAGCGATCTCGGCTACGTCGTCAGCCCCGCGGACGGCACTTGGGGAGTTGGCTCGAGGGTCGCGCTGCGACATTTCAAGGAAGCGAACGGTCTCCTCTGGGACGACCTCTTGGACGCCGAGACGGTGGCACGTCTGTTCTCTACTTCCGCCGTCAATGCACCGCCCGGGGGGTGGACGAGATCCGAAGCCGCGGCTGGGTTCGAAACTGCCTATCCGCCGCCCGCGGGGGCGAAGTGGAACCCGCTCAATCGCGACGATGCCGAGCAGATCCAGCGTCGCCTGGCCGAGCTTGGCTATTACGCCGGCAGCGACGACGGGGTTTGGGGAGCCGCATCTCGAAATGCGCTTCGGGCCTTCAAGGCCGCGAGCCGCCTGGCGATCGACGACGAATGGGATGCGGCGACGGAGCAGGGCCTCGTCGACGGACAAGCATTGCACGCGCCCGACGAAGTGATGGCGCAGCGTCAGAAGCTCAAGCTCGCAGGCGTCGAGACGAAGCCCGAGTCGGCGAGTGTGCGCGTCTCGGTCCCGTTGCCGCCGAAGCGCCCGGTGCAAGCTGCAGCCTCCGGCAAATCCGCCGGGCGGGCGGTCGCGCCGGCGGCGCGGGACGCGCCGAGGCCTCCGGCACCGATCCCAGCCCCCGCCGTCGTAGCGGCGCGCGAACCCTGACCGAGCGAGCAGGACGCTCCTGGATGCCTTAAACCAGCGCCTTACAGCCGTCCTTTTTGCGTCCCCGCGAGAGGCCGGCTGGCGGCTCGGAAAGCGGCGAGGCAAGCCGCAGCAACGACCATCATGCCGGCCGCGAACAACAGCGGTGCCGCCGGTGCCGCGGTGAGGTCGCGTGCCGCGCCCGCGACGCCGGGCAGCAGCGCCATGGCGGCATAATACCAGGCGAAATAGACCCCCATGCCGGACGCGAGGCTTTCGGTGCGCAGCACCTGCGTCGGCAGGGCCATGATGACGCCGGTGGGCAATCCGATCACGAGCGCGATGACGGCGAACAAGGCCGCCGGGGCATCGACGAACGGCAGCATCGCGGATGCCGCCGCCACGACGGTGAAACCGCCCATCATGAACAGCTGCGGCCGGCGCCAGCGCTCGGCGAGATACCCGCTGACCGGCACCGACGGTATCAGCAGCCAACCTACCAGGCTCACAATCGAACTCGCCTGCGCCAAGGAATACCCGCGCGTCGTGAAGAACTCGGGCGCGAAGCTGACGAGTGAAATGTAACCCACGTTGTAGGTGCCCCAGATCGCGCCGGCGAGCGAGACCAGACGCCACTCGCGGCCGTTCAGGTTGAGCTGGAATTTCGCTGGCCCGGAAACGTGATGACCGGGCGGGTCGCGATGGATCCATGCGATCGACACCAGGCAAAACAGGGAGAGTGCGGCCGCAACATGCATGACCGCGCTCCAGCCGTACGCCGCCGCCAGAGGCGCATAGCCGACCAGCCCGAGGCCGAGGCCGAGCGGCCAGCTCGCGATGAAGATCGAGAGTGCGGTGACGATCTCGGCGCCCTTGAACCAATCGGCGACCATCTTCGTCAGCATGACGTTGATCAGAACGGCGCCGACGCCGCTCATCAGCCGGCCGGCGCCTAGCATCGGAAATGTCGTGCTCACGCCCGTCAGCGCGCCGCCCGCCGTCATCAGCGCGAGACCGGCCAGCACCACGCGCTTGGCGCCGAAACGCTGTCCGAGCAGCCCGCCCGGCAGAGCCATCACGACGCCGGGCAGCATATAGAGCCCGATCAAAGTGCCGAGCCGCGCATAATCGATATCGAAGGTTTCCACCAGAACCGGCCCGAGCGAGCCGACGGTCTGGAACTGACACGCCATCGCGGTGCGCGCCAGGAACAGCACGGCAAGAATGAACCAGCGGTTCTCGGTCATGGAGGTTTGCGACTGACGCCGCGGCGGCGCTGTGAGCAACCGAGCTCAGTCGGATTCGGCTCCCTCCAGCTGCGAGAATCGCACCGGCAGGATCTCCTTGGTCCTGGTCCGGCCGCTGTCGTCCTTCTCGACCAGGAGCAATTGCTGAGACTCGGGCAGGCCCGCGGGAATGACCATTTTCCCGCCGGGTTTCAGCTGCTGCAGCAGCGGCGGGGGGATGAGGTCGGGAGCCGCGGTCACGATCACCTTGTCGAACGGCGCGTGCTCGACCCAGCCGTAATAGCCGTTCGCGATCCGAAGCTCGATATTGATGTAGCCCTGCCGGCTCAGCCTGCGCCTGGCATGCTGTGCCAACTCCTCGATGACCTCGATGCTGAACACTTTTCCCGCCAGCTCGGCCAGGATCGCGGCCTGATAGCCGAGCCCGGTTCCGATCTCGAGAACCGCGTCCTCGGGCCGAAGGTCGAGCAGGTCCGTCATCAATGCCACGATGAAGGGCTGGGAAATCGTCTTGTCGAAGCCGATGGGCAGCGGCACATTGGCGTAGGCATAGGGCTGGAGCTCGATGGGCACGAACTCATGCCGCAAGACCTTGCCCATGGCCTGCAGCACCCGTTGATCGAGCGCCGCTTTGCCGATGACCGAGGCGACATGCGCCGTCGACGCGGTGATCTCCGCGAGCATATGTCGGCGTAGAGGTTCGAACGGTTCCGCGCTCATGATGGGACCTTGCAACAAGCGAGACGGGCGCAACGGTTGCGGCAATCGTAACCCGCGGAAGACCGCGCGGCTATGCGGGCGCCGGGCGATCGGCATGCACTGATGCCGCAGCATGTTCGCGGACTTTTCGGCCGAGGTCGATCTCTGCCTGAGAGCGGTCGACGACGGACAGGCCGCGGTGCTCAGCGTGCGTGTCACGCCGCTGTGAACCAGGCCGAGGGTGGCTGTGCAGTGGCGGATGGCGCTGGCGGAACTTTCGCTGCCCGCTCGCGTGCCGATTATTTCGCAATCAGCTCGGCGCTGCCAAATCCGTCGAGCGTGAACACGACCCGGTTGCCGGGCCGGACCGGGAACGTCGGAATGATGCTTCCCGTGATCACGATCATGCCCGGCTCCAGCATGCGGCCTTGCTCGACGGCGAGGTTGGCGACCCAGGCGAGCGCGCCAAGCGGATCATCGGTCCTGCCCTCGCCGGAAGGGCGGTCGTCGATCTCCAACGCGCCGCGTATGCCGTCGATCGAGCGCGCCGAATCCAGCGGACTCTCGGCTCCCAGCACCACGCCGGCGTTCCAGCAATTGTCGGCGATCATGGAGAGCGCCTTGCAATTCTTGTAATCGGCCTTGCGGTCCTCGATGAGCTCGAAGGACGGCATCACTGCGGCGATGGCCGGTTTGACGCCGGCTGCGGTGTACGGCGCCGAGGCCTTCGGCAGCGCGCGTCCGATGCGCACGGCGAGCTCACACTCGAGCACCACGTGCATGTGGTCGGAGATCCGGATCTCGGCCGGCGAGCGAAAAACTCTGCGCTCGAAGATCAGGCCGCCGCAGGGGTGGTCGATCCCCATCAGCTGCTGCATGATCTTCGTGGTCGTCGCGATCTTCAGTCCCGCGATCCTGCCTTCCTTGGCTTCGAGCAGGCGCGCCAGCGCCGCTTGCGCCGCATAGGCCTCAGCGACGTTGCGCGGTGCGATCTCCGGCGGCAGATTGCGGTACTCGGCGCGGCTCGCGTGCGCCTCGAGCACGTAGCGCGCAGCCTTGTCGGGATCGAAGGTTTCGGCCATGTCCTCGGCAGCTCTGCAAGACCCTCGGGATCTGCTAGCAGAAGAGGCGAGGGGACACCAGAGTAAGCGCTCGCGGCTGCGCGTCTTTCATCGTGCGATCGTTTGGATCTCGAGATCGAGGGTCCCTGCGCGGGACCAAAGGAGTGCGGCATGACAGGCAAGCAGAAGATCGGTTGGATCGGAATCGGCCGGATGGGCTATCCCATGGCGGAACGGCTGCTCGAGGCCGGTCACGGCGTGGCGATCTGGAACCGCACGCGCTCCAAGGCCGAGCCGCTGGCGAAAAAGGGCGGGCGGATCGTGGAGCGCGTTGCCGATCTCGCCGATGTGGACGTGCTGTTCACCATCGTGTCCACCGGCCGCGACGTCGAGGCGGTTCTGTTCGGCGAGTCTGGTATTGCGGCTGGCAAAGGCGGCAAGCTGCCGAAGATCGTCGTCGATTGCTCGACCATCGGGGTCGACGAATCCGCCGCGATCCGCGGGCGCCTCGCCGAGCGGGGCGCCGAGTTCGTGGCGGCGCCGGTGAGCGGCAACGCCAAATGCGTCAAGGCGGGCAAGCTCTCCGCCGTGGTCTCCGGGCCGGAACGCGCGTGCCGCGCCGCGCGGCCGCTGATCGAGGTGTTTGCTCCGCGCGGGGTGTCCTACGTCGGGGAGGGCGAGCTCGCCCGCATCTGCAAGATCGCCCACAACGTCTTTCTCGGGGTCGTGATCGAGAACCTCGCCGAGATCACCTTGCTCGCCAACAAGGCCGGCGTGCCGCGTCATGCGTTCCTGTCCTTCATCAACAACAGCGTCATGGGCTCGATCTTCACGGCGTATAAAACGCCGGCCCTCGTCAATCTCGACTGGACGACGACGTTCACGCCGGAGCTGCTGCGCAAGGACCTCGATCTCGGGCTCGAGCTCGGCCGCGAGCTCGAGGTGCCGATGCCGATGACCGCGACGACGCGCGAGCAGCTGCAGGCCCATTTCGGCGCGGCGACGCTGAAACCCGACCCCGATGCTTACCTGCAGCAGGATTTCTCGGCGCTGCTGGAGACGCTCGCGCTCGGCGCCGGCATGAAGCTTAAGAGCGAGAACAAGAACGTGCCGACCGGGCTGGAGAC
>DASWCW010000321.1:0-18723 GCA_036395835.1 Xanthobacteraceae bacterium
TTGAAAGGCGCCAAGCCTGCCGAATTGCCGGTCCTGCAGCCGACCAAATTCGAACTGGTGATCAATCTGAGGACCGCCAAAGCGCTCGGCCTGACCGTGCCGCCCTCGCTCCTCGCCCGCGCCGACGAGGTGATCGAGTAAACCTGGCTGATGTCCGAGTCTGGCACTTTTCGGACCTCGCGCGATGTCCGACTCGAGTCCGTAACGCGCACCAAAGCGGAATTCCGTCAACGCCGGCGGATTTATGAGTTCACGCCCTCACGTTCGGACATCCGGTCCTCAATCATTTTGGCACCGTCCCAATCCCAATCGCCGTAAGATAGCTGCTAACCAAGTTCATCTTCCTTTTTGCACTGATCTTCGGCCTATTGATAAGTTTGTGAAGGTATTTGCGTTGTCCTTTGGTTGACGAACGTTCCAACGCATTTGATTGTTCTTCATAACCAATAGAGCTAAGATACTGCCGATCGCTGGCGGTCAACACATCGTCGGCAGAGATACCATTGGTGCCGAAAAGCAGAATCGGCAAAAGCAACGTCGTAGCAAGGAACCGCCGCCTCCTCATATTCTGCATCCTTTCCCCATTCCGTGCCGCCTGCACTTGCCAACAACTAAACTCTCCACCGCATAGTTTCTGGTGCTCGACAATCGTCTTCGCCATCATCGACGCTGTTGTCCCGTGAGGGTGCGGCGCAGTCTCTTGTTCGGCGAGCGAGGCGAGGCAAAGCCCCCATCGAACGCCAGGTGTTCTCCGCCCAAGCCTGCTGTTCTTCGTCTGTTCTTATCCATCAGGCTCCTTCCCCATTACGGCCGCATTCTGGCATACAAGATATCAGTGCGCCCAAGGGGCAGTAGCGCGTGGATTCCCCTGAGCTTTACCGAGCGAACGCTGCCGAGTGTCTTGTCATGGCAGCGTGACGAACGAGAAAAATAGAGGTCGGACTAAAACAGCCGCGCTGATCCGGTCAACGAGATCCGCCGCCACGCCTTCCGCCGATTCCATAATGTTGTCCCTCGATGCGGACTGGATCGGCCTTGTCGGGGGTTCAAGACTCAGCTTTTGTGCGTGCGTAGGAGTGTGCAATGTCGACTGGGGACGAATACCGAAGTCGAGCGAACGAATGCATAGCGGCAGCCGAAAATGTGACCGAGCCAGAACGCAAGGTCAGTCTCCTCCAACTCGCCCAACGCTGGCTGCGGCTCGCTTTCCAAGTGGAACGGATTGGAAACCGGACAGGCTTACGGGGCGATGTCCTGTTGGAGGATGACGAGCCGGGGCAGCGCAGTCGCTAACCAGTAGGTGGTCGCGGGATCTCAAGCCCGAGTTCCGAACGCCAAGGGAACCAAGTTCCTCTCCATTCACTGGATTGGTGTTCAGGGTTGCGGAGGCGTCGCCGTGCAAGAATGGACGCTCAAGTTGCGAGTGATTCCGCCGCCGGGAGTTGGCTATGTCGTCCCAGCCCCGCCCCCGATAACTGTGGCTGAAAACACCAATCATTATCTCTGCGGTCAGTGCGGCACCTTGCTGGTGATTGCGGATGACGACCAAGTTCACGGTCTCATCGTCAGGTGCCGGGAATGCGGACGCTACAACGAAGTGGAAACGTAACTTCCACCAATGAGAACCGTCCGCCGTCGCAGGTTGATCTGTGCGAATCGCCATAAAGGCTTCTGCGCTAGAACGGTTTCGGGCTCAGCGCGGAAATTCCACGGCATCAGGACATCCGACACGCCGAGCGGGCGATGATCAATCGGTCGAGCCGATCGCGAACAGCCGGGCGTCAAAGCACGGGCTCGGGCGCGTGGCCGTCTCCTCCGGACGCCGCAAGCTTCTCCGCGCGCCGCCGGGCGGCATCGAGATCCGCTCCCACCGCCATGACCTCGACGGATTCGAGCCGGCCGCTGCGCGCCCGGACCATCCCGATCACGGCGGCCTGCGCGTAGCCGGCGCGGCGCAACTCGGCAACGCAGATTTCAGCGCGCGCAGACGGCACGGCGGCGATGAGCCCGCCCGCGGTCTGCGGGTCGAACAGCAGCGGATAATCCGGATGCGCCGCGACCCCTTCGAGATCGCGAATGGCGCGCCGAAGCCGGACGTTCTGCGGCTGCAACGAGGAGAACACGCCCTTGGCAATGGTTTCTCGCGCGCCGTCGAGCACCGGAATGCGATCGAGCGCCAGCGCCACGTCGACGTCGGAGGCGCGCACCATCTCCACGAGATGCCCGAGCAGGCCGAAGCCGGTCACGTCGGTCGCGGCGCGGACGCCGTGGCGGGCGAGCACCGCCGCCGCCGCCCGGTTCGAGCGGCACATGTGATCGATCGCGCCAAAAACCCAGCGCGCCTTCGCCTTGCCGCGCATGTCGGCGGCGAGCAGGGTGCCGGTGCCGATCGGCTTGGTGAGGACGAGCGCGTCACCCGGGCGCATGCCGCTTTTCTGCAGCGCCGCCGCACGCGCGACGAGCCCGTTGGCCGCGAAGCCCAGCGCCAGCTCCGCTCCCTCGCTGGTGTGGCCGCCGACGAGCGCGCAATCGGCTTCGCGCAGCACCTCGTTGGCGCCGGTCATCATCAGCGAAAGGTCGGCCTCGACCTTGGCCTCGAGCCCATACGGGATGGTGGCGATGGCGAGCGCGGTCTGCGGCGTGCCCCCCATGGCAAAAATGTCGCCGAGCGCGTGATTGGCGGCGATCTTTCCGAACAGATAGGGATCGTCGATCATGGCGCGGAAATAATCGACGGTCTGCACCGAGAGCAGCGGCCCGCCGGTGTCGACGATCGCCGCGTCGTCGGGCGCATCGAGCCCGACCAGCACGTCCTCCCGCTCGGCCGGCGTGACCTTGCCGAGCGCGCGGGAGAGCACGGTCGCGCCGACCTTCGCGCCGCAGCCGCCGCAGCGCATGGCGATCGCGGAAATCTCCTTCAGCGCGGCGCTGTCCGCGATCGGGCTCGCGAAGGCGGTGGATTGCGCCGCCATCTCCGGGAGCTCGTTGAACTTGCGCATGAACCGGCGGTCGATCCAATCCTTGAGCCGCCATACCCAGCGGCCGGCGAACGTCAGGCCGTTGCGGGAGCCGATCGCCGCCTTCTCGCCGGTGGTGACCAGATAAAGCGCCTGGCGCTGCGGTCGGTACGCCACCGGATCCGCGCCGGTGAGGATGCGGCGGATGTTTGCGGCGAGCGGCGGGCCCTCGCGCACGGCATAGACGCCCGATTTGGGCAGCTGGTGGCCGTCGACCGCTGCGATGTCTCCGGCGGCGAACACTTCGGGATGCGAGACCGAGTGCAGCGCCGGCGTGACCCGCACGAAGCCGCGGTCGTTGAGCGCGAGGCCGGTATCGCGCAGCCAGGGCGTGGGCGCGGCCTGCGTGGTCCAGAGGATCTCGTCGAGCGCGATTACCTCCCCGGTTTCGAGATGGAGCGCGCCCGCCTCGACCCGATCCACGCGCGCGCCGGTAAAGACCCGGATGCCGCGGCGCTCGCAAATTTCGCGGAAGCGGCGCCCCATGGCGGGCGGGAAGGCGGGCAGCAGCTCGTCCGAGGCGCCGACCAGGGTGAAGGAAAGCCCGGCCGGATCGTGCCCGGCGGCCGCGACCTCGCGCTCGAGGCGCCGCTCGACCGAGAGCAGGAGCTCGACCCCGCCGGCTCCCGCGCCGACGACCCCGATGCTCACGCAGCCCCTTGCGGCGAGCACGCGCGCGCGCAACGCCTCGAAGCGGCGGAGGAAGCCGTCGATCGGCTTGACCGGAATGGCGTGCTGAGCCGCGCCCGGCACGTCGCCGACATTGGGCGTCGAGCCGATGTCGAGCGACAACAGGTCGTAGAGAACCGGCGGCCGGTTGCGGCACAGCACGCGGCGGTTGTCGAGATCGATCCCGATCGCCTCGTCCTGATAGAGCCGCGCGCCGGCGAAGCGCGCCAGCGGCCCGGTATCGATGTGGGAATCGTCGAACCCATAGGTCCCGGCGATCAATCCGGGCAGCATGCCGGAATACGGCGTGTGGAGTTCCCGGGTGATCAGCGTGAAACGCACGCCCGGCAATGGTTTCATGCCGAACTTGCGCAGCACGGTCACGTGCGCGTGGCCGGCCCCGAGCAGCACGACGTCCTTGAGGATGGGATTTTGCGTGGAGAGCAACGCGCGGCCCCTCGTCAGCTCGGCTCGACCGGAGCGGCGGAGAGCCGCGTCGGCATCGTGTCGATCCTCAGCCCTTTTCGCAGCCGGCGCGAGAATACGTCGACCAGCATCGATAGAGCCGCAAACGCCAGGATCAGCACGGCCGCGACGTCGAGCTTGAGCTCGGAGATCGCCGCATCGACGTAGAAGCCGAGCGTGGCGACACCCAGGATTCCGAAAATCGCACTCTCGCGCAGGATGATCTCCCACCGATACAGCACATAGGCGAGGAACTGACCGTAGAGCCGCGGCACGGTCTCGAACAAATAGAGGTCGGCACCTCGCGGGGCGTCCGGCCGATATTCCAGCACGTCGGCGTGCCGGCCCATAAGATAGCCGACGATCGCCCCGTTATGAAAGGCGAGCGCGATGACCGCCGGCAGCATCGAGGGACCGAGCAGCTGGAGCAGCACGTAGGCCAGCATGTATTCCGGCGTCGAGCGCACCACGACGAGCACGACGCGCCCGAGCGCCTTGCCCAGGCGTCCGCAAAACCGCTCGCAAATGACGGGAAAGAACACAAGCGCGAGCAGCGCCATGCCGACCATGGCGATCTGCGCGAGCACCAGGGTTTGCACGAGACCCGGCAAGATCTGATGGATCAGAATCGGCCACAGCCATTGGCCGAAGCTGATCCAGGTGGCGAGCGCGAATAGATCGCCGCGCAGCGGCCGTGGGACGATGTCGCCGAGGAAACGCAGGAGATTGGCGGCGATCGAGCCGCCGCCGACCGTGTCGGCCAGGAATACGAGCGTTGCAATGCTTCCCCCGATCAGCAACGGCAGGGTGGCCGCCCGGGCCCACAGCCTGCGCGTCCCTACCAGCACATAGAAGCTCAGGAGCAGGCCCGAGGCCTGCGCGTAATGGCCTTGCCGGAAATAGCTCTCCAATTGAAAGCCGATCGTCGGCAGGCCGATGAAGCCGAGCACCAAGGTCGAGCGCAGCCCGCATTCCAGCCGGTAGAGCGTGTAGTTCTTGAACTGCTCGGCGAGCTCGGGCAGCCGCGCGAACGCGAAGGCGGAGACCGTCGAGGTGGCTTTCGGCAGCACCCTGACGGCGGCGAGATCGGCCTCCTCGATCATCTCCGCGAACACCTTGGCAAAGATGCCGCTGTAGGGCAGCGCGATGGCGAGAATGCCGGTCGTGGGCGACAGCCCGGTGACATTGATGAGCAGCAGTGCCCAGAACATCTCGTGGACGGAGCGCAGGAACGCGCACACGACGCGCACGGGCGCGAAATGCGGGAACACCAGAGCCAGCGCCAGGCCGGCGGAGGCGCCGATGCCGACGCCGAGCACGGCGAAGGCGACGGTCAGAACGAGGCCCCGGGCCTCGACCGCGAGCACATCGGTGTGCAGCAAACCGGCGAGCAGATGCTGCAGCTCGAGCCACGGGTCGAGCGCCGTCACTCGCAGGTCCGCAACCGCCAGGCCGAGCAGCGCCGCGATCAGCAGCAGCAAGCTGATGGATCTGTAGCTGAGCCGAGGCAGGACCAGGAGCCGCGTCGTCACGTCAGCCCCCGTAATACGGGATCAGATCCGCGGCGGTGAGCGTCCGCGACGGCGCGTCCAGCACGATGCGCCCGGAATCGAGCACGACGATACGGTCGGTGTGATCGAGCGCGAGAAAGATGTCGTGGAGCGCCACGATGATGGTCTCGTGGCGCGAGGCGAGGCGCGAAAGGATCTCGGCGCCCTGGACGCGGTCGAGCGCGGAGACCGGTTCGTCGCCGATCAGGACCGGCCTGCCGTTGTAGAGCGCGCGCGCAACCGAGGCGCGCTGCTGCTGCCCGCCGGAAAGCTCGCCCGCGCGGGCAAACAGCGCATCGCGCAGGCCGACGAGATCCAGCACCGCGGCGACTTCGCCGACGACGCGCCGCGCCGGCCAGACCAAGGTGCGGACGTTGTACCAGGTCGGATGCCGATCGAGCCGGCCCATGTAGACGTTGTGAAACACCGAGAGCGTCTTCACCAGGGCGCTGCCCTGCGGAACCAGCGCTACGCGCTCCGCCAGGCGGCCATAGAGAAGATTGAGCAGGGTCGTCTTGCCGGCGCCGCTGCGGCCCATCACGGCGACGCGCTCGCCGGTCCGGATCGCCAGATCGATCCCATGCAGAACGGGCCGCCCGCCGTATCCGGCTGTCTCCTTCGCAAGCTCGATCAGGACGCTCACGGTCGATCCGCAGATTATCGATCGGTCAGTTCAAAAGGTCCGTCGCCTTGGCGACGTCCTCGATCGGCTGGTAGTCCGAGTTTTTCGCCGGAATGAATTTCGAGCGGGCGAAATAGCCGAGAATGGTCGCATCGTCGATCTCCAGCAGCGAGGCCCGCACCCTGTCCTTGAAGCCGCCGCCGAAGGTCTGATCGACGTCGCCCCGGATCGTCCATTGGTAGTCCGGATACGTCGGCGTCTCCCACAGCACGGTGATCCGGTCCGGATCGAATTTGCCGGCCTTATGGTCGAGATCGAACACCGTGTAGTCCACCACCCCGACCTCGTAGGCGCCGGATTGCACGAGCTGGATGGTGCGGCTGTGATCGCCGGAGAAGCCGACGCGGGAAAATACCTCATCCGGCGCTTTGCCTGCGAACGCCTTCCGGATGAAAAATTCCGGCATGACGCGGCCCGAGGTCGAGGCGCGCGATCCGAAGCTGAAGGATTTGCCGGCGATCTGCTTGGGGAATTCCGCAGTCGGCGTGAGGCCGATCTTGGCGTTGGCGATGAACAGGCTCTTGAAGTTCACGTCCTGTGCCCCTTGCGCGATCGCTTCCGATCCAGCGGCGCCCTTGCGGGCCTGAACGCCGGTGAAACCGCCGAACCACGCCAACTGCACGTCGTTGTTGATGAAGGCGGTCACCGCGGCCGGATAGCTCTTGACCGGAACATATTTGACCGGCAGGCCGAGCTTGCCTTCCAGATACTGGGCGACGCGGGTGAATTTTTCGACCAGCCTGGTCTCGTCCTGGTCCGGTATCGCGGTGAAGACGAACGTCGGCTTCGTCTGCGCGACCGCCGACATCGTCAGCGCGAGCACGGCGGCGAAAGCTAGGCCAATTCGACCCACGACATCCTCCCTGTCTGTCGGCAGAAGCCGGAAATCCTGGCAGATCGATCGATCCGAGCCTATCACTTTTGGCGGGGGGAAGTTCACACTCCAGTGAGAGCTACGCAGACGCGCAACGGCCGACAGGCGGGTCCGGTTCCCGCGGGCTGCTGCTGCCGAAGCTCTGCGTCGTTTCGGCGCGTGACGCGCAACGTGGCGCGAGCCTCACCCGTCCAACGCAACGTGACGACCCGTCAGACGCGGGGCCGGAGGCTGTTTCAAAATCGTGGTCCCGCAACAACCTCGCATCGAGGCATTCGCGGCCGAGAGGACGATCGTGCTCGGCGCCGACTCGAGCCCGATGCGGATGGTCGCGCCAGCTCATCGAGCAGCGCCTTCCACGCGGCGACCTCGCGCGCGGGCCTGAACAAATCGCTGCGTCGAGCAATCGCCGCTCGCAATCGGTCGAGGAATTTCGGTTCCGTCTCGATGCGGCGGAGCAAACGGGCGAGCGTCGCGGTGTCGCCGACCGGAAAATAACCCGGATAGTCGTGGCCGAGCAATCCGAGCGAGCCGTCGATCCGCGACGCGAGCACCGGAACCCCGGCGGCAACGGCTTCGGAGATCACGTTGGCGCCGCCTTCGCTCAGCGACGACAGCACCAAGGCCCGGGCGCGGGCGAGCAAATACCGCACTTCGGCGCCGGTCACTTCGCCTCGCCAGACATAGCGCGGATTGCGCTTCATCTCGGCCTTCGCCCTGGCCGCCCATCGCGGGCTGTGGGCGCCGCCGACGTGCACAATGCGAAGCTGCGACGTGGCCGGCAGCAGGCGGGCCGCCTGGGCCGCGCGCAGCGGATCCTTGACCTTGCGCAGATGCGCGATCACGGCGACGTCGAAAAATCGCGGCGCGGGCGCACCGCGGCGCGACAGCGGCGGCGCCGACTGATGGATGATGCGAAGCTTGCTCCGCAATCGGCTCGCAAGCCGATGCCGCGCAAGATCCTGCAGCGCCACCAGCCGATCGGCGGATTCGAGCGTGCGCAGCGTACGCCCCGGGTCGCGATCGATATACTCGTAAAGATCGGTGCCGGAGAGAGCAACGATCAGCGGTCGATCCGGGTGCAGTTCGCGAAAGCGACGCACGGCGCCGGCGCTGCGCCAGGCGTGAAGGGCGACCATCAGCTCCGCCGGCGCACCGTCGTATTCGGTCGCGACGCGGGCGGAATGCCCGAGACGCCGAAAGATCCGCGCCCAGCGCAACGCCGTGGTCCGGTTGCCGGACCGTGACGAGGGACGTGCGGGCGTGATAACAACGATGTTCATGAACAGCGCCGAACCCAACCGACCGACAACGGGCGCAAGCGTCGCCCAGCTCGCCGAGGAGCTTCGCCAAACGCGCTCGCGGACCCACGGCCTGACGCACGATCTGTCGTCGGGACAGTTGATGGGGCCGATGCTGCCGATCGTCAACCCAGTACTTTGGGAAATCGGTCACGTCGGCTGGTTTCACGAATATTGGACGCTGCGCCACGTGCACGGCGCGGGGCCGATTCTCGAGCGCGCCGACGCGCTGTGGAATTCGAGCACCGTCGCGCATGACACGCGGTGGGACCTCGATCTGCCGGACCGCAACGGCGTTTTCGGCTTCCTCTCGCAGGTGCTCGAGCGGCAGCTCGACCGCCTGGGCCGCGGCGTCGAGGCGCCGGGCCGCTATTTCTACGAGCTGGCCATCCGGCACGAGGACATGCACGTCGAGGCTTTGGCCTATACGCGCCAGACGCTCGGTTATCCGGCGCCGGCGAATCTCGGCAACGCTCCGATGCCGCGCGCCGGCGCATGGCCGGGCGACGCGGAGGTGCCGGGCGGACGCTGGCAGCTCGGTTCGACCGCCGGGGACGGCTTCGTGTTCGACAACGAGAAATGGGCCCATGCGGTCGAGCTCGAACCCTTCCGCATCGCCAAGGCGCCCGTGACCAACGCCGAGTTCGCGGCTTTCCTCGAAGCCGGCGGCTATCGCGTGCGCGAGTTTTGGAGCGAGGAGGGTTGGGCCTGGCGCGAGCGCGAGCGCGCCGAACGGCCGGTCTATTGGCTGCCCAAAGAGGACGGCAGGTGGACCTGGCGCCGCCATGCAAGGACCGAAGAACTCCCGCCCGACGCGCCCGTCGTGTTCGTCACTTGGCACGAGGCGCAAGCCTGGTGCCGCTGGGCGGGACGCCGCCTGCCGACCGAGGCGGAATGGGAGGCGGCGGCGATCGGCGAGCCGAGCCGCGACGCAACGCGGCTCGCCGCGGTCAAGCGCCGCTGGCCGTGGGGCGAGGCGTCGCCGGACCACCGGCACGCCAATCTCGATTTCGCCTTCGCGGCGCCGGTCGACGTCGCGGCGTTTCCGGCGGGCGACAGCGCGTTCGGCTGCCGCCAGATGCTCGGCAACGTGTGGGAATGGACGGCGTCGGATTTCCTGCCGTTTCCCGGCTTCGCCGCGGACCCGTACGAGGATTATTCGCAGCCGTGGTTCGGCACCCGCAAAGTGCTGCGCGGCGGATCCTGGGCGACCAGCGCGCGCCTCGCCCGGCCGCTCTACCGCAATTTCTTCACGCCCGAGCGCAACGACGTGATCGCCGGCTTCCGCACCTGCGCGCCGTAGATCAAGTGGCGGACCCGAACTGTACGCCAGCGGCCTATGCTAGTCCGCGTTGTGCCGGCAACTCGGCAGACTGGATCGCATCATTGCTACCCAGCATCGTGACCAGCTTCTGCGCAACCGAGTCATCGGCAACTTCGGCATACCACAGCCTACGGACAGCCGGTTTCGTCGCTGTCGGACTGATACGGCCGGCAGTCAGCACTCCGGGAGTGCTCGAAATCTCGCGAACCACCCGGTCCTGCTCTTCTTCGGATGCGTTCTCCCGGAAAACGAACAACACGTTAGTCACGGCCTGTTGCTCATGCAAGCAGCTTGGCAAGGTTAAGCCTGCCTGCGCCGTAATCAGGACTGAATTTGGCGTCTTTCATCTCGGCCACCTTGTCGGCCGTTTGCATCAGACGGTCCCGCGCCTTGCTGGGCGTCAATTTACCTTTGTTTGCAACCATGAGTGCCGCCGCGCCGGTGACGTGCGGAGTGGCCATGGAAGTCCCATCCCAAGCATCATAATCCGTTTCGCGGCGCACTGGTTTCCCTTGACGAGGCGACCCATCGGAGCCGATCGTGGCATAGAATCCCGTCTGACCGGCATAGGTGGGCAGAGTAGACCAGATCGCCTTTCCAGGGGCCGAAACGGCGATGTGGTTCCCTCGATTAGAAAAAACCGCCACTGTGTCATCCAAGCTGGTGGCGCCTACCGCAACCACTCCAGGAATGGCACCTGGATACGATGTCGGACTGCCGTATTGGCGCTCATTTCCCATTGCAGCGCAGATGATTGTCCCGGCCGAGAGGAGCTGCTCGAACAGCCATTTTTCCTGAGCGTCGGGTTCGCCCGGACCGCCAATGCTCAAGTTCATGACATCGACCGGGGTCTGCACGCAATCGGCCAGCGCTCTCCTGTACATGATAGGATTTACATAATACACGAATGCACCCGATCCTGACGCATAAGTTGGTTCGTCGTCAAATATTTTCCAGACACTCAAATTGCATTTGCATATTCCATTGATCCCGACATCGTTGTTTATTATTGCGCCAATTGAGCCGGAAACGTGCGTTCCATGTCCAATCAGGTCCTGAGATGAAGCTGGCCTCGACAGGTCAGGGTAGTTCCAGTGATAACCAAGTATCTGCCCCTTCAGATCCGGATGATCAAAATCGACTCCGCTGTCCAGGACCGCGACGCTGATTTGAACGGCATCGCGAAAGCCGCTTTGTGCCCTTGCCTGAGCCCAGCGGATGCGGTCCAAGTTCCACATTGCCGAAGCTGGAGGCGGCACTGTGGAAATGGTCGCAGCTGGTTTGCTTGATGCCCTGGGACGGGCCACGCGAGATGCAACCGAACTCCGCCGAGGCGCCGTCCGCCGGGCGGCCAAATATCGGATCGGCACTTTGGCCACCGCAACAATGTTCGGATCATTGGCTAGTGCGGTCCGAAGAGGAGTGGTGTCGTGTCCATGCTCGATTTCCACGATGCTGACGCCGTGATTGGGATCATTCTTCCGTGGCGCGGCCGCGGAGAAGAATAAAGCCGATAAGACCGATGCAGATGGAGTCCGGGGTTGCTCGCGCGGATCTTCTTTTCGAAGCGGCACCACTCGCTTCACCATGCCGGCCCGCTCATAGAATGCCAGCGCGCCCAAGCCGGTCGTAGCGGGCGAGACCGCCGCCATCATCGCAGATTGACCTTGACCCAGCGGACCTCCCGTCGGCGCCGATGACAATGCCTCTTTTCGAACGCTGACGATCAACAGGTTCTCGTGGTAGCTAGGTAAAGATTCGGTGCTGAACACGTTCCTCATCGACACCCTCCCCTTGCAAGTCGTGGTGGCAAAATCTCGCGCAGTGAGCGGAGATCCTCCGGCCGATCGGATCCCCATGCTACCGCACATTTTATTTTAATACTAGAACCTCAACTAGCTGTCCCGGACCCCGTCAAGGCGACAAGACAGATTTTGAGAACTGAAATTTATGGTCTGAGAAATTAATCTAGTCAAAGCCAGAGGGCTGAAGCGCTCCGCATGTCGGTTTAGGCCCAAAGAGAGCTGCTGATCAATCCGCTCCTATTCTTTTTCCTTTCTTCACTGCGGCGAGGACCAGTAGCGCACCGCCGCCGAGGTCGCCGCGCCGCCGAGCACGCATGGGATGCCGAACTCGATCTGGCCGAGCGCCGCCGCGGCGACGCAGCCGAGCGAGATCGCGCCCTCGCCGACCTGGCCCCAGAACGAGATGTCGCGCTTGTAGCCCGGCCCCTTGCGCTTGAGCTCCTCGACCGCGGCCAGCGCCTCCTTGCGGATGCGGCCGATGTCGGCGGTATCGGCCCCCTCGATCACTTCTTTGAGCACCGCCACCACTTCCTTGGGCTGGTGAGTGAGCTCGCTCTTGAGCAATTCGAGCAGCCCGGGGTCGCGCATCGCGTACATGGAAAGCGTGTATTTCGCCATGCTGCCGACGTTGAGCTTGTCGACGCTGTCGCGGTCCTTCGACCACGGCAGCACGCTGACCACGCGCAGGATCGGACCGTAGGCGCCGCTGGCGAAATAATAGCCCCACAGCGTGTCGAGCAGCTCGGGATTGTTCTCGAAGGTGAGATTCTTGCCGGGCGGCTTGTTGTGCCCGCCGAAGGAGAAATAGCCGCGCAGCTTGGCCATCAGGCCCGGGTCGGGATGCTCGAGCGGCACTTCGTTGAGGGTGGCGAGCTCGCGGGCAAGATACTTTTCGATCATCACCTTGCGGGCCGGCATGCTGGCCGCGTATTTCAGCATCAGGTGCTTCCATTGCGGATGGCCCGAATAGGCGATCGCCCGCACGATCAGCCATTGCTCCGCCGGCGGCACCGGGAACAATTTTGCCAGCAGCTCATCGGCCTTGGCCGGAGCGGCGCCGATGACGCCGGCGAGAAAGCCGACGTAGATCCCGGAAGTCTCCGGATCCTTGAGCGCGCCGAGCTGGTTGAGCGTGCGCAGCGCTTCCGGCAACCGGGCGGGATCGGGTTTCGCCCGATAGCCGTACATCCATTTCTGCACGGACTCGAGCGTAGAGAGCTCGCCCATGCGCGAGGGCGCAGCTCGAGCGGGCACGGCGAAGATCAGGAGTACGATCAGGATGGCTGATACGCGATACATGGCTGCCCTCCTGGCACGGACCTCCCCGCCCCTCGCCCGTGCCCGCCCGAGCCGAAGCCCAAGCTGATCAAGGGGATACGACAATTTCGCGGCCGGTATGTGGCAACTCGTGGAACGTGTTGCCGGTGCGCGATGCGATCGTCAGCGCAGATGGCAGGACACCCAGTGGCCCGGCCGCACCTCGCGCAGCTGCGGCACCTCGACCCGGCAGCGCGCTTCGGCATAGGGGCAGCGGGTGTGGAACGCGCAGCCCGGCGGCGGATGCATCGGGCTCGGCACGTCGCCGCGCAGAATGCGCTTGGCGCGCTTGAGCTTCGGATTGGGCACCGGCACCGCTGAGAGCAAGGCTTCGGTGTAGGGATGCAGCGGCTCGAGGAACAGGGTCTTCTTGTCCGCATATTCGACGATTTTTCCCAGATACATCACGGCGATGCGGCGGCTGATGTGCTCGACCACGGCAAGATCGTGGGCGATGAACAGATAGGAGAGATGTTTCTGCCGCTGCAGATCCATCATCAGATTGATCACTTGCGCGCGGATCGAGACGTCGAGCGCCGAGACCGGCTCGTCGGCGACGATCAGCTTCGGGTCGAGCCCGAGCGCGCGGGCGATGCAGATGCGCTGGCGCTGCCCGCCGGAAAACTGATGCGGAAAGCTCGCCATCTGCGCCGGCGCAAGGCCGACGAGCTCGAACAGCTCGGCGACGCGCTCGCGCCGCCTGTCGGGCGCCATGCCGTGGATCTGCAGCGGCTCGCCGACGATGTCGCCCGCCGACATGCGCGGATTGAGCGAGGAGAACGGATCCTGGAAGATGATCTGCATCTCGCGCCGATACGGCCGCAGCTCGCTCTTGCGCAAATGCGTGATGTCGCGGCCGCCGACCCTGATGGCGCCGGCGGTGGGCTCGATCAGGCGCAGCACGGTCCTGGCCAAGGTCGACTTGCCGCAGCCGCTTTCGCCGACGAGGCCGAGCGTCTCGCCGCTCCCGATCGCGAAGCTCACCCCGTCGAGCGCCAACACCTGCGCCACGGTCCGGCGCAACAATCCCTTCTTCACCGGGAAATGTTTCTTGAGATCCTCGACCTCGATCACCGGCGCGACCCGGCTCGCTTCGAGCGCATGCTCTCTTGCCGGCGCGACCGTCATCGCGCCGCACTCAGCTTGTCGGAATGCCAGCACGCGGCCCAGTGCCCCGGCCGCTTCTCCTCGTAGGCCGGATATTGCGCGCGGCAGCGCTCATCGGCGAACGCGCAGCGCGGCGCGAACACGCAGCCCTGCGGCAGGTCGGCGAGAGACGCCACCATGCCGGGGATTTCGCGCAGACGCTCCGGGGCTTCGCCTCCGGCCATGATCGTGAGCCGGGGAATCGAGGCGAGCAGCCCGTGGGTGTAGGGATGCAGCGGCTCCTCGAACAGCGGCTCGACTTCCGCCTCCTCGACCTTGCGGCCCGCGTACATGACGATCACGCGCTGCGCGGTCTCGGCAACGACGCCGAGATCGTGGGTGATGAGGATGATCGCGGTGCCCAGCTCATCCTGCAGCGAGAGCATCAGATCCAGGATCTGCGCCTGGATGGTGACGTCGAGCGCGCTGGTCGGCTCGTCGGCGATCAGCACTTTGGGATTGCAGGCGAGCGCCATGGCGATCATGGCGCGCTGGCGCATGCCGCCCGACATCTGGTGCGGATATTCCTTGGCGCGCTGGGCCGGCTCCGGGATCTTGACCAGCGCGAGCATGTGCACCGCCTTCTCCATGGCGGCGGATTTGGCGAGATCCTGATGCAGCTCGACGGCCTCGGCGATCTGGCTGCCCAAAGTGAGCACCGGGTTGAGCGAGGTCAGCGGCTCCTGGAAGATCATGGAAATGTCGTTGCCGCGCACGTCGCGCATCTGCGCCTCGTCGAGCGCTAGCAGGTCCCTGCCGTCGAGCCTCACCTCGCCGGCGACGATCTTGCCCGGCGGATCGGGAATCAGCCGCATGATGGAGAGCGCGGTCGTGCTCTTGCCGCAGCCGGATTCGCCGACAACCGCCAGCGTCTCGTGCGGCCGCAGCCAGAGCGACACGTCGTCGACGGCGTTGAGGGTGCGCTCGCCCGCGGAGAACACCGTGGTAAGCCCCTCGACTTCGAGCACATTGGCGGTCCCGGCCGGCCGCGATCGCGTCGCCTCGGCTTGCATCAGTGGCGCAGCCTCGGGTCGAGCAGGTCGCGCAGCGCATCGCCCAGCAAATTGGTTCCGAACACCACCAGGCTGATGGCAATGCCGGGGAAGATCACCAGCCAGGGCGCGGTGCGCACGTATTCGGCGGCGGATTCCGACAGCATCCTGCCCCACGACGGATAGGGCTCCGGAATGCCGAGGCCGAGGAACGACAGCGAGGCTTCGACCAGGATCGCCGAGCCGAGCTGGGCGGTGGCCAGCACGATCAGCGGCGCCATCGTGTTGGGCAGCACGTGCTTGATCGCGATGCGCAACTCGCTCATGCCGACCGCTTTCGCCGCCTCGACGAAGGGCAGCTCGCGCAGCACCAGCGTGTTCGAACGCACCACGCGCGCCACGTAGGGGATCAACGGAATGGCAATGGCGATGATCACGTTCTCCAGCGAGGGACCCAGCGAAGCCGCCATCACCAGCGCGAGAACCAGGAGCGGCAGCGCCTGCAGGATGTCGACCAGACGCTGCGCCAATAGATCCACCCAGCCGCCGAGATAGCCGGACGGCAGCCCGACCAGGATGCCGAGCACCGAGCCGAGCACGGTCGAGCCGATCCCGACCGCGAGCGAGATGCGGGCGCCGTAGACGATGCGGCTGTAGACGTCGCGGCCCATGAAGTCGCAGCCGAGCCAGTGCGCCGCGTTCGGCCGCGCCAACGATACCGCCGAATCGGTGGTCAGCGGATCGTAGGTGGTGATGAGGGGAGCGAACACCGCGGCGAACACGAAAGCCGCCATGATCACCGCGCCGATCGCGCCGAGCGGATGGCGATAGAAGAAGATGCGCAGCCGCCCGGCCGGTCGGCGCAGCCTCGGCCGCGCGCTGGCAAGTTGTGCGTCGTATTCGATCGACATTGCCGGTCCTTCTCTCAGTCCGAATATTTGATCCGCGGATCGAGCGCGGCGTACAGCAGGTCGACCAGGAAATTGACCAGGACCACGATGATCGCGATGAACATCACCAGATTCTGCACGATCGGATAGTCGCGCCAGCGGATCGCCTCGACCAGAAAGCGCGCCACGCCCGGAATGTTGAAGACCGTTTCGGTCACGATCAGGCCGCCGACCAGGAATGCCGCCTCGATGCCGATCACGGTGATGACCGGCAGGATCGCGTTTCTCAGCGCGTGGTGATAGTTGACCGAGGACTCCGATGCGCCCTTGGCGCGGGCGGTGCGGATGTAATCCTGGCGCAGCACTTCGAGCATCGAGGATCGCGTCAGCCGCATGATCAGCGCCGAGCTGCGGAAACCGACCGCGGCGGCCGGAATCGCGAACATCACGAGCTCGTCCCAAAAGCTCTTCGGCCCCTCGCTGTAGATCGGGATCGACCCGAACTGGGCGACGAAGACCATCAGGATCAGGAGCCCGAGCCAGAACGCCGGCATCGACAGCCCGCTCAGGCTGATTACGCGCAAGACGTAATCGAGCCAGGTGTTCTGCTTGACCGCGCTGATCACCCCGAACGGAACCCCCAGCAGGATCGAGAACGCCAGCGCCAGCGCCGCGAGCTTCGCGGTGATCGGAATGCGCGGCAGGATCTCGTCGAGTGCCGGCCGCTCCGACACGTAGGAATAGCCGAGATCGCCGTGCAGGAGCCCGCCGATCCAGACCGCGTATTGCACCGGAATCGGCTTGTCGAGGCCGAGCTCGCGCTCGATCTGGGCCTTCTCGGCCGGATTGATCAGGCCGGCGGAGTCGAACAGGATGTCGGCGATGTTGCCGGGAACCAGGCGGAGCAGCGCGAAAATGATGATCGAGATCCCGAACAGCGTCAGGAGCATGAGCGAGAAGCGCCGCACCAGATAGGCTAGCAAGGCTTTGTTCCGTCGTGCTGCCGCATGCCTGCCCGCTGGCTGCCGACACCTCCCCCCTTGTGGGGGAGGTCGGCACGCGCGCGGAGCGCGCGAGCCGG
This sequence comes from Xanthobacteraceae bacterium, assembly GCA_036395835.1. Taxonomy (GTDB): domain Bacteria; phylum Pseudomonadota; class Alphaproteobacteria; order Rhizobiales; family Xanthobacteraceae; genus AP-16. The sequence goes on from DASWCW010000321.1 coordinate 17,114, forward strand.
GAGGGGGGTACGGATAACGCCCGCAGTACCGAGCACCCCCCTCCCCATCCCTCCCCCACAAGGGGGGAGGGAGGCGGGTGCGGCACGCTCGTGCGCAAACATCGCGAACATGACGCGTCGACTCACTTGTCCAGCCACACGTCCTCGTAGCGGTAGCCGTTGTAAGAGCTGTTGACCATGATGGTCACGCCCTTGACATAGGGCTGCCAGCAGGTCGCCTGCCGCGAGTGGAAGATGATCGGCCGCGCCACGTCTTCCTGCAGCTTCTTGTCGATCTCCCAGACGAGCTTCTTGCGTTTCTCCAGATCGATCTCCATCGACTGCTGGTCGAACAGCTTCTCTAGCTCCTTGTTGCAGTACTGGGTGTAATTGCGCTCCGACCCGCAGGCGTAGTTCTCGTAAAAATTCTGGTCCGGATCGTCGACCGAATTGCCGGTCAGGTTGAGCCCTACGGTGTAATCCTTGCGTGCGACCTTGGAGAACCAATTGCTCGTCTCGACCTGATCGAGCTCGCCGTCGATATAGATCTCCTTGAGCTGGTCGATGAGGATCACGGCGGGATCGCGATAGAGCGGAATGTTGCGCGTCGAGACCTTGATTCTGAGCCGCTTGTCGGCGCCGTAGCCGAGCTTCTCCATGATGCTGCGGGCTTCGGCGCGATTCTTCTGCACGTCGGGGCCGTAGCCGGGGATGGTCTTGAGGATCTCCGGCGGCATGCCCCAGATGCCGGCCGGCGGCGGCAGCATCGAGCCGCCGATGTCGTTCTTGCCCTCGGACAGAATGTCGATGAACGCCTTGCGGTCGAGCGCGAGCGCCATCGCGCGCCGCAGCTCGGCATTGTCGAACGGCGGCGCCTCGCGGTTGACGATCAGGTTGGTGCTGACGTTGATCGGCGCGAGCTCGCAGACCGCCTTGGGCGCCTGCGACTGCACGTCCTTGAGCAGCGGAATCGTCACCTCGGTCGGAAACGTCATGTCGAACTTGCCGGCAATGAACGCCAGAATCGCGGTCGAGCGGTTGGAGACGATCGTGAACTCGATGCCGTCGAGATACGGCCGGTCCTTCTTCCAATAGTCCGGGTTCTTCGTCAGCTTGATGGATTCATTCGGCTTGAACTCGACGAACTTGAACGGGCCGGTCCCGATCGGACGCGCACGCATGTCGGCCGGCGAGACGTGGCAGGGATAGACCGGGGTGTAGCCCGAGGCCAGCAGCGCCAGCAGCGCCGGCTGCGCCCGCTTGAGATGGAAGCTCGCCTCGTAGTCGCCGTTGGTCGTCACCTCGGTGACGTTCTCGTACCAGTTCTGCCGCGGATTCTTGCGGAACTTGGCGGTGGACTTGCCCATCAGCATGTCGAAGGTACACTTCACGTCCTTCGACGTGAACGGCTTGCCGTCGTGCCATTTCACGCCCTCGCGCAGCTTGAAGGTCAGCTCGGTGCCGTCCTTGCCCCACGTCCAGCCGGTCGCGAGATCCGGCACGATGGTCTCGAAGCTGTTGCGCGGCTCGTCCTGCCTGTAGAGGACGAGATTGTTGAAGACCGGCATGAACGGAATGTTGGTGGAATAGGTCGCCTCCTCGTGAATCGAGGCGCTGGCCGGACTGTCGCG
>DASWCW010000322.1:0-2489 GCA_036395835.1 Xanthobacteraceae bacterium
GCGATACCGGCGACGCCGGCGAGCAAAATCTTCTTCATCTGGATCCCCATTTTTTCGCGGGTTTAACTTGCCCGGATACAAACACGCGAAAAGTGCCAAATCGATGACCCCGATCCGGCCTGATTCCGGCTGCACATTGCAGAAGGTGTGGCTGGCCACGCCGGCGTTGGAAGAGGTCATGCGCGGGTCCTCTGATCGGACCAACGCCGCAAATGCCGCGCGGTTCGCGACGCCCGCAACCCGCCTCAGCATACCTGCTAGCGAAACGCCGTCCGGAGTGACCCGAGCCGCCCTGTATCCGACGCTTGGCTATCCTGCGCGCGGGCCGGCGAGTTGGCGCCGTGGTCAAATTCTGGGCAGCATAAGCTGATTCGGCAACGGTCGATTCCGCCGTGCGATACGCCGGCAGCATTCCGGCTCCCCGGTCAACCTAATAGGGGTATATTGTAGCCCGTGGAGCGATAGGAAATGGCGTACAGGATTAGAGCGGAAAGCGTCCCGGGCGGGGGTGCGGAGTCATTCGAGCGTAACAGCCCAGCTGACGCGCTTGTCATGGCGCTCGAGCTGATACGTGAGGGAATGCAGAACGTGCGGATTATCGACGAACAAGGGGGAAGCTATGATCCGTACGATTTTGAAAGACGCTTCGTCAAACGGCGGTAAAATCCTAGACAGCTAAGGGGCGAGAAGCATCTAGTGTCCTGAACCAGAAGTTCGGGGCCCCACCTGGCCCCGCCCCACCTCGGCCGCATGAAGCCGGCAGGCGCGCTGGCGGGGCATCCCCACCGACTACGGAGACTCGCCGAGCTCCTCGAGCTCCCGTTGCAGCAATGCAAACCGGGCCTCGGCTTCACGCTGCCGCGGCGCGTTGCCCTTTTCGGCCGCGATCGCCTGATCCTACCGCACGTTTCGGAGATCACGCCACAGCTGAACAACGCGGTCGGCCATGCGGGGCGGCCTGACTTGGCGCCGAGTGTGCCAGGGCTCAGGAGGGCAGCCCAATTCAACGCCAGAGTACGCGAACGGATGCCTCGTTCACGTTCGAATTCGACGGCGATCACGCGAATGCCGTAATGGCGCGACAACCTTGCGGTTTCCGGAACTCGCCGGCAGCTTCCGGATCGTAATAACTGTCCTTGATTCGCCGAGGCACGCCGTGAATCCTGCTCCCGCCCTGCGGTTCGCAAGCACCGCCGTACTCGTGGCGCTGATCGCGCCTCTTGGCACTCCGCAGGCCCAGACGGATCCGGAGGTCCGGCAACTCGTCTCCCAGGAAATGCGGCCGAGGTTGCCGGCCGACGGCATCGGCGGCTTTGCGGTCGTGATCCGCAGCTACGGCCGCAACCTGTTCTTCAACCATGGCTACGCCGATGGCGCCGGCAAGCGGCCGGTCGATTCGGACTCGCTCTTCAATCTCGCTTCCATCGGCAAGGTGTTCGACGCGACGCTGCTGGCACAGATGGTCCAGCAGCGAGAGCTCGATCTCGATGACCCGGTTGTCCAATATATCCCCGAGTTGCAGCAGGGCGGCGACATCCGCCGCGTCACAATCGGCCAGCTCGCGACCCACACGTCGGGGCTGTTGCTGCCTCACGACCATCCGCCCTGGCCGGAGCAAGGTTATACGCTTCCCGATTTCGTCCGCACCATGAATGGATGGAAGGCGGATGCGGAGCATGAGCCGGGTAAGCAGCGCATCTATACCCACGCCGGCTTCATGCTGCTGCACCTTGCCATCGAGAGCCGCTTCGGGATGCCGCTCGCCAGATTGATGGCGCGGCGGGTGCTGGGGCCACTCGGCATGGCCTCGACCGAGGTACCAATGGCACCGGGCGATCCCCGCGGCGGGCTTGATCCGGTCCTCAAGAAACGCGCCGTCCAGGGATTTGGGGCGGACGGCAACCCGACCGGTGAGCCGGGCGATGTGCAAAGCTATTACCTGTGGCCCGGCACCGCTCAGATGTTCTCCTCGGCCCGGGACATGGCGATCTTTCTCGCCGCTAATCTCGGCGAGCTGCCGCACAACCGCTTACTGGAACAGGGGATGGATTTCGCGCAGCAGAGCATGTTTGCCGTGACGGCGCGTAACGGCCAGGCGCTCGCTTGGGAGGTGCTGCGCGAAAGCGAGCAAACGATCGTCGAGAAAAGCGGCGGGCTGAACAACACCTCGATCTACATCGGGATGATCAAGCCCGCGAGGGTCGGCATCGTGGTTCTCGCAAACCGCGGGGATCAGGAGACGATCGCAATCGGCCGCCGTATCTTGATCGATCTCGCGAGGCGACAGGGCCTGGGCTGACCGGGTGGTTCTGGTTCGAAGCTCGGATTTTCGTGCCGGGCAGCTCACCATGAACGGGACGATCCTCACCGGAATGGCGCAGGAACGCGCGGGCGATGGCGATCGGCTATCTCGCCGCGTTGGTCAGTTGGCATCCGTAGCTATTTGCCGCGCCGTTCGGTGGCCTTCACTCGAGCCCAGTATCCGAATT
>DASWCW010000323.1:0-38023 GCA_036395835.1 Xanthobacteraceae bacterium
GGTCGGACAGTTTCGGCAGGATCTCTTTGAGCAGCTCCAGCCGTTTCGGAGCCAATTCGGCACCGAGTTGGGCCAATCCCGTGACGTTCCCGCCGGGCTGCGAGAGACTCGAGATGAGCCCGGTCTTGAGGGGAGCACCGATGCCCACCATGACGATGGGGATCGTCGCGGTTGCCTTTCTGGCCGCAAGTGTCGCGGGCGTGCCGGAGGTTACGATGATGTCCACGTTGAGCCGGACCAGTTCGGTCGCGAGCTCCGGCCAGCGCTCGCTTTCGCCCCCGGATTGGCGAGACTCCAGCATGGGTCCGACCTTCCGTGTAACCGAGATCCCGGAGGCTTTGGCGCAGAGGTTCCCACGAGGTTGCGTCTCCGAGCAGACCGATGCGTGGGACTCGCCCCGCCTGTTCCGCAGTGGCAGCGAGCGGCCAAAAGATCGCCACGGCGCCTGTCAGCGCCATGAACTCCCGCCGCCTCATTCGATCACCTCGTCGGCTTGGGCGAGCAGAGAGGGCGGCACCTTGAGGCCGAGGGCGCCGGCGGTTTTCAAGTTGATGACAAGCTCGAATCGGGTGGGCTGCACTACAGGCAGATCGGCGACGTTCGCGCCCTTGAGGATTCGACCCGCCATGATACCGGCTTGATGGTAAGCATCGGCGAGGCTCGGACCATAGCTCATCAGGCCCCCGCCTGCCGGAAACTCTCGGATGTGGTAGATCGCGGGAATCCCGTGCTGGGCTGCAAGTGCGACGAGTTGATCTCGCCGCGTATCGAAGAATGGGTCGTTTTGAACGACAAGGGCGCCAGCTCCGCCCTTGACGAGCGCCGAGAAGCTTTGTTGCAACTCGGCTTCGGTGCTGGCGCCCACGACGACCAGTCGCCGACCGAGGGTGCGAGCTGCAACCTGAACATCCTGTGCCTGGGATTCGGCGTCCCCGCGATCCTGAGGGTTTGTAAGCCAGGCGACCACGTCGGCGTGAGGGACCAGCTGGGCCAGCAACTCAAGTCGTTTGCCTCCCAGCTCGCCGCTCATGATGCTTACGCCGGTTACATTGGCGCCCGGGCGGCTCAGGCTGACGACCAGGCCAGCCGCCACTGGATCACTGGAGACCAAGAGAATCGGGATCGAGCTGGTCGCCGCCTTTGCTGCGCGGGCCGAAGGTATGCCGCCGCCGGCAATCATCACGGCCGGGTGTAGGCCCGCAAGTTCCTTCGCCAGAGCCGGCAATCGCTCGTACGCACCCTTTGCCCAGCGATATTCTACCGTCGCGGTCTTGCCATCGACGTAGCCGAACGCCTTCAGACCTTGAAGACATGCCGCGGCATGCCCTGCGGATTCCTCGGGAGACCGGCTGCTGAGAAAACCGATCAGCGGCGCGGTAGGCTGCTGTGCGCGCGCCGCTAGCGGCCAGGCGAGCGCCGCGCCGCCCAGAAATGCCATGAACTCCCGCCGCCTCATTCGATCACCTCGTCGGCGCGGGCGAGCAAAGTCGGCGGAACGGTCAATCCGAGCTCGCTGGCCGTCTTCAGGTTGATGACCAGCTCGAATTTGGTCGGCTGGATGACGGGGAGGTCGGCCGGTGTGCTGCCCTTCAATATTTTCCCGACATAGATCCCGGCCTCCCGATAGCTGTCTCTAGGACTGCTTCCATAGCTGATCAGACCGCCAGCTGCCGCAAACTCGCCGGCATAGTACATCGCGGGCAGGGATCGACGACCGGCGAGTCCGATGATTTGCGCACGACTGTGGGTGAAGAATGGGTCGTCGGCGACGAGGAGCGCCCGAGCTTGCTGCTGGGCAAGCTTGGCGAACGCGGCATCGATTTCAGCTTCGGCACTGGCGCTGCAGACAAGGATCTGTTGTCCAAGGGCAGTCGCCGTGCCTTGCACATCTTTTAGATGGCTCTCGGCGTTCGGGTTCCTGGGATTCGACAGGATGCCGATCAGGGACGCCGCGGGAACCAGCTCGTGCAGCAGCTCCAGTCGCTTGCCGCCCAAATGGCCGTACAGTTGACTTACCCCCGTGAGATTGCCGCCGGGCCGATTGAAGCTGGCAACCAATCCAAGCTCGACCGGGTCGGCGCCGATCACGAATACGACCGGGATGGTGTTGGTAGCTGCCTTGACCGCTAGCGCCGTGGGGAGCGCAGCTGCGAAGATGATCGCTACCTTCCGGCTCACGAACTCCGCCGCCAGCGCCGGCAATCGATCGTAATCGGCGCCAGCCCAGCGGTATTCGATCGCGACGTTCCGAGCTTCGACGAAGCCGGTTTCCTGCAAGCCTTTATGGAACCCGGATAACCGGCCGGCAGAGCTGTCGGGCACGTCGATGCCGATGAAGCCGATCACCGGCATGGTGGCCTGCTGCGCGCGCGCCATGCGCGGCCGGGCGAGCGTTGCGCCGCCGAGCAGCGCGATGAACTCCCGCCGCCTCATTCGATCACCTCGTCGGCGCGGCCGAGCAGCGAGAGTGGCACGGTGAGACCGAGCGCCTTGGCAGTTTTGAGTTTGATGATCATCTCTACCTTCACTACCTGCTGAAATGGCAGTTCGGCTGGTTTGGCGCCTTTGAGGATTTTCCCCGTGTAGACGCCGAGCTGACGATAAGCATCAGCAAGGCTGGCTCCATAACTCATGAGTCCTCCACCCACGGGGAACTCGCGGAATTGGTAGATTGCAGGAAGCGCCTGGCGCGCGGCGAGCGCAACGATCTGATCGCGTCGGCTGACGAAGAACGGATCGCTGGCGACAAGAATTGCTCCGATTCGCAGCTCGGCCAAAGTCGCGAAAGCTGCATCGACCTCACCTTCAGTGCTGGCATTCAGGATACGGATTTGCTGTCCGAGCGTTCGCGCGGCCTCTTGCAGGCGGCTTGCAATGGTTTCGGCATTTGGATTGTTTGGGTTTATGAGGAGCCCGATCATTTCGGCTTTCGGAACCAGCTCGCGCAGTAGCTCCAATCGCTTTGCCCCGAGCACATCATCGAAATTGGCCACCCCCGTTATGTTGCCACCGGGTCGGTTGAGACTTGCCACCAGCCCAGCCTTGACCGGGTCGATGGCGCTGCTAAAGACGATCGGAATCGTCGTAGTCACCGCGCTGGCCACCATCGCTGCCGGGGTGTTGGCGACGATCACCGCCACTTGACGGTGAACAAGATCGGCCGCAAGCGCCGGCAGCCGCTCATATTGACCTTCCGCCCAGCGATATTCGATCGCCACGTTCTGGCTCTCGATGTAGCCCGCCTCGGCGAGGCCCTGACGAAACCCAGCCACATAATGTGCGTACCCGTCGGAGGAAGCGGCATTCAGAAACCCGATCACCGGCAGTGCCGGCTGCTGCGCGCGCGCGGCGAGGGGCCACGTTGCTACCGCGCCGCCAAGCAGGGTCACAAATTCCCGTCGCCTCATTCGATCACCTCGTCGGCGCGAAGCAGGAACGACTCCGGGATGACGAGCCCGAGCGCCTTCGCGGTCGCGATATTGATGACCAGCTCGAATTTGGTGGGCTGCTGAACAGGAAGGTCGGCAGGTATGGCGCCCCTTAGGATTTTATCCACATAACTGGCAGCGCGATAAACCATGTCACCGATGTTGGGGCCATACGAGAGGAGCCCACCCGCCTTCGCCCAGGCGCCCCAGCCGCCTGCCAACGGAATACGATTTTTCGCTGCGAACGCCACGATCTTCGAGATATTGGCAGCTGTGTGTCGGGATGACACCACATATAAAGCGTCCGGGTGCGCCTCGGCCGTGGTGCGGAGTGCGCTCTCAAGTTCCTCGGGACCGCGAATCTCTACCGGTTGAAGCGCTAGGCCAATGTTCCGGGCTGCACGCTCCGCTATGCCGAGCTCATTATCCAGGTGATTCGGATTCCACAGGAATGCCACGCGCGACACCTGCGGCGCCGCCTCCTTGAGCAGCTCGAGGCGCTTGGACGCCAATTCATCCTGCAAAAACGTGACACCTGTGGCGTTTCCAACCGGCCGGCCGAGACTCTGGACCAAGCCGGATTGCACCGGATCGGTGCTGACGGAGAACACCACGGGGATCGTTTGTGTCGCCTTCTTGGCTGAGGGTGCCACATCACCTCCCATCGCCACGATCACATTGGGCTTGAGCTGCACCAATTCTGCGGCCAGTTCGGGAAGTCGCTCGGGTCTGCCTTCTGCGTAACGATATTCGATCGTGAGATTTTGTCCCTCCGTGTAGCCGAGATCGCGCAGACCGCGCCGCAGCGATTCTACGAGTGGATCGGCCCGCGCGCTGCCGTACAGCAGAACACCGACGCGAGGCGCCGATTTCTGCGCGCGCGCGGCGAGCGGCCATGCTGCCGCCCCACCGAGCAATCCGATGAACTCCCGTCGCCTCATTCGATCACCTCGTCGGCCCGGCCGATCAGCGCGGGCGGAATGGTGAGGCCGAGCGCCTTGGCGGTCTTGAGATTGATCGTCAGCTCGAATTTGGTCGGCGCCTGCACTGGAAGCTCGCCCGGCTTCTCACCCCGAAGAATGCGATCAACGTATTCTGCCGCCATGGGCCATTGGGCGACCTGATCAATTCCGTAAGACAGCAATCCGCCGTCTATTACGTAATACTTCAAGGGATAAATCGCCGGCAGATGATAGCGAGCGGCCAATGGGATAATTGAATCGCGCAGCGTGTTGTTGACGGGCCCCGGCAGGACGACCAACCCACGATCCACTTGGCCGGCCAAGGCGGTGATCGCTTGCTCGATCTCAGCCCGATTGTGCACTCCGGCCGCGGATACTTGCATCTTTAACGAAGGAGCCGTGGATTCGATCACATGCAGGAATGCATCGTGATTCATCTGTTTCGGGTCCTGAAGAACGGTCACCCGATGAACAAAAGGCGCTGCTTCCTTGAGGACCTCCATCCATTTTCCAGCAATAGAAGTATCAAAATCGGTGAAGCCGGTAACATTTTCGCTTGGTCGAGCATAACTGCTGACGAAGCCACTGCCGATCGGGTCGGCAACCTGGGCGAATACGATCGGAATCGTGCGAGTGAGCGGCTTCAGTACCGCGAGCACGGGGGTGCTATTAACAACGATGACGTCCGCTGGCAGGCCGACAAGCTCGGTCGCGTAGGCTTGCATATGATCGGTTTTGCCGGCGGCCCAACGAACTTCGATCTGGATGTTGCTTCCCTCCGTCCATCCCAGTTTGTGGAGCCGCTCCCGCAGCGCCGAAAATCGCGCCTGTCCCTCTGGATCGATCTCGGCGTAAATCATGATCACGCCAATCCTCCACACGCGCTTGCGCTCCTGCGCGCGCGCAGCACGCGGCCACGCTACCGCCGCACCGGCAAGCGCGATGAACTCCCGCCGCCTCATTCGATCACCTCGTCGGCGCGGCCGAGCAGCGCGAGTGGGACTGTGAGGCCGAGCGTCCTGGCGGTCTTCAGATTGATGATCAGCTCGACCTTCGTAGACTGCGCGACCGGCAGGTCGCCGGGCTTCTCGCCCTTGATAATCCGGCCGCTGTAGAGGCCGGCCTGACGGTACGCGTCGGTAAGATTGGCTCCGTAGCTCGCCAGGCCGCCGGCGGCGGCGAACGTACGAAACTGGTAGATCGCAGGCACTGCGTGGCGGATGCTCAGCGCGCCGAGCTGTTCGGTGCGGCTATTGAAGAACGGCTCGCCGCCGATCACGAGCCCGCCTGCCTGCAGTCGGGCCAAGTTCGCAAAGGCAGTATCCAAGTCGCGGTCAGTGCTGGCGTTCAGGGCATGGAGTTGCAGCCCGAGGGTGTGGGCCGCCGTCCGCAGGTCTTTCACGATGATCTCGGCACGAGTGGGATCGGTCGGGTTGACGAGCACGGCAACGACGGTCGCGTTGGGGACCACCTCGTGCAGCAGCTCCAGCCGCTTCGGCCCCAGCTCCACGTCCAAGATGCTCACGCCCGTGATGTTGCCGCCCGGTCGGTTCAGGCTGGCGACAAGTCCCACCCCGACCGGATCGAAACCTGCCGTGAAGACGATCGGTATCGTCGCGGTTGCTGCCTTTGCTGCCTGCGCCGCAGGACCATTGGCAACAATCAGGGACACCGGACGTCCGACGAGATCGGCGGCCAGTGCCGGCAGCCGGTCGTATCGATTCTCCGCGAAGCGGTATTCGATCGCTACGTTCTGGCCCTCGATATAGCCGGCTTCCTGCAAGCCACGACGGAACGCGGTCAAAAGTTGGGGATCATCTCCGGACGCCCTGGTGCCGAGAAATCCGATCACCGGTATCGCCGGCTGCTGCGCGCGTGCGGCGAGCGGCCATGCTGCCGCCCCACCGAGCAATCCGATGAACTCGCGTCGCCTCATTCGATCACCTCGTCGGCCCGGCCGAGCAGCGCGGGCGGAATGGTGAGGCCGAGCGCCGTTGCGGTCTGCAGGTTGATCACCAGCTCGAATTTGGTGGGCTGCTCGACGGGAATATCAGCGGGTTTCGTTCCTTTCAGGACCTTGATCGTCTGCAGTGCATGCTGGGGATAAAGCCCGACAAAGCGTGGGCCATACGCAATGAGACCGCCTTCTTCGACCATTTCCGGCCATTGATAGATGGCGGGGATCCGGATCGCCGCCATGCGCTCGATAATCTGCGGGCGATACCTATTGAAGAGCGATGAGGCCAGCACGTTGAATGCTTGCGCTCCTGCAGCCACGGCAGCGTCGATCGCTGGCATGATCTCAACCGAATTGGCGGCTTTGTGGGCGGATACCGTGATCCCGCGGGCCTTCGCGATATCCTGCAGCGCATCGAGCTGGTGCGGTGCGGTCACGGCCGGGTCTACGAGGAGTGCAAGGCGACGAGCGAGGGGGACCGCTTCCAGGAGAATTTCCTGGCGCTTGCCGTCGAGTTCGGTGGCCAAAATGCTGATGCCGGTGGTGTTGCCACCGGGATGGGCAAGTGAGGCGACCGCCTGTTCCGCCAATAGATCATCTGAAACCGTCAAGATCGGAATGGTTTGCGTCGCTCGCTGCACCACCTTGGTCAGGGCTCCTGCGGTCATGATGGCGTCCGGCCGCGCACCGACGAGCGCCGTTGCGATCGTCTCCGCACGGTCCAATGGGGCGTTGAACCCGTCCACAATCGAGAGGTTGACACCTTCGACGAAGCCGTTTTTGCGCAGCTCCTCGAAGAAGGCGACCCAATGAGGAGCGTTCCTTTGGGCCTGGACCAAGACAGCGAGGCGATAGCTCCGTCCAGCCTCTTGCCCCAACACTGTGCCAGCTGCCAGCTGCACAGCCCCGCTGGCGAGCAGCCCCGTGAACTCCCGCCGCCTCATTCGATCACCTCGTCGGCGCGGGCGAGCAGCGACGTTGCCGGCGCGCCGCCGAGAAACGTTATGAAATCCCGCCGCCGCATGAGGTTGCCCAGCCGACCGAGGGCAAGAACGTTAGCAGAGCGCAGCCTGGACCGGTAGGCCGGCCGGCCCGGCCGCGCGCATTGCGGAGATTCCTGCCCCGGGGTGACGGCGTCGCGGAGACCGATTAGAACGGCGCTGCCTCGAATTGGATGAACCGCGATGGACGCACCCGTGCTTCCGGCCTATCGCCACACGCCGCTGTTCGCGCTCGGCGAGGATCGCACGACGTACCGCAAGCTCGATCGTAACGGCGTGCGGATCGAGCGCGCGCTGGGCCGGGGCCGGCGCAATTGCGCGCCAAACGACACGCGAACCCCGGCAACAGGCCGTCGCCCGGTATGTTTGGATCCGTGACCGGCGAGTCCGTGCCCCATGCACGCGCTGGGGATCATCGTCGTTGGAAGAAGGGTTCCAGCAGGGTCAAGAATGTTGAAACGAGCACCGCCCCGAAGGCGGCTACAATCTTGCCGCTCTCGCCATTGAAATACGGTGTTCCCGGAACCGCCAGCGCCCACACCAGGAATGCAATCGCTGAGGCAACCGTTTTCCACCAGGGCCAATCCGACACCGAAGCAGGTAATGCAGGCTGTCCATCGTTTATCCGCTTGCCGGCGTAGATCAGAACGAACAAAACCGGCGTCAGGGCGGCGAAAGACCAGTACAGCACTTTTTCCGCAATGAAGGGAAACGTTGCGTGAATAGCCGATATGGCGGACAAAGCTGCGATGTAGAGGGTTATTGCTTCGGTTGGAACATACCTTGCCAGCGAATCGAGCGCCTGCGAAGCGGGAGTGCGTTGGGTTGGAGTCTCTGCCGCCAACGGGACCAAATTGTCCCGAAGCGCATCCGTAACATTGGCGGCAAGCGTTAGTCGCGTCGCGACTGGCAGCAGATGCCGATTCACGGCGTCCCGCAGGCGCGTCAGATTCAGATCGCTGCTGGTTCTGATGACTTCTTCGTCGGCAAGCGAAGTAAGGCTCATGTCGTGTCCTCAGAGTCGGACCGCACTTCCGGGCTGGGGAATAGGAATGGGAAATAGCGGCCACGGCATTTCCACAACCAGCAGTATTGACAGAATCGAAGCGCCGCAACAAGCCCCGCGGAGGGAGCGGCAGCCCGACACCCACGCACCACCGTCGGCGCATCATCGCGGCCGACGGCCGAGGTGACGGGCCAGGCGAAAGCGCCTAGAACTCGCCCGCGGCCCCGCGCCTCGCCGCGCATCCGGACCGGACGAAAGCCATGAACATCGAGTTGACGCCAGCCTATCGCCACACGCCGTTGTTCCCGCTCGGCGAGGACAGGGCCACCTACCGCAAGCTCGAGTGCGACGGCGTGCGGGTCGAGCGTGCATTGGGCCGGGAGATCGTCGTGGTCGCGGCGGACGCGCTGCGGCAGCTTTCCGAAGCCGCGTTCGTCGACATCAACCATCTGCTGCGTCCGAGCCATCTGCGTCAGCTGCGCGCGATCCTCGAGGATCCCGAGGCGACCGAGAACGATCGATTCGTCGCCTATGATCTGCTCAAGAACGCCAATATCGCGGCCGGCGGCGTGCTGCCGATGTGCCAGGACACCGGCACCGCGATCATCTTTGCCAAAAAGGGACGCGCGGTGTTCGTGGAAGGCGACGACGAGGCGGCGCTCGCCGCGGGCGCGCGCGAGGCGTATCTGAAAAAGAACCTGCGCTATTCGCAGCTCGCGCCGCTCTCCATGTTCGAGGAGAGGAACACGCGCTCCAACATGCCGGCGCAGGTCGAGATCCACGCCGAAGGCGAGGATACCTACAAGCTGTTGTTCATCGCCAAAGGCGGCGGCTCCGCCAACAAGACGTTCCTGTTCCAGGCGACGCCCTCCGTGCTGACCCCGGAACGGCTGATGGCGTTCCTCAAGGAAAAAATCCTCACGCTCGGCACCGCAGCGTGCCCGCCCTACCATCTCGCCATCGTGATCGGCGGCACCTCGGCGGAGCTCACGCTGAAAACCGTCAAGCTCGCCTCCTGCCGCTATCTCGACGATCTGCCCGCCCAGGGCTCCGAGGCCGGCCACGCCTTCCGCGACCTGCAGATGGAGCGCGACATCCACAAGCTCACGCAATCGCTCGGGGTGGGCGCGCAGTTCGGCGGCAAATATTCTTGTCACGACGTGCGCGTGATCCGGCTGCCGCGCCACGGCGCCTCGCTGCCGATCGGGCTCGGCGTCTCGTGCTCGGCCGACCGCCAGGCGCTGGGAAAGATCACGCGCGAGGGCGTGTTTCTCGAGGCGCTCGAGCCCAATCCGGCGCAGTACCTGCCCGACATCGACGAGCGGCGGCTCGGCGGGGCAGCCGTCGACATCGACCTGACGCGGCCGATGCCAAAAATCCTCGAAAGCCTGTCCCGCCATCCGATCCGCACCCGGCTGAAGCTCACCGGGCCGATGATCGTCGCGCGCGATCTCGCCCACGCCAAGCTGCGCGAGCGGATCGAGCGCGGCGAAGCCTTGCCGGATTATTTCAAGGATCATCCGATCTATTACGCCGGCCCGGCGAAGACGCCGCAGGGCTATGCGTCGGGCGCCTTCGGCCCGACCACGGCGGGGCGCATGGATTCCTACGTCGACCAATTCCAGGCCGCCGGCGGCTCGATGGTGATGCTGGCCAAGGGCAATCGCTCGCCGGCGGTGCGCGAGGCGTGCAAGAAACACGGCGGCTTCTATCTCGGCTCGATCGGCGGTTCGGCCGCCAACCTCGCCGAGAACTGCATCCGCAAGGTCGAAGTGCTGCAATACCCCGAGCTCGGCATGGAGGCGATCTGGCGGATCGAGGTCGAGAATTTTCCGGCGTTCATCGTGATCGACGACAAGGGCAACGATTTTTTCCAGGAACTCAACCTCGGTTGACCGGGCGAGGTGCTTGCGTCGCGACGGCGGGAACGGCTTTGCGCACGGCCATGCGCGACCAAGCTTGTGCTGAGCGCCGGCCATACCGATTTGGAATGGAACCTAAATAGCCGGAAAAGAATCTTTTGTTTACCACGGCGCCTGGACCTCCCGCGCGAACACGGGGGTGGCCGATGGACGACAAGGACCGCTACCGCAAGAACGCCGAAGAATGCATCCGTCTGGCGCAGAGCGCGAAGCCGCAGCATAAGGCAACGCTGCTCAGGATGGCCGAGACTTGGCGACGGCTCGCCGACGAAGCTGCCCAAGGGAAGCGATTGCCCCGGAAGGAGAATTGATGCTCCGAGCCGCGACCGTCCGCCTTGCGGCCAGCATCCAAAGGCCCCGGGGCGGCCGAGTGGGGAGCGTCGCGCGGGCCAGCCGGGGCCGGAATGCAAAAAAGCCCCGGATCGGGGCCTAGTTAACAAAATTTTAATCCCGCAACCGCGAGAAGTGGGGTAAAGTGCAGGGCCTTTCTCGCGAAAGGCACGGTCCCGGTCGTGTCCCCGATCCCCCCGTTCGCAACGACCGGGACCGTCTCCCTACACTGCAACATGATTCTCGCTGCCGTATAAGGGCTTTTTCTAGCCCGAATCTGGGCATCGACAGAAATTTCCCGAGTGTTGCAATTAGGCCACTCGCGAATGTCGAGCCGCACGGCTGAATGACAGCGAAACCCGCGCTGTTTGGCGAGCCTTCGGATCCGCCTCAAACGGGCTCTTCGCCCTCGGGCGCGGTCTTCGTTCCCAACGCGATCTGCGCGTTCGCCGCGGCAGCTTGATCGGCGAGCGCTGCCCACGCATCGGCCATGGCGAGCAAAACGGCTTTATGCGCCGAATCCCGCATCTCTCTGGCTAGAAGCAGACATTCGACCGCGTACTGACGATACTCGTCTTCCGACATCGGCCCGCCCCGGCAACCCATTGCAGTCGAGGAACCCGGCCGCCCCGTGGTTTGTTCCTATTGGTGCCCTGGTATTGTGTCGGCGTAAACGAGTTTGCAAACATCGATTGCGAGGCGAAGCTGCGCATAATGGGCGAATCGGAAACGTATCGAAAATTTGCTGAAGAATGCAGGCGCATGGCGCGCAATGCGCTGCCGCACCAGAAGGCTATTCTGCTGGAAATGGCCGAACTGTGGACGAATCTCGCCGAGAAGGCGGAGGCCGAAAACGGCTGCGCGTCCAATTTGCATTGAACGCCGCTTCTGCAGGACGAGCGCGACCGCCTTTGTCCGCGGCCGCGGAACGAAACGCATGCGAGGAATCCAAGAATTTGAAATCCGGAGCGGGCCATGCGCGCCGCGGAACATTACCGACAGCGAGCGTTGGAATGCTATTTGATCGCCGAGGGCATTGCCGACCCGGGGAAGCGGCTGGCCATGTTCGAATTGGCGCGAGGCTGGGTCGCCCTCGCCGCTCACGCCGAGCAGACGAGAGACGCCGCCTCGCTCGCGGGGTCGCCTGACGATCGGCGCGCGGCCTGAGGGCCGATCGCGGTTGCCGGCCTCGACCGTCGCGCTCAATCAAAACCCCGGCCTCGCGAGAGACCGGGGTCTGGGCCTGAAGGCGGGTTGACCTTTGGGGAAGGGGAAACGGGCCATCAGGTCTGCCCGCAACGCCGGTCCCCGGAATTGGTTCCCGGGCGAACAAAAATCGCGTTCCTGGCGGGTGGGCTGAGACGGGGAGGGGGCAGTGCGTAATGGGGGGCGGGCTTCGACCCCGAGGCACTCAAGGCGCCGCGATCTGGGCCATGAGCGCGGCGCCGATGCGGGCACAATTCTGGGCGGTCTCCTTGATCAGGAGCCGGTTCACCGGCGTGTCGAGATCGATCGGCGAGCCGCACACGTTGCACGGGATGTTGCTTTTTCTCACCAGCACGGTGACGAGCTTCTCGGTGTGCTGACCGCAGCCCGGACACCGGATCCGCAGGATCGTCAAGTCGGCAGCCGAGAACGCCATCGAGCATCCGCCGGTGGGGTGGCCCTATCGTCGCATGTTCAAGCTAGGCTCGCAAAAGTTGCCGAACAGCTAACATGAGGGCTGTTGCGCCGATAACATGAGGGCTGTTGCGCCGACGCGACCGGGCCGGGACCGCTGCCGGAAAGAACCACGCGATCTCGAACGAAGCAGCGCTCAGGCCGCGTCCGTGTCGCGTCGGCGGCCCGGCCCGGTGACAGCGAGGTTCTCGTCCGCGCGATCCGCGAGCCTGGCCCACAGCTCGGCCATGTGGATCAGCGTGTCCTGGGTCGTCGGATCCCGCGCGGCTTCTGCGAGCTCCAGGCACTCCAGCGCCATGCGGTGGTAATTTGGTGCCGCAACTATCGGCATCGGGTTCTCCGAATACAGGATTTGAATCGTTAACATCCGTTCATAAATTGGGTTCCGGCCCAACTGGAGAAGAAGACCAGGGCGTTGCGAATCGACCTCATGGGCATCGGCGCGCCGCCCCAATGCGAAATGAGCCGCCCCGCGGGGGGCGGCTCAATCGCCAAGAATGCGTGTTGGTCCTGAATTACCGCGAAAACGCTGCGAAACCGCGTGGCCCTAGTGCATGCCGGGGCCTAGTGCATCACGTGCACGATCATCGCCCCCCAGGAGCACGACGGGAATGGCCGCCCACAGGATGATCGGTATCAGGGGCATGGCTGATCTCCTCTATGTCCGGCGGGTCAACGCCATCGGCAGGCGGAACGTTCCCCCGGCGCGAGCCTATTCGGCGGTATTTCAACGGGTTAGCACGGTTGGCTGGAGCGAATCGGGCGGCGGAACTGTGGGTCGCGGCCCGCACCAGCGGTTGGAAGATCGCTCGAGCGAACCCGAGGGCGGCGCCCGCCCGCGCCGCGCCCTCGGCTAGCGGCCGGTCTTCTGATTTTGCTGGGTCGAGCGAACGCCCTGCCAGGGGTCGTCGGTCTTTGGCTTCGGAGGGATCTTCTCGATTGCCGACTTGTAAGCCTTCTCGTGCTCCGCGCTCTGCGGATCGGGCGGGGCGCTCGGCTTGTCGCCGAGCGGAAAGCCGAGCGCGGGGCGGCCGCCCGAGGTGCTAATCGATTGGCAATACGCCGAACCCGTCAGCAACACGATGATCGCTGCCGCCAGAACGGTTCTCATGCCCAAGTCCCCCTCACGTCCCGCGAACGCCCGCAGAACCTCACGTCCGCAAACCCGGCCTCGGTACCTTCGCGGCGACGGCAATTCTGGCACCGAAGACCAGTCCCGGCAAACCCGTTGCGGCAACTTGCACAGGCTCGCCCGCGCGGGCAAGGCCGGGCGCCGGTCCCGCCTCCGCCCGCCGAGGCCCGATCAAGCTCCGAAAAGGTCCATATTGAAAGTCGCCGTGCTCCAAAATAGCATCGTGGCGCACGAGGCGGGGCGGCCGGGCGGCCGGTCGCCCGAAACTTCACGCCCATCGAGCCGTCGGCCTGCCGGGGATGGGGAGGCCACTGCCGTCCAGGCTATACCTGGGTGTGCCGCCGCTGGGGATGCGCGTGCCGGCGCTGCTAGTGATCACGCAACGCCGGCGGTCGCTCGCCGACCAGGACGAGGCCGCCAATCGAGACGGGCCCACGAGGGAGAATAGTCATGAGGAAAATCGCGGTGCCGGCGATGATCGTCAGCCTGTTGATGGTCTCCGCTGCTCATTCGCAGAGTGAAGACCCGAAGGCGCAGCAGCGGCGCGATGCCAAGCAGATCGACGAGCAATATGAGAAGACGAGAAAAGCGTCGTCATGGGCGACAAGTCCGAAGCCCATGAGCGATCCTTGGCAAAGCGTGAAGACCGCTCCTCCCGCAGAAAAGAAATAAATCAGGACACTGCAGGACTCGAAATTGGCCCACCGGGGAATTGGGCCGACCGACGCGCGGTGAGAAGGACAGAGCGCCGGCGGCCGCTCGCGGACCCAGACGAGGCCGCCAATCCGAGGCGGCCTTTCTTTCGAATTATTTGCTGCCCTTCTTGGGGCCGGAGGCGCCCGGGTCGCTGACGGCGATGCCGGCGGCACCGCCCTGGTCTTGTTGCTTCTTGTTGAGGATGACCGAACCCGATTTGCGATCGCTGGTGTTGGATTTGCTGGACTTGACGGAAGAACGCGCCGCCGGTTTCCCGCCGGGGTTCTTTCCCAGCTTGACATCGACACCCTTGAGGGGGGCGCCCGCCATGGCGGTCACCGGTGCGAGTACCAGGGTTGCAGCGACAGCGAGCACGAGGAATCGAGGTAGCGGATCGAATGCATTCATGGCCATCCTCCCGGATTTGCTGTGGCACCGTAGGCCAGGACGCTGCCCTCGGCAAATCGGGCCACTCGGCATGGAATTAGGACACGATTTTAGCGTCTTCTCCAAGGCAACCGGCTGAAGCTCGATTGCGATCGTGGACGCGAATAAAAATTGCTCGGCTGAAGCAGGTCCACAAAATACGGGGAAATCCTGAAAGCTGCTTGCGTGAACGAAGCCGCCAATCGAGGCGGCCGCTTCATTTGGATCTGGCCCTCTCGGCTCGCCTGCGCTCGTATTCCTGCGCAATGGCCTCGAAAGCGTCCTTCGCCTTGGGGTCGGTCGCCGCTGAAGCTTTCTCGCGGCATTCCTTGGCCTTACGCGCGTAGTACTCCGCGTCATAATCGGCGCCATCGGGAGGGCCGGACTGCATTGTGTCAGAGTACAGCAATTCGGAATGAACCGCCTTGCGCCAAATCAACGTTGCATTCCATGTTTTTAAATGCGGCGGCAAAAGCAGTCCCTGTGAAATTCAAACGCGGCCCGCTTACGGGGTTGAAGGAGGTCAGTACCCCGGCTGTGGTATCTTCCTACTTGGGACCTCGGAAATGAGCACTACCTTGAATTGGCAAATTCCGCGGATAGCGGGGAAGGCCGGTTGCTTATCCGGAAATTGCAGCTCGACAAGGAAATCCTCGTCGATCCCGGGTTAAAAGAGGCCAGCACCGTACCCGGAGCACGAGGCCGCCAACTGAGGTGGTCCCTGGCGGTAGGGGAATGGAGTCGAACCACCGTCTCGTGCTTTTCAAACACGCGCTCTGCCGCCTGAGCTACCCTACCGTTGCCCCAGTTGCCCCAGTCTGTCCTGCGACGATTCTAGCTACGGCGCGCGAACTAGAAATTCACACCTTCGCGACGCGTTGGTGAGCAACGTCACACGGAACTGACCTTGCTCATGGTATTTAGCTGCCACCACCACGATCCGGTTAGCCCCTGAACATGGTGGGAGGGCCGGCTGTTCGACTCACCATCTTCCAGCCGTCTCGGGGCAGCCCCAAGCCTTTGCCGGCCGGGGCTGCCTTCTCCCAAGCAAATTAGGACACTGAGAAAATCAAAATTAGGACACCTGCCTCGGCAGTACCCGGGGGTCGGTGCTGTCCTATTTACGATCAGAGCGAGCGATTGGACGACGGGAAGGGCCTGCGAACTAGGCCGCCAACTGAGGCGGCCTAGTCTTTGACGTAGCCAAGGAAGGATTCCAACCTCGCCACAAATTCGCGGCTCTCGGCAAGCTTGCGCCAGCTCTCGGCCATGCGGGAATAGCTGTCTCGGCTCTCGGAATCTGTGGCCAACTCTGCTAGCCGCTCACATTCGGCGGCGCGGATTTGGCAATGTCGGACAGCTCGACTCGGTTGCTGTAGCATCGTCGCGCACCCCTAGGCGGGAGCGCGACCGGTCTCTCAGTCACCGGCGCCAGCGGCTATCTGCCGATGATCCGACTAGTCTGCGCCTCTGGCGAGGCGGAGTCGAATCCGAATTAGGACAGTTCTAAAATTAAATTAGGACACTGTGGATGGAATTAGGACAGCACCCGGCCTAGCACTCGACCGGACGATCCTCGGCATCGGGCGACGCCCTGCGGTTGAGCATTTCCCGGTACTCGGTCGCAATGGCGGATAGCTTGGCCCTGATCGCCTGATCCGTGCAATCGTGGGCGAGTTTTGAAAACCGGTCGGCTTGTCGGCGGAAGAACTCGATGCGATCCATGACGCGCTCCCATGCCCTACAGGCGGGAGCGCAACTGGTCTCTCAGTCGCCGACTCCTGGGCAAAGTCGGGGTCGGGGATGGGACCATGGTACGAGTTTCGGGACCGAGAGTCTGTCGGATTGCCGACAATGCTTAAATTAGGACACTGTCACTGGTTAATTAGGACACTTGGCCCGGAATTAGGCCAGTACCCCCGCCCGCGAAAAGAACATATTGCGAACCGAGAACAAAGCGTGTACACTCCTGCGATCAGAATACGGAGGGGGACGGCCGTTCCCAATCGTTGCTGGCGCTTGGAAACCCGGTCATAAGGATTCGCAACCATGTCTCACGCTGCTGCGCTGCGTCTCGTCGAAGGATCGTCCATGGACAAAACGAAGGCCCTCGATGCCGCGCTCTCGCAGATCGAGCGCAATTTCGGCAAGGGCTCGATCATGCGGCTCGGCAAGAACGACCGCTCGATGGACGTCGAAACCATCTCGTCGGGCTCGCTCGGGCTCGACATCGCGCTCGGGGTCGGCGGCCTGCCGCGCGGCCGCGTGGTCGAGATCTTCGGCCCGGAATCCTCGGGCAAGACCACGCTCGCGCTCCATACCGTCGCCGAGGCGCAGAAGAAGGGCGGCATCTGCGCCTTCATCGACGCCGAGCACGCGCTCGACCCGGTCTATGCGCGCAAGCTCGGCGTCGTGGTCGACGACCTCCTGATCTCGCAGCCCGACGCCGGCGAGCAGGCGCTCGAGATCGCCGACACGCTGGTGCGCTCGGGCGCGATCGACGTGCTCGTCATCGATTCGGTCGCGGCGCTGGTGCCGCGCGCCGAGCTCGAGGGCGAAATGGGCGACGTCCAGCCCGGCATGCAGGCCCGCCTGATGAGCCAGGCGCTGCGCAAGCTCACCGCCTCGATCTCGCGCTCTAACACCATGGTCGTCTTCATCAACCAGATCCGGATGAAGATCGGGGTGATGTACGGCAGCCCGGAGACGACGAGTGGCGGCAATGCGCTGAAATTCTACGCCTCCGTGCGCCTCGACATCCGCCGCATCGGCGTCATCAAGGAACGCGAGGAGGTGGTCGGAAACCAGACTCGCGTCAAGGTCGTGAAGAACAAGCTCGCGCCGCCGTTCAAGCAGGTCGAGTTCGACATCATGTACGGCGAGGGCATCTCCAAATCCGGCGAGATCCTCGATCTCGGGGTCAAGGCCGGCGTGGTGGAGAAATCCGGCGCCTGGTTCTCCTACGACAGCCAGCGCATCGGCCAGGGCCGCGAGAACGCCAAGGGGTTCCTCAAGGCCAATCCCGACGTCACCGCAAAGATCGAGGCGTCGATCCGGCAGAACGCCGGCCTGATCGCCGAGCGGATTCTCGCCGGCGCCGACGGGGGCGCCGAGGAGGCGGCGGAGGGCTGACGTCTACCTCGCCGCGAACGCCTGCCTTCCCCGCCTGCGGGGGGAGGGATGGGGAGGGGGAAGCTCGTTATCGCGGCCCGCATCTCTGCCCCTCCCGCATCGCGCAGAGCGCGATGCGACCTCCCGCAAGCGGGAGAGGTGATCGGAGCGAGCTGACAGGCATCTACGATCGCCTTGCCAGCCGCACTCGGCAGCGCCCGACGGATTCCAGCCGCCGCGGCGCCGCGGTTGCCGCGTTCCTGGACACGCCAAAAGCCCATCGGTAAAACCCGCGAACTGCGCGCGGCCCGGCATTGCGTCCGGACCGGCAGAGAATCCGCTCCTCGGCCGGAGCACGCGAGGCGGCCGCGGGCGGACCCAAGGAACGCATGAGCGGCGTCAACGAGATCCGGTCGAGCTTTCTCGATTATTTCGTGCGGCACGGCCATCAGGTCGTGCCGTCCTCCCCGCTCGTGCCGCGCAACGATCCGACCCTGATGTTCACCAATGCCGGCATGGTGCAGTTCAAGAACGTGTTCACCGGGGTCGAGAAGCGGCCCTATGTGCGGGCGGTCACCGCGCAGAAATGCGTGCGCGCCGGCGGCAAGCACAACGACCTCGACAACGTCGGCTATACGGCGCGCCACCACACGTTTTTCGAGATGCTCGGCAATTTCTCGTTCGGCGATTATTTCAAGGATCGCGCGATCGAGCTCGCCTGGGACCTGATCACCCGGGAGTTCGGCCTCTCGCCGCAGCGCCTCCTGGTCACGGTGTTTTCCGAGGACGATCAGGCCTTCGACCTGTGGCGGAAAATCTCGGGCCTGCCGGAAGCGAAGATCCTGCGGATCGCGACCTCGGACAATTTCTGGGCCATGGGCGACACCGGTCCGTGCGGCCCATGCTCGGAAATCTTCTACGATCACGGCGAGCAGATTCCCGGCGGCCCGCCGGGCTCGCCCGACGAGGAGGGCGACCGCTTCATCGAGATCTGGAACCTGGTGTTCATGCAGTACGATCAGCTTGCCGGCGGCAAGCGCATCGATCTGCCGAAACCCTCGATCGATACCGGCATGGGCCTCGAGCGCGTCGCCGCGGTACTCCAAGGCACCCACGACAATTACGCGACGGATCTGTTCCGCTCGCTGATCCAGGCGGTCGCGCATCTGACCGGCGTCGATCCCGACGGCGCGCAAAAAGTCTCGCACCGGGTCATCGCCGACCATCTGCGGGCTTCCGCGTTTCTCATCGCCGACGGCGTGCTGCCCTCGAACGAAGGCCGCGGCTACGTGGTCCGCCGCATCATGCGCCGCGCCATGCGCCACGCCGAGCTGCTCGGGGCGAGGGAGCCGCTGACGTGGAGGCTCGTGCCCACCCTGGTGCGGGAGATGGGCCAGGCTTATCCCGAGCTCGACCGCGCCGAGGCGCTGATCGCCGAGACGCTGAAGCTCGAGGAGAGCCGCTTCCGCAAGACGCTCGAACGCGGGCTTGCGATTCTCGACGAGGCGAGCCGCGCGCTGTCCCGCGGCGATCGGCTCAGCGGCGAGGTCGCGTTCACGCTCTACGACACCTACGGCTTTCCGCTCGATCTCACCCAGGACGCGCTGCGCCCGCGCGGCATCGGCGTCGAGCTCGACAGTTTCAACAGTGCCATGGAGCGGCAGCGCGCCAAGGCGCGCGCCTCCTGGGCCGGCTCCGGCGAGGCGGCGACCGACGCATTGTGGTTCGCATTGCGCGAAAAAGTCGGCGCGACCGAATTTCTGGGCTACGACACCGAAAGCGCCGAAGGCGTCGTCGCGGCGATCGTGCGCGACGGCCGCGAGGTCGAAAGCCTGAAAGCCGGGGAAAGCGGCGCAATCATCCTCAACCAGACCCCGTTCTACGGCGAATCCGGCGGTCAGGTCGGCGACACCGGGTCGATGAGCGGCGAGGGGGTGCGCTTGCGCGTAGCCGACACCCAAAAGCGCGCCGGCGATCTCCTGGTGCATTCCGGCACGGTCGGGGAGGGCGTGCTGCGAAACGGCGCGCCGCTCGCGCTCGAAGTGGATCATCGCCGGCGCAGCCTCGTCCGCGCCAATCATTCGGCGACGCATCTCCTGCACGAGGCCCTGCGCCAGGTGCTCGGCGATCACGTGGCCCAAAAAGGCTCGCTGGTCGCGCCCGACCGGCTGCGCTTCGACTTTTCGCATCCCAAGCCGGTGAGCGAGCAGGAGATCGAGCGGATCGAGGATATCGCCAACGAAAGGGTGCTGGAGAACAGCAAGGTCACCACCCGACTCATGGCGGTCGACGAGGCCATCGCCAGCGGCGCGCGGGCGCTGTTCGGCGAAAAATACGGCGAGGAGGTCCGGGTCGTCGCCATGGGCGAGGCCGGCAACGCGCTCGGCTGGTCGGTCGAGCTGTGCGGCGGCACGCACGTGAAACGCACCGGCGACATCGGCCTGGTGAGCATCGTCTCGCAGGGGGCGGTGGCGGCCGGCGTGCGCCGCATCGAGGCGATGACCGGGAACGCCGCGCGGCGGCGTCTGACCGATGAGAGCCGCAGGCTCGAGAACCTCGCCCAGCTGCTCAAGGTGCCGGTCGGCGAGGTCGACGCGCGCCTGGCGCAGATGCTCGATGAACGTAAACGCCTCGAGCGCGATCTCGCCGAGACCCGGAAGAAGCTCGCGATGGGTGGCGGGGCAACATCCGGCGACGGCATTCGCACGGTGGGCGACGTGAAGCTTCTCGCGCGCGCCATCGACGGCGTCGACATCAAGGACCTCAAGGGCCTGGTCGATGAAGGCAAGAAACAGATCGGCTCGGGCGTGGTCGCCATCGTCGGGGTCACCGGCGAGGGCAAGGCGGGAATCGTCGTGGGCGTCACCAAGGATCTAACCGAGCGCTACAACGCCATCGATCTGGTGCGCAAAGGCGCGGAAGCGCTCGGCGGCAAGGGCGGCGGCGGCAGGCCCGACATGGCCCAGGCCGGCGGCCCCGACGGCTCCAAGGCGCAAGCCGCGCTCGACGCCGTCGCCGCCATGCTCGGCGCGGGATGATAGCGATCAGCTCGCGGCCGAGGGGGAAGGTGGGCGACGGCCCCCTCGCGAGCGGCTGGGGCGGGATGATGCAGCTTCAGTTCCAGCCGGCTTGACCTCGATCAGATCCGGCCGATCTTTCCCGTCCGGAGGAAGGGGGGCGAATTCGGCGCCATCGACGCGCGTTTGCCCGTTGGCCTCGTCGAGGGCGGCTCGGATTCTGCGGGCGAGATCGTCGCGGCGATAAGGCTTGCTCAAGAGCTGCGCGTCCGGATCGAGCTCGCGATTCTTGACCGCCGCGGTCTCGGTATAGCCGGACGTGAACAGCACGACGATGCGCGGAAAAATTTTTCGGGCGCGCCGCCCGAGTTCGTCCGCCTTGATCGAGCCGGGCATCACCACGTCGCTGAACAGCAGATCGACCGCGGCGGAGCTTCGGAGAATCTCGAGCGCTTGATCGGCGTTTGCCGCCTGCAGCACGCGGTAGCCGAGGCTGCCGAGCACCTCGACCGCACCGGCGCGAACCGCGGTATCGTCCTCGACGACGAGGATCGTCTCGGTGCCGCCTTCGACCGGCTGCAACGGCTCCGCGCCCACCCATTCCGGCGCATGCGCGGCGCGCGGCAGGTAGACCTTCACCGAGGTGCCGTGGCCGAGCTCGCTGTAGATGCGGATGTGGCCGCCGCTCTGCCGTACGAAGCCGTAGACCTGCGGCAAGCCCAGTCCGGTGCCCTGGCCCTCGGGCTTGGTGGTGAAGAACGGCTCGAAGGCGCGCACCTTCACCTCGGGCGTCATGCCGGTCCCGGTATCGGTCACCGCAAGCATGACGTAGGGGCCGGGCGCGACCTCGGCTTGCTGCCCCGCATAGGCCGCGTCGAGCATGGCATTGGCCAATTCGATCGTCAGCTTGCCCCCGTCGGGCATCGCGTCGCGGGCGTTGATGGCGAGGTTGAGCACCGCGTTCTCGATCTGCGCCGGGTCGGCCAGCGTGTTCCACAGCCCGTCGGCGATGACGGTCGCGACCTCGATGCGCTCGCCGAGCGTGCGGCGAAGCAGGTCCGCCATATCGGTCATCATCCGGCCGAGATTGACCACGCGCGGCTCGAGCGGCTGGCGGCGCGCAAACGCCAGGAGCTGGCGGGTGAGCTTGGCGGCGCGCTCGGTTCCGGCAATCGCCTTGACCACGCGATCGGCGGCCTTGGCATCCCCGGCGACGTGGGGGGCCAGCAGATCGAGGTTGCTGCGGATGATTTGCAGGAGATTGTTGAAATCATGGGCGATGCCGCCGGTGAGATGCCCGATCGCCTCCATCCGCTGGGCCTGCGCGGCGACTTCCTCAGCCTGCACGCGGCGCGTCACGTCGATGCTCGAAAACAGGAATCCGCCGTCGTCGGTCGGATGCGCGCCGATCTCGATCGTGCGGGACCCGATTCTACCGTGAAACATCACGTCGTCGCCGGCCTGCTCCTGGCCGGCCCGCGCGCGGGCCGATTGCAGCATGCCGGAGGAGCGCTCGGCGTCGCGCGCGAGCACCGCATCGAGCCGCGTTCCCTGGGCGGCCAGCTGCGGCGGCAGCTCGAGCTGCTCGAAGAAGCGCTGGTTGAAGGCCTGCAGCCGACCGCCCGCATCCCACGCGGCAATGCCCTCGCGGGTATGGTCGAGCGTCGCCTGCAGCAATCTGGCTTTGAGAGCGGCGTCGGCCTGCGCCCGACGCAGCTGGCTGTTGCGGCGAACCAGCAGCAATTGCGCGATCGCCAGCGCAAACAGCGCCGCCAGCATGGTCGCCATCGCCACCATCAGGGTTCGCCATTCCGTCTCGTCGGCTGCGGCGGTGCGCAAGGCGAGCAGCTCCTGCTCGTCCGCGATCAGCCCGTCGGTGGTGCGCCGGATCGCCAGCATGGATTCCCGGCCCGCCGCGGTCATGAGCTCGGAACGCGCCGCCTCGAAGCCGGATTGGTCCAGCGCCTCGATCGTGCTCGCGAGCGCCGCAAGCTTGTTGTCGATCCGCCGGGAAAGCTCGGCCAGGCGCTTCTGCTGTGCCGGATTTTCGCGCGTGAGCTCCCGCAATTTCTCCACAAGCTGCGGAATGCGCGCCCTCGCTTCGCGATAGGGCTGGAGATATTCGGGCTGCTGGCTGATGACGTAGCCGCGCTCGCCGGTCTCGGCGTCCTGGATGCCGGAGAACAGCAGCCGGGCCGTGCTGATCACCTCGTGGGTGTGGACGACGAGATCGCGGCTGCTGCGCAACCGATGCGAGGACACGAAAATCAGGAACGCGGACGCGATCAGCAGAACCGCGGTCGGAGCGATCATCAGCGCCGACGGACGGGTCTTTGCCGCCAAAGCCGCCTCCTTACCCAATCGCCTCGAATCGCCCCAGCGCCGCCAATATTGCACCGACGGGGCCGTTCGGCATCCTCTCGTTGGCCGCCGAATCCACCGGATCTTGTGCGGGCCGATTGAGTCGGTTCCGTGATCGGGCGCCGGGCAGCGCGAGGGGCAAGTTACCGCATCGCATGCTGGAGGTTCGCGGCGACCTTGTCGAGGAAGCCTTCGGTGGACAGCCACTTCTGGTCGGCGCCCACCAGCAGCGCCAGGTCCTTGGTCATGAAGCCCGCCTCCACGGTATCGACGCACACTTTCTCCAGCTTGGCCGCGAAGGCGCCGAGCCCCGCATTGCCGTCGAGTTTGGCGCGGTGGGCGAGCCCGCGGGTCCAGGCGAAGATCGAGGCGATGGAATTGGTCGAAGTCTCGTTGCCTTTCTGATGCTCGCGATAGTGGCGCGTGACGGTGCCGTGCGCGGCCTCGGCCTCCACGGTCTTGCCGTCCGGCGTCATCAGCACCGAGGTCATCAGGCCGAGCGAGCCGAAGCCCTGCGCGACCGTGTCCGACTGCACGTCGCCATCGTAGTTCTTGCAGGCCCACACGTATCCGCCCGACCATTTGAGCGCGGCGGCGACCATGTCGTCGATCAGCCGGTGCTCGTACACGAGCTTGCGCTGGTCGAACTCGGCCTTGAACTCCTTGTCGAACACTTCCTGGAACAGGTCCTTGAAACGCCCGTCGTAGGCTTTGAGGATGGTGTTCTTGGTCGACAGATAGACCGGGTAGTTGCGGGCGAGCCCGTAATTGAGCGAGGCGCGCGCGAAATCCCGGATCGAATCGTCGAGGTTGTACATGGCGAGCGCGACGCCGCCGCCCGGGAAGGCGAACACTTCGCGCTCGATTTTGTTGCCGTCCTCGCCGACGAACGTGAGCGTGAGCCTGCCCTTGCCGGGAACGCGGAAATCGGTGGCGCGGTACTGGTCGCCGTAGGCATGGCGGCCGATCACGATCGGCTGGGTCCAACCCGGGACCAGGCGGGGCACGTTGCGGCAGATGATCGGCTCGCGGAAAATCACGCCGCCGATGATGTTGCGGATGGTGCCGTTCGGCGAACGCCACATCTTCTTGAGCTTGAACTCGTGCACCCGCGCCTCGTCCGGGGTGATGGTGGCGCATTTGACGCCGACGCCCACCCGCTTGATCGCCTCGGCGGCGTCGATCGTCACCTGATCGTCGGTCGCGTCGCGGTGCTCGATGCCGAGATCGAAATAGACGAGCTCGATATCGAGATAGGGAAGGATCAGCTTTTCCTTGATCGACTTCCAGATGATCCGGGTCATCTCGTCGCCGTCGAGCTCGACGAGCGGATTGGCAACCTTGATCTTCGGCATGGAGCGCAGGACCTTCAAGCATGGCGCCGGACCAAGCGTCGACGGCGCGGGCGGCGCGAACGGGGCGGCGGGCGGCGGGGCGGCGAGGCGGCGTTCTTATGACCCGGCCGAAGCGGTCCTGCAAGCGGGCCTCACCGCCGCGAAACGGGGTGGGCAGGGGCCGCCGGAAACGTTACATCGGGCCGAAAACTTCGACGCTGGAGCCGCCATGCCCGGAGCCGGGACCGACAAGACCAAGGACTGGACCGAGGCCGGCGGTCCGGTCGTGATCCTGGTCGAGCCGCAGCTCGCCGAGAACGTCGGGACCACGGCGCGCGCCATGGCGAATTTCGGCCTGGAGCGGCTGCGCCTCGTCAATCCCCGCGAGGATCATTTGAGCCCGCGCGCGCGGGCGGCGGCCTCGGGCGCCGACCGCGTGCTCGAGGCCGCCGCGCGGTTCGACACGCTCGCAGGCGCGATCTCCGACTGCACGCTGGTGCTCGCCGCGACCGCGCGCGAGCACCACCAGGCAAAGCCGGTCATCAGCCCCGAGCAGGCGGCACGCGAGATGGCGCCGCGGATCGCGGCGGGTGAAACGGTCGCGGTGGTGTTCGGCCGCGAGCGCAACGGGCTCGAGAACGAGGAGGTCGGGCTCGCCGATCGCATCCTCACCTTGCCGGTCAATCCGGCGTTCGCCTCGCTCAATCTCGCCCAGGCCGTGCTCGTCGTCGGCTACGAATGGTTCAAGCGGAAGACCGCGGGCGCGCTGCCGTTTCACATGCCGCAAAAATCGCCGGCCGCGGCCAAGCAGCAGCTGCTGGCGTTCTTTGCCGATCTCGAACGCGAGCTCGAGAAGGTCGAGTTCTTCCGCCCGCCCGAAAAGCGCGAGACCATGGCCGTCAATCTGCGCAACATTTTTCTGCGCATGCAGGCGACGCAGCAGGACATCCGCACGCTGCACGGGGTGATCCTCGCCATTGCCGAAGGCCGCAAGGGCCCGGCGCGCGGCGGCGTGCTCAATGGCGAGGAAGCGGAAATGCTGCGCGCGCTGCTCGCCGAGCACGGGCAAGGCCGCGTCCCGTCCGAACGCGGGCCGGTGCGGGGCCTCGCGCGGCTGCTCCGCCGCAATCCCACCGAGGCCGAGCGCGCGTTCTGGACCGCGCTCGCCAACGACCGCCGCTTCGCCGGATCGGGCTTCAAGCGCCAGGTGCCGGTCGGCCCGCATATCACCGACTTCGTGTCGTTCCCGCTGCGCGTCGTGCTCGATCTCAAGCCGGAGGAGGAGAGCGCCGAGGCGGCACAGGCGAGAAGAGCCAAACGCGCTTGGCTCGCGGAGCGCGGCTATCGGGTGATCGAGATCGGCGCCGCCGAAGCCGAGCGCGACGCCGCGAAATTGCTCGACGAGCTCGCGTCGATCATCGCGGCGGGAAGCGCGTCGGTGCGATCCTGATCGCGAATCCGTGATCGGCGCGCGCCGCCGCGCCGCGCGTCAGCCGGTCTGCTGGACCTGCTTGATCGCCTGTTCCAGCAGCTCGTTCATGGTGCGGCGAATCTGGTGATCGGACTGGGCGACGCCCTTGTCGTCGAAGTCGCGCCGGATCTTGCCGAACACGTCGTGGTCGCCCTCGGCGTACTCGGTCATCACCACTTCGCGGGCATAGGCATCGGCATCCGCGCCGGAGAGGCCGAGCTTCTCCGCCGCCCACAGGCCGAGCATCTTGTTGCGCCGGGCGATCGACTTGAACCGCAGCTCCTCGTCGTGCGCGAAGCGTCTTTCGAACTCCTCCTCGCGCTTGTCGAAGGTGGTGGGCATGCCGGACCTCGCGTGCGGTCGCACGATGGGTGAGCGGCTTGCATAAAGCGTTGGAATCCCCAAATCAACTCGGCTCGCGGACGGCCCCCGGGGAGAACCGGCGGGCGCGATTGTGCTCCCGAGGATCATCGGCTAGGTTGCCCGAGCGGTCGGGCAGCAGCCCTTGAGTCGCGCCGCCCGGTCCTCCGCCGCGGACCTCGTAGCCTCACTGGAGCCCCGGCACCATATGGATTTCCTCAAGCCACGGTACACACCGATGAGCCGCCGCCGCCGCATCTATGAAGGCAAGGCGAAGGTCCTCTATGAGGGCCCCGAGCCGGGAACGCTGATCCAGCATTTCAAGGACGATGCGACCGCCTTCAATGCGAAAAAGCATGAAGTGATCGAAGGCAAGGGCGTGCTCAACAACCGGATCTCGGAGTACCTGTTCCAGCACCTCAACGACATCGGCGTGCCCACCCATTTCATCCGCCGGCTCAACATGCGCGAGCAGCTGATCCGCGAGGTCGAGATCATCCCGCTGGAAGTGGTGGTGCGAAATGTCGCGGCCGGCTCGCTGAGCCAGCGGCTCGGCATCGAGGAAGGTACCCAGCTGCCGCGCTCGATCATCGAGTTCTATTACAAGAACGACGCGCTCGGCGATCCGATGGTATCGGAAGAGCACATCACCGCCTTCGGCTGGGCGACGCCCCAGGAGATCGACGACATCATGGCGCTCGCGATCCGGGTCAACGATTTCCTCTCCGGGCTCTTCCTCGGGGTCGGCATCAGGCTCGTCGATTTCAAGATGGAATGCGGCCGGCTGTGGGAAAACGAGATGATGCGCATCGTCGTGGCCGACGAGATCTCGCCGGATTCCTGCCGGCTGTGGGACATCAAGTCGAGCGAGAAGCTCGACAAGGATCGCTTCCGCCGCGATCTCGGCGGGCTGCTCGAGGCCTATACGGAAGTCGCCAAGCGCCTCGGCATCATGAGCGAGAACGAGCGCCCGCAAGGCATCGGGCCGATCCTGGTCAAGGGCTGAGCCCGGGGGCGCAGACTTACCTCTCGGGGGGCCGCGCGGCCCCTGTGGGTTTTCGCAGATTGGCGCGCATGGGCAGGGCTGCACCACGTTTACGGCATGTATTGGCTGTGGTCGTGACCTGCGCCTTCTTTCCCCCGTTGGTAGACGCAGCCGGGGCCCCTTGCCGATGGTATAAAAGCGGGGCGTATTTCACCGAGTGGCTTGAGAGCGATGGCCTGCACGGCGCCCGCATCGCCAGCCATGATCCGAGATGGAAGCTCGGGGACCTAGGCTGGCACGCGACGGGTGAAGCCGTCTGTGAAGCTTGTCGGGCGGGCCAATTGGCCCGGGCCGTGCTCTGGCTGGGAGTTTCCGATCCATCCAAGCGCGATCTTGAAGAACTCCTCTCTGTCGATTCGGTCCCCATGGCGATGTGGCCCTTTCCATTCCAGATTTCAGGGGCAAAATTTCATATGGATAGTGAACCCGTTCGGGCTTTTTTCGCTGGACGCGAGGGTCGTGCCCGTACTGTCCACATCGAATTTAAGGATGGCCACATGGGGTATGTAATTGCATCGGCCGTTGCGGACGGATGTGTTTCGTTGTTCGGCATCCTGCACGCAGCTGGCGGAACGGAAGTGTCTATGGGCGATCTTGCCGACGTGGAATCAGTGATCGGATTGGAACTCTATAAGCCGGCTCCGGATCCTCAGATACTGGAGCATTTACTTCCACCTGAAAGGCGCGTCTATGTGCCGCCGCATTGGTCGGTGGAGGACGTTCACCGGGCGCTTAAGGGCGACAACCGTTAGTCCAGTAGAACGGGAGCTCGACAAATCAGCATGAAGGCTCGCGTCACCGTAACCTTGAAATCCGGCGTGCTCGACCCGCAGGGCAAGGCGATCGAAGGCGCGCTTAAGGCGCTGGGCATCGCCGGCGTCGCCAGCGTGCGCCAGGGCAAGGTGTTCGACATCGAGCTCGAGGGCGAGGACGTCGGGCGGGCCGAGAGCGCGCTCAAGGACGCCGCCGAGAAGCTTTTGGCCAATCCCATCATCGAGAATTACCGCATCGAGGTGGGGGGATGAATTTTCAGCGCGCCGCACGGCTGCTGCTCGCCTTCTCGCTGATCGGCTTGGCGGGGGCGGCCGGATCTTCGGTGCGGTCCGGAGCCGGAAGCCCGGAGCCGGCCTGGACCGAGGTGAGCTGGCCGTTTCTGCTCGACGAATGGGGCACCGGACAGGCGTTCCAATGCGCGAACGAGGGTTGCGGGCTCGACGCGCGGCTCTTCGTCCGCGTCAAGCGCGGCTTCTGCAACTGCTTCCAGGGGATAGCGGACGATGCGGAAGTCGATCGGCTGACCGATTTCGAATTTTTGGGCGGCGCGTCGCGGCCGCTGGGAGCGGGGCGGGCGATCGCGCTCGGCGACATGTCGGGACGCGTGCGCTCGTTCGCGATCGACAGCGCCGAGGCGCCTTCCCGGCGCGCGGTCTCGCTCGTCGTCGCCAAGGACTGCGAAGCCCTGGTGACGATCTTGATCTCCGAGCGCCCCCCAGCTGCCTCGGATGCGAATATCGTGGACTTGCTGCCGCGGACCATTCTCGCCAATTTGCGTTGAGACGAATGCTTCCACGGTCATGAAATCCGCCGTCCTCATTTTTCCCGGTTCGAACCGCGAGCGGGATGTTGCCCGCGCGCTCAAGCTGATCTCCGGGCACGAGCCCGCCATGGTGTTTCACGCCGAGACCGAGCTGCCGGCCGGCACCGACCTGGTCGTGCTTCCGGGCGGATTCTCGTATGGGGATTACCTGCGCTGCGGCGCGATCGCCACGCACGCGCCCATCATGGCAGCGGTGCGCGGCCATGTCCGCAGGGGGGGCCTCGCGATCGGCATCTGCAACGGGTTCCAGATCCTGTGCGAGGCGGAATTGCTGCCCGGCGTGCTGCTGCGCAATTCCAGGCTCAAGTTTTTGTGCCGGGAAGTGTGCCTGCGCATCGAGCGCTCCGACACGCCGTTCACCCGCGGCTACAATGCCGGCCAGGTGATCCGCGTGCCAATCGCTCACGGGGAGGGCAGCTATTTCGCCAGCCCCGCCACGATCGCGCGGCTCGAGAACGAGGGGCGGGTGCTGTTCCGCTACACCGCTCCGGACGGTTCGCGCAACGAGGCATGGAACGTCAACGGCTCCACCAATGCCATCGCGGGCGTGCTCTCGGAGAAGCTCAACGTGCTCGGATTGATGCCGCATCCGGAAAACCACGTGGAATCCGTGATCGGCTCGACCGACGGGCGCGGGTTCTTCGCCGGGCTGGTGGCGCATTTCGCCCAGGCCGCATAGCTAGCAGACGAGAATCCGAGCAAAGGGCCGAACCGAACTTGCTGATGCAGCAACCCGCGATTCCCGAACCATCGCCGCTCCCCACCGAGCCCAAGATCACCGCGGAGCTCGTCGCCGAGCACGGCCTGACGCCGGAGGAGTACGCGCGAATTCTCGAACTGATCGGCCGCGAGCCCACCCTGACCGAGCTCGGCATATTTTCCGCGATGTGGAACGAGCACTGCTCGTACAAGTCCTCCAAGGTTCACCTCAAGGCGCTGCCCACCGAGGCGCCGTGGGTGATCCAGGGGCCCGGCGAGAACGCGGGGGTGATCGCGATCGGCGACAACCTCGCGCTCGTCTTCAAGATGGAGAGCCACAACCATCCGAGCTACATCGAGCCCTATCAGGGCGCGGCGACCGGGGTCGGCGGAATCCTGCGCGACGTGTTCACCATGGGGGCGCGCCCGATCGCGTGCCTGAACTTCCTGCGCTTCGGCGACCCGGCGCATCCGCGCACCCGCCATCTCGTCGCCGGCGTGGTCGCCGGCATCGGCGGCTACGGCAACAGCTTCGGCGTGCCGACGGTCGGCGGCTCGGTGGGTTTCGATCGGCGCTACGACGGCAATTGCCTGGTCAACGCCATGGCGGTCGGGCTCGCGCCCGCGGACAAGATTTTTTACGCCGCGGCGAGCGGTGTGGGAAAGCCGATCGTCTATCTCGGGTCGAAAACCGGGCGCGACGGCATCCACGGCGCCAGCATGGCGTCGGCCGAGTTCGGCGCGGACTCGCAGGAGAAGCGGCCGACCGTGCAGGTCGGCGATCCGTTCTCCGAAAAGCTGCTGCTCGAAGCGTGCCTGGAGATCATGGCGAAGGATTGCGTCGTCGCGATCCAGGACATGGGCGCGGCGGGGCTGACTTGCTCGGCCGCCGAGATGGGCGCGAAGGGCAACCTCGGCGTGACGCTCGATCTCGACAAGGTGCCGTGCCGCCAAACCGGGATGACCGCCTATGAAATGATGCTCTCGGAGAGCCAGGAGCGCATGCTCATGGTGCTCAAGCCGGAGAAGGAAGCCGAGGCCGAGGAAATTTTTCGCAAGTGGGGGCTGGATTTCGCCGTGATCGGCGAGACGACGCCGACCAAGCGCTTCGTCATCCGCTACGGCGGCCGAGTGATGGCCGACCTGCCGATCAAGGAGCTCGGCGACGAGGCGCCGGTCTATCAGCGTCCGTTCACCGAGCCGGCGAAGCAGCCCGTCATCGCGCCGGGGCAGGTGCCCGCACCCTCATCGCTTGCCGATGCGCTGGAGAAATTGATCGGCTCGCCGGACCTCTGCTCGAAGCGCTGGGTGTTCGAGCAATACGACCACGTCATTCTGGGCAACACGGTGCAGCGGCCGGGGGGCGACGCCGCCGTGCTGCGGATCGAGGCGGGCCCCAAGGGCATCGCGCTCACCACCGACGTGACCCCGCGCTATTGCGAGGCCGATCCGTTCGAGGGCGGCAAGCAGGCGGTGGCGGAAGCCTGGCGCAATCTCACCGCGGTTGGCGCCAAGCCGCTGGCGCTGACCGACAATCTCAATTTCGGCAATCCGGAGCGCCCGGAGATCATGGGCCAGCTCGTCGGCGCGATCCGCGGCATCGCCGAAGCCGCTAAGGCGCTCGAGTTTCCGGTCGTGTCCGGCAACGTCAGCCTCTACAACGAGACCAACGGCCGCGCGATCTTGCCCACTCCGACGATCGGCGGCGTCGGCCTGCTCGACGATTTCCAGAAATCCGCGAGCCTCGCTTTCAAGGCACAGGGCGATCTCATCCTGATGATCGGCGAGACCAAGGGCTGGCTCGGGCAGTCCATGTATCTGCGCGAGATCGCCGGGCGCGAGGAAGGCGCGCCGCCGCCGGTGGATCTTGTGATCGAGCGGCGCAACGGCGACTTTGTCCGGGCCCTGATCGGGGAGGGGATCGTCACCGCCGTCCACGATGTTTCCGACGGCGGACTGTTGGTGGCGGTCGCCGAAATGGCGCTGGCGTCGGGCATCGGCGCGCGGCTCTATGGCGAGCCGATGGGGATGGCCGCGCATGCGTTCTGGTTCGGCGAGGATCAGGCACGCTACGTCATCACCGCGAAGCAACGCGAGGCCGACGCGATCGTGGCGCGCTGCAAGGCCGCCGACATCCCGGTGCGGCGCATCGGCTCGACCGCCGGCAATACATTGACGCTACCGGGCCAGCGCCCCATCGTGCTTACGGCGCTGAGCGAGCGGTTCGAGGGCTTTCTGCCGGCCTATATGGCCGGCGCACTTTAGGAGACGCGGGCGTTCAGGCCCGATTGCTTCTACCGCTGCCAGCTATCATACCGGTGCGCAGGGGACTATCCGATCGCGAGCCAATTGGCCACGGAAGCAATTTCGCTTTCTGAGGCGTCAGCAGACCTGCAGAGAAAAGCATCCATGTCGCAGTTTTGACCCCGGAGCCGACATTCACGCACGCGGCCCCGTACTCGTCCACGCGAAATTGGTCTGCTAGGCATGCTTACAGCCACGATCACTAGGACACTTCATGAACCAGCAGCTTATTTTCGCTGTGCTCGCCGCGACGGCGGCGTGTCTCTCATCGGAGCCGGCACACGCGGCTTCGACACTCGATGGAACCTCCATGGGGTGGCCTTGGGTGCTGCCCTTTATCGGCATTTTGCTATCAATCGCAACAGGGCCGTTGCTGTTCCCGAAAATTTGGCACGCTCACTACGGCAAGATCGCACTCGGCTGGGGCGTGCTGACGCTTGTGCCACTAGCGATTTTCTACGGCGCCCCGGCGGCACTGGTCGTCTTCGTGCATACAATGCTCGCCGAGTATATGAGTTTCATTCTACTGCTCTCCGCGCTTTATACGGTCGCTGGCGGCATCCTGGTTACGGGCAGCATTCACGCAAGCCCGTGGAATAATGCTGGCGTGCTGGCGCTTGGCACTTTGATCGCGAGCATAGTCGGCACTACCGGCGCGGCGATGATCCTAATTCGGCCGCTGATCCGTGCCAATGAAGGCCGGAAGCAAAATGCCCATGTAGTCGTCTTCTTTGTCATTCTCGTCGCCAACATCGGCGGCGCACTGACGCCACTCGGCGATCCGCCGCTGTTCATCGGCTTCCTACACGGGATCGAGTTTTTCTGGACGGCACAGCATTTGTGGCTGCAGACTATGATCGTCGCCGCCCCAGTTCTCGCAATTTTCCTAGGGGTCGACCTCTGGCATTTCTGTAACGAAGCGGCGACGCGCGGCACCGCGCCGACCGAGCCGCTCAGGCTTTTGTCCGGCCGCATTAACTTCCTCCTAATTGGTATCATCATCGCTGCCATTCTCACCTCGGCAGTGTGGAAGCCGGGGGTCGTATTCAGTATCCACGGCACCAAGATCGAACTGCAGAACCTACTGCGCGACGGCGTGCTTATTCTGGTCGCGCTGGCGTCGCTGTTGCTGACGCCGGACGAGCATCGCGCCGCCAACGGTTTTACCTGGGAGCCGATCCGCGAGGTGGCGATCCTATTCGCCGGCATCTTCGTCGCCATTATTCCAGTCATGGCGATGCTTCAGGCTGGGCCGGACGGCACCTTCGCGTTCCTGCTGCAGGCTGTCACCACGCGCGACGGCAGCGCGCACGAGGCCGCTTACTTCTGGCTTACTGGCGGTCTATCCGCGTTCCTCGACAATGCGCCAACCTATCTCGTTTTCTTCGAACTAGCAGGCGGCGACGCAAGGCAACTGATGGGACCTCTTGCCGGCACGCTCGCCTCGATTTCCATGGGAGCGGTTTACATGGGCGCGCTGACTTATATCGGCAATGCGCCGAACTTTATGGTCTATGCAATCGCGCAGGAACGCGGCATCAGGATGCCGAATTTCTTCGGCTACATGCTATGGGCAGGCATCATCCTCGTCCCGCTCTTTGCGTTACTCACACTCCTTCCGATAGCCCCCCTTCTAAAGTTGGGATGACGGCCGTTATGGCACATGCCGGAAAAGTGAATCGGAGCCGAAAACGTCCGCTCCTGCGGATCAAGCGGACGCGTTTCGACGCGTCCTCGTTGACGCGATCGCGCCCTTGGCAGAAACAGGAGCTCAGTCGCCGCCGACATCATGCGGTGCGACGGATCTCCTCTTCGACGTCGCGCAGCCGATCCTTGCCGAAGAAGATTTCCTCGCCGACGAAGAAGGTCGGGCTGCCGAACGTGCCGCGCGCGACCGAAGCTTCGGTGTTTTTCAGGAGGCGGTCCTTGACCTCGGACTCCTGAACGCGGGCGAGCAGGCGCGCGGCGTCGAGCCCGGACTGCGTGAGCGCGGTCCGCACCACCTCGGGATCGTCCATCTTCTTCGGCTCGGCCCACATGTGGCGGAACACCTCGTCGACGTAGCGCTCGAACGAGCCCTCGAGCTGCGCCGCCACCGCGCCGCGCATGATCAGCAGGGTGTTGACCGGGAAGAACGGATTGAAGCTGAATCGCGTAATGGCGTGTCGGCGAACGAAGCGCTGGCGCTCGAGCTCTTCATATTCCGGCTTGTTCTTGATCCCGCGCAGGCTCTCGGCAGGCGAGCGATTGTTCGTCAGCTTGAAGACGCCGCCGAGGAGCACCGGCACGTACTCGAACTTCGTGCCGGTGCGCTGCTGGATCTGCGGAATCACCAGGTGCGCGAGGTAAG
This sequence comes from Xanthobacteraceae bacterium, assembly GCA_036395835.1. Lineage (GTDB taxonomy): Bacteria > Pseudomonadota > Alphaproteobacteria > Rhizobiales > Xanthobacteraceae > AP-16. The sequence continues at coordinate 34,190 of DASWCW010000323.1, forward strand.
CGTTCGGGCTGCCGAAATCGAAGTGAAACTCCACCTTGGCCATCACCACACCTCCCGGTACGGACGCAGATCGAGCTCAAACGTCCACGCGTCGCGCGGCTGCCGGTAAAGCTGCCAGTAGGCGTCGGCGATCGATCCCGGGTTCATGAGCCGGTCCGGCTCCAGGCGCTCGAGCGCCTCCGCTCCGGATCGCTGCTTGATCCGCTCGCGCACGAACGCCGTATCGACCCCCGCATCGATGATCAGATGCGCGACGTGGATGTTGTTCGGACCGAGCTCCCGCGCCATGCTCTGGGCGACGGCGCGCAGGGCGAATTTGGCGCTTGCGAACGCCGCATAGCCGACGCCGCCGCGGACGCTCGCGGTGGCGCCGGTGAAAAAAATGCAGCCCTTGCCGCGCGGCAGCATCAAACGGGCGGCTTCGCGTCCGGCCAGGAATCCGGAATAGCAGGCCATCTCCCAGACCTTGCGAAACACCCGCTCGGTCGTCTCGAGCAGCGGAAAATTGACGTTGGCGCCGACGTTGAAGATGCAGACCTCGAGCGGAGCATGCGCGTCGGCGGCGCGCAGAAAGCCCGTAACGTCGTCCTCCTTGCGGGCGTCGAGGCCGCGCGCGACGATCTCGCCGCCGGCGGCTTCGACGTCGGCGACCAAGGGCGCGAGCTTGTCCGCATTGCGGCGGCCCGCGAAGACGGTGAAGCCCTCGGCCGCGAATTTCTTCGCGATCGCGGCGCCGATGAAATCGCCGGCACCGACGACAGCCGCGGTGGCGTTTCGCTTGGTCAACGCTGCTCTCCCAGACCGTCCAGCGCCCAGTCTACCCGGACCGGCAATAACAATCATCCTCAAGCTGGCCACGATCGCGCAATGGCCTTGCAATTAACAGTCGCAGTGTGAGGCACCTCACACCGGATGCAAGTTAAGCGAGTAAGATCCAAAATGCACAGCAGGAACGGAAACTCGACCGCTGGCGCGAGTCGAGCTCCTCGGCTGATCGCCGGCGGCGCTGCCTTGTTCCTGGCTGCGAATGAGTCAGAACTCGGGATCAGAAAGGAAACGGCGATGGCACAGAATCAGACGGTAACAGCGATGGACTTGTCGGGTATCCGCAACCTGACGATCAACGAGGCGGCGTTGCGCGCGCACGTGACCCGGCCGCCGAACGTGGTGGGCGTTATCTCCAGCACGGGTCTGCACGAAGGCACGCCACATCTGCAGTTCAAATTTCCCCAGGCGCCGAGCTACCATTTCGACGTGGACGGCTTTGGCAAGGCGCTGCACGCCGCATTGAAGGATGCCGTCGCCGGCTATGTAATGCGGCTGCGGCAGAACGGGACCACCATCTACACGCTTCAATGGAATTGGGCCAAGACACCGACCGATGGTGCAGAGGGCTGGACGCCCGATGTGCGAATGCACGTTGCGAGCTGCAGCAAGCTCGTTACCGGCATCGCCATGACCAAGCTGCTCAATGACAAGAACCTTTCGTACGATACCCCGATCATCAATTACCTGCCCAATTATTGGCCGAAGGGGCCAAACGCCGACAAGCTCACGTTCCGGCACCTGATGACCCATACTTCCGGGCTCAACTACAACGTCAAGAGCTCCGCTTCCGACTATGGCTTCATGAAGTCGCAGGTCGCTACGGGGGTTACTCATCTCGGCCAATATTGGTATCAGAACATGAACTTCGACTTATGCCGGATCCTGATCACCACAATCAACGGAAACATCTCACCGGACACGAACTTCAACCTGCCATCAATTCCGAACCCGAACGACGTGGTCTGGGACTTCGTCACCATCCAGTCCTACGCGCAGTACGTCCGCGAGCACGTGTTCAAGCCTGCCGGCGTGTCCGGGCCCGGCTTCGCCCACCCGGCGCCCGACGCGCTGGCCTACGGCTTTCCGGTCAGCGGAAACGGCTGGAACTCGGGCGACCTCTCCAGCGTGAGCGGTGGCGCCGGCTGGCATATGTCGGTCGACGACCTGCTCGATATCATGGGCACCTTTCGCCGGAAGGGAACCATCATGAGCACAACCCAGGCCCAAACCATGCTCGACAACGGCTTCGGCATCGATGTGCGGACGTCCACCCCGCTCGGCATGCTCTACAACAAGAACGGCGCTTGGGGCGACAGCGGCGGCCACGTCGAGCAAAGCCTCACGTACTTCCTGCCGCAAGATATGGAACTGGTGGTGCTCACCAATTCTCCGGTGGGCTCGCCCGGCCAGTTCTTTCGCGACGTGGTCACCAACACCTATGTCGCGAACATCAAGACGTCTTGACGGAGAGCGGCAAACAAGGGGTCGGGTGGCTGGAGCCGCAGACGCGCGTTTGCACAAGATGCGATAATGCAACCAAGCCTTTGCGGCTCTATGCGTGGAGGCAAACGCGCGTTCCATTTCAGCGATGTGAGGCGGAGTTTGTGCGCTTCGTCCCGAGTGCCGGGATCAAGCCTCCGCTTCTTCCTCCCACCGTTCTCATCACAGCCCCGGTCCCATCGGACCGGGGCTGGCCATCCGTTAGACCCTCGAAAGCTTTTTCCGAGCTCCCGGGGTGCTTACACTTTCGGCGATTCAGCTGTACGTTCTTGCAGCGGCGAGTCCAAGCGGCCATGGGCGCGGCGCGCATCAGGAGGCAGCGGCTCGATGCCGATGCATGCGGGCGAGATCGAGCGGCTCATCAAGAGCCGGATTCCGGACGCCGAGGTCACCATTCGCGACCTCGCCGGCGACGGCGACCATTATGCCGCCACCGTGATCGCGGAATCCTTCCGCGGCAAATCGCGCGTCCAGCAGCATCAGCTGGTGTACGAGGCTCTGCAGGGGCAGATGGGCGGGCAGCTCCACGCCCTGGCGCTGCAAACCGGGGTCCCGCAGAGGTGATCCGGCGGCCCCCTGGGCGAAGCGGGCTTCCTGCGCTACATAAGGGGCAGCAACGACGGCCGGATTAGCCGATGCAAGGCCCGGCGCAACGAGGATCAGGATCCATGGGCATCGAGCAGTTCATCGACAACGAGGTCAAGGCGAACGACGTGGTGGTGTTCATGAAGGGCACCCCGCAGTTCCCGCAATGCGGGTTCTCCGGCCAGGTGGTGCAGATCCTGGATTATCTCGGCGTGTCCTATAAGGGCGTCAACGTGCTGGAATCCGACGACCTGCGGCAGGGCATCAAGGCCTATGCGCAATGGCCGACGATCCCGCAGCTCTACGTCAAGGGCGAGTTCGTCGGCGGCTGCGACATCATCCGCGAGATGTTTCAGGCCGGCGAGCTGCAGAGTCTGCTCAAGGACAAGGGCGTTCCCGTCAAGGACCGCGCCACGGCGTAAATCTCTCCCTCAAAAGGGGAGGGTCGGCGAGCGACGCAGCTGCGAGCCGGGGTGGGGTACCCACCCGGTTCCTCGCCACGCTCGGAACCACCCTCCCCTAGGGAGGGAGAAGCAAAAAGGCCGCCCGAGGGGCGGCCTTCGTGCATCGGCGCGCGCGCCGGCGCCTCAGCGCGAGTAGTACTCGACGACGAGGTGCGGCTCCATCATCACCGGATAGGGGATCTCGTTGATGAGCGGAATGCGGGCAAGCTTCGCCGTCATCTTGTGGTGGTCGACCTCGACGTAGTCGGGGACATCGCGCTCCTGCAGTCCCGTCGCCTCGATCACGGCGGCGAGCTGCTTGGATTTTTCCCGCACCTCGATGAGGTCGCCGGGCTTGACCCGATAGCTCGGAATGGTCACGCGGCGTCCGTTGACCTTGACGTGGCCGTGGTTGACGAACTGCCGGGCGGCGAACACGGTCGGCACGAATTTCGCCCGATAGATCACGGCATCGAGC
>DASWCW010000324.1:0-1892 GCA_036395835.1 Xanthobacteraceae bacterium
CCCGTCGCTCCCGCCATTTCGATGCCGCCGCTTACGGGGTCGCCGCGACCGCCTCGGACTGGAAATCGCCGGCGAGCCGCTCCGCGTTCGCCAGGGCAGCGTAGCTCGCGCGAAAGTCCGCCAAGATAGCCTCGAACGGCACGTCCGCGAACGTACCGCGGTCCACCACATATTCCATATGCTTGCGGCCGGTGCTGTCGAACGGCTGAAACAACGAGTCCGTGTGGCCGTCGAATATGAGCGGCTTCACACCCAGCCGCTCGCAGAGGCTGGCGTTGAACGCCGGGGTTGCCTTCACCCATTTCCCGCCGAGGTGGAGCTCGCAATACGAATGCCAGCGAAACACGTCGGTTTTCATGCGCTCGTAGAGCCGCGGCGAGGTCATATGGTTCCTCACGTCCGCGAAGCCGAGCCGGCTCGGCACGCCGAGCACGCGCGCGCAGGCGGCGAGCAGGCACGCCTTGCCGACGCAGAATCCGCGCTTTTCCGCCAGCACCGCACTCGCGCGAAACACGTTCGGATCGGTCCAGTCGACGTAAGCATCGTAGAGGATCTCGTCACGCACAATGGAATAGAGCTGCAGCGCGGCATCGGTCGCGTCCTTCGCGCCTGCGCTCGCGATGCGGGCGAATTCGATCACCCGCGGAGAGTCGCTGTCCACGAACCGGCCCGGAGCCAAATATTGCTGTCCGATCATGTTTTCCTGCATGGTCTAGTCGATTCGAATGGCGCTGACCCCGGGTAGGCGCTCGATTGAGCGCGCGCCCATCAGCCGGCTCGGCGTGTAATAGCCGCCCGGCGGGCGGTGCTCCAGCACAGTTTTCACAATCAGGATCGCGGCATCCGCCGTGAGCCGGTAGCCGTTCGGCGTCGTCAGCCGCGCAGTGCAAATTGTGCCGGCTGCATTGCGCACCTCGCCCCAGACATAGCTCGTTTCCTGCCGCATCTGATCGTCGGAAGGTCCCCGGCTGCTCGCGGCCCATCGCCGCAGCCAGGGCACCGCCCGATGCACGATCGGCCGCAAAAGATTCGAGCAGCGCATGGCGAAGACCGCCGCCGCCGAGGTGCGGACATAGACTTCGATATCGGGAATCCCGGTGGAATAATAGGCGGTGGCGACATCACCCCAGGGGATCGTCATTCCCAAGGCGTTTCCCCGGCCGAAATCGATGGTCCGGGTGCGATAGGCGAACGGCACCTCGATGATCCTGCCGTCCCTGCGAATGCGCCCGCCGGCACTCAGGGCCTCGACCATGGTCTTGGCCGTTCCCGGGCTCGGCGTTCCCTCCGCGTCGAAGCCGAGTGCGAGAGAATTGGCATCCGGCAGCGCCTCCTTCAGGACGGCGGCAACGCAATCGGTCGGAACGACATCGAAGCCGACCCCGGGGCAGACCAATATGCCGGCGGTTTCCGCCTGCGCATGCCGTGCGTGCGCGGCGACGAAGACATCGATCTCGCCGGTGATGTCGAGATAATGCGTCCTGCTTGCGAGGCACGCGTCGACCATCGGCCCGCTCGTCGTCGCGAACGGACCGGCACAGTTGAGCAGGATATCCACATCGCCGAGCGCCGCCGCCGCCGCGGTCGGATCGTTCGCATCGAAGCATCGCCACTCGAGGTCGAGCTCCGCCGCCAGCGCCTGGACCGGCCCCTCGCGCCGGCCGCCCAGAATCGGGCGCAAATTCTTGCGCTTGGCTTCCCGTGCGATCAGGCGACCGGTGAAGCCGTAGGCGCCGTAGATCATCCATCCAGCACTAGCAGTCTGCTGAAAAACCCTCGCCATAGCGAGTGTATCGTGATTCAATTTTTCTATCACGAATCGGCGGGGGCTGGCATGCGGGGCGCATTTATGGATCAGGGTGGGCTGTTTTCGTACATCGCGCCCGAGGCGC
>DASWCW010000325.1:0-11209 GCA_036395835.1 Xanthobacteraceae bacterium
TGCGCGGCGGCGAGATCGCCGACATGGATATAGTCGCGGATGCAGGTGCCGTCGGGCGTGTCGTAGTCGGTGCCAAAAACCTCGATGCGGGGCCGCAGGCCGAGCGCGGTCTCGACCGCGACCTTGATGAGATGCGTCGCACCCCGCGTCGATTGGCCGGTACGCAGCCGCGGATCGGCGCCGGCCACGTTGAAATACCGCAAGATCATATAGCGGAAACCGTGCGCCTGTGCGGCGTCGCGCAGCATGATCTCGGCCATCAGCTTGGAGGAGCCGTAGGGCGACATCGGCCGGGGCGGGGCGTCTTCCGCAACCGGGATTTTGCTCGGCTCGCCATAGACGGCCGCGGTCGAGGAAAAGATGAAATGCTCGACCCCGCCGCGGACGGCGGCCTCGATCAAGCTGCGGGAGTTCACCGTGTTGTTGCGGTAATAACGCAGCGGGTCGGCGACCGATTCGGGAACCACGACCGAGGCGGCGAAATGCAGGATGGCGTGGACGCGGTGCTCGGCCATGAGCGCGTCGAGGAGACGCGCGTCGCCCACGTCGCCCACGACCGCCGGCACTCCGGGGGGGATCGCCCAATCGAAGCCGGTCGACAGATTGTCCAGCACGACCACCCGCTCGCCGGAATCGACGAGCTGGTACGCCATCTGGCTTCCGATATAGCCGGCGCCGCCGGTGACGAGGATCGTCATGCGTTTTTGCCGCCCCGATCGCGTGAGCCGCAAGGCCTAGCGTATCGCGGTGAAGATCTTCTTAGCGGGCCGCCGCGGCTGGCAACAAGGCAACGCGATCTACGGCCGCAAGCGTGGCCTCGATGCGCTCGATCACGGTTTCGCTGGAGATTTGCCGCATGCAGGCATGATCGTAGGGGCAGCGGGAGAGCTCGCGCAAATAGCACGGCGAGCAGGCGAGCTCGGCGCTGACCACCGCGTCCGGCCGGCGGTACGGGCCGATCCACAGCGGATCGGAAGGTCCGAACATGCTCACCACCGGCCGGCCGAGCGCGACCGCAAGGTGCATGGGACCGGAATCGTTGGTCACGCAGACCGCGCAGCGACGCAGCAAGGCCGCGAGCTCGGACACGCTGGTCCGGCCGGCGAGGTCCACGGTGCCGGGCGCCGCCGCCGCGATCTTCTCGCAGGCGATGCGCTCGTCGGCCGAGCCGATCGCCATGACCGCGCGGCCCTTCGCCAGGAAATGCCGCGCGACTTCGGAAAAACCTTCGCCGCGCCAATGCTTGGTCTCCCAGCGCGTGCTCGGCGCGAGCACGAGCGGCGCGGACGCGTCGAGCGGCGCGCCAACGCCGGGGCTCGACAGCAATCGCTCCGTCCGGGCGACCGCGTCGGCGGAAATGGCGAGGGAAAAATCCGGGGGATCCTGGTCGAGCCCCAGCATGGGGCCGACGCAAAGGTAGCGATCGACGGCGTGGAGATCGATCGTGGGCAGCGCGATGCGGTGCGAATACGCCATCCACGCGCCTTCGCGGGCGCCCTTCCAGCAATGCTTCCAGGCTTCCGCGGGCAGCTCGCGCTTGGAGGCGCGCCGGAGCTCCGGCCGCGGCCGGTCGAAGCCGATGCGCACCGGCGCGGCGGTGGCGAGCGTGAGGATGGCGCTGCGCAACTGTCCCTGCAGATCGATGACGAGGTCGTAGCGGCGCGAGCGCAAATGCGAGATCAGCCGCGCCAGGTCCGCAAGCCGCGACCCTTGCCCGCTCCACGGCCTCCCCCAGCGCTGGCGCGGGAAGAGGATCGTATTGCTCACCGCCGGGTGATGCGCAATGAGCTCGGCAAACGCCGGGCGGACGAGCCAATCGATCTCGGCCGCCGGATAGCGGCGCCGCAGCTTGTTCACCACCGGAATGCTGTGCACCACGTCGCCCAGCGCCGAGAACTTGATCAGCAATATCCGGCGGAACTCGGCGGTGCCGAGCGCGGCGGAGCTCAGGGCCGGCATCGGTTCATGCTCCGGGACCGCCGAACAATTCGCGCTCGACGACGCCGCAAATCGCGTGCGCGGCGATGATATGGATCTGTTGAACCACCGCGGTCTCCGCGGACGGCGCGCAGAGCATTTGGTCGCAATGCCCGCGCATCTCGTTCGTGCCGGACCCGGTGAAGCCGACGGTGACCAGGCCGATCTCGCGCGCCGCCCGCAGCGCCGCGAGCACGTTCGCGGATCGTCCCGAGGTCGAGATGGCGAGAAATACGTCGCCCCGCCGCCCGAGCCCGCGGACTTGGCGCTCGAACACGCGCTCGAACCCATAATCGTTGCCGACCGCGGTCAGCACGGACGTATCCGTGGTGAGCGCAATCGCCGGCAGCGGCTGCCGATCCAACAGATAGCGCGACAGGAACTCGGCGGCGATGTGCTGGGCGTCGCCCGCGCTGCCGCCGTTGCCGGCGATGAGCAGCTTGCCCCCGTTGCGGTAGGCGTCGGCGATGATCTTGGCGACTGCGGCTACGGCGGACAGGAACTCACGGTCGGTGAACGCGCGCTCGAACGCGTCGCGCGAACGCTGGAAATGCCGGGCGATTTCGCTCTCGCGAGCGTCCGCCGTCGCGCGAGCCACCCTCAGCTCCGCAGCCACGATGTGAGCCGATCCCAGAGGCTCGCGGCGGGGCTGCTTCTCTGCGGCTCGGCTCTCGCCCCCACGCTCTGCAGCATCTCCGCCGCGAAATGATTGTGGCACTCGTTGTTGGCTCCCCAAACGCAGGTGACCCACTCGTTCCCGCCGGAGGTCGCCGTCTTCTCCACCTTCATCCGGGGGCCGCCGCCGTACCGGAGCTGTACAATGTCTCCGACCCGAAATGCCATCCGTCCCTCCCGTGAGCTTGAGCCTTGGCGCTCCGATGCGCGCCCGCCTCACGCCGAGCATGAGGTATTCTACACTGCATTGGCGCCGCCGCCACATTCTCGGCGCGCGGTAATGCCGCTAGGCGGTCGACCAAGATTACTTGCAAATTACTTGGTGAGCTGCTCGATCGGCACTGACAAGTGAACCGTCAAGCCTTCGCGTTTCCAATCATGAACGAGCCGGCCGCCGAACTGCCCGCCGACGATCCGGCGGGCGAGCAAGCTGCCGAAGCCTTCGCACTGCGGCTGCCCGTCGACAGCAGGCCCGCCGTGCTCCGTCCACGTCATGGCGAGCTGGTCCGCCTCGACGGACCACTCGAGGCGGATGCCGCCGGATGCGAAAGCCAAGGCCCCGTATTTGACGGCGTTCGTCGCAAACTCGTGCAGGAGCAGCGCAAGGCTCGTGACGGCACTGCCGCCGATCGGCACGTCCGGTCCGCTGACCGACACGCGCTCGCCGTCTTTCGCCCAATCGACATAGGGCGATAAAATCGTGCGAACGAGAGCGTGCAGGGTCGTATCGCGATTGGACATCTCCGAAGTGTCGATCAGTCCCGGCCGCGTCAGCTCCTGGGCGCGCGTGAGCGCATCCAGCCTCTCCCGAACTGCCTTGGCCATGTTGTCCGGGCTGTCCGCAGAGCGCGCGCTCAGCGTCACGACGCCACTTGCGACCGCGAACAGGTTTTTCACGCGGTGGCTCATCTCTCGGACCAAAAGATTCTGTTGCTCCTGGGCTCGCCTGCGCTCGGTGATGTCCCGCGCGATCTTTGACGCGCCGACAATCGTGCCGCCGGCGTCCTTTACGGGCGAGACGCTGAGTGAAATATCGATCAGGCTCCCGTCCTTGCGCTGGCGGATCGTTTCGTAATGGTCGATGCGCTCACCGCGGCGGATGCGGGCGAGAACTTCCGGTTCTTCGCTTTGACGGTCCGCAGGAATGAGGATCGTGACCGGCTTACCGAGCACTTCTTCGGCTGAATAACCGAAAAGACGCTCCGCACCCTTGTTCCAACTGGTGATGATGCCGTTGAGGTCCTTGCTCACGATCGCGTCGTCGGAGAAGTCGACGATCGAGGCGAGCAGCTGCCCATCTTGCTCCGCGCGCTTGCGCCCGCTGATGTCGACCAGCATGTTCACCGCACCGAGCAGCGTGCCCGTTTCATCGATCAACGGTGAGGGATAGGCGAGGAAGGGGATGCGCGTGCCGTCGGGACGCTCCGCGACGGCCTCCGCGCCCTTGAGCGGTCGGCGTTCCTTCAGCGCGACCGCCATCGGGCACTGATCGTGGGCCATCGGCCGGCCGTCGGGCCAATACAGCCGCCACGAGCCGCACCACTCGTTCTTGCCCAGCTCGGGGCTGCGGCCCCACAGCTCGACCGCCGCCTGATTGTAGAAGGTAATCCGCCCGGCAGCATCGGTAGTGTAGATGGCGACCGGCAACGCTTCGAGCACGAGGTTGAATCGCCCCAGCTCCGCGTACGTGTTCGCGCCCAGAATTTCGCGGACGCGCAGGTCCTTGGTTGCCGGGGGGCGCTTGCCACCTTCAACCAGCACGTCGCTCATCTCGACCATTCAACTCCCATGAGGTTTAGCGCCCCAGTACGGGGACTGCATGCGCGCCCGCCGGAGCCGGATGGACGTACCGATTTCGCCAATTGGTAGGTTACACGCGTCCATCAACGTTCCGGTTCCGGCCGAGTTCCTCGGCGGCTGGCATTGAGCATCGCTTCCCTTACGGGCGATGCCGGATCTGGTCCAAGCCTATCCGGCTCGAACCGAGCAGGCGGATACCACGCCGACGGGGCCGGCCGCGGCTATGCCGGCGCGAGCGTGGCGCGCGTCGCCTCCAGTACCTGATCCGGTGCGATGTCGCGCATGCAGCGATGATGGCCGACGCGGCAGGTCGGCTTGTGGCAGGGGCGGCAATCGAGCGCGGTCGCGGTCTCGATCATGGCGGCGAGCGGGTTGAGTGGGGCCCAGTGCCAGGGGCTCGTCGGCCCGAAAATCCCGATCGCGGGCGTACCGAGCGCGGCGGCGACGTGCAGCAGCCCGGAATCGTTCGACACCGCCGCCTTCGCGGCCGCGAGCGCCAGGATCGCGTTGCGCAAGTCGGGTCCGGTGAGGTCGCGCACCTTGGCGCCGGCGACCCCGGCAATCTCCGCCGCGAGCGGCTTCTCGTCGGGGCCGCCCACGATCGCCACGGTCGAGCCTTGCTCGGCCAATCGCCGCGCCAGCACCGCATAGGCCCCGACCGGCCAGCGCTTCGAAGGCCCCACCGCGCCGGGCGCCAAGGCGACCACGGGCTCCGAAGGTGAAAACCCGGATCTGCGGCGCCAGCCGGCGATTTCGGCCTCCGGCACCACAAGCTCGGGCGCGGGCCATTGCTTCGGCAGCGGCGCGTCGCGCGGCAATGCGAGCGAGGCACAGCGGTCGACCATGCGGGGTAGCGCGCGCTCGCCCCAGCGCACATCGTTGACGACGCCGAGCCGCAGCTCTCCGAAAAAGCCGACGCGCTGCGGGATGCCGGCGAGAAACGGCGCCAGCGCCGATTTCCACGTGCGCGGCATGACGAGAGCCATGGCGTAGCGCTCGGCGCGCAGCCGTCGCGAAAGCGCGTGGTGCTCGGCTACGGCGAGCCGTCCGCGCGGCAGATTCCAGACGATCCCCTGGCGCACGCCCGGCATGTAATCGACGAGCGGCGCGCACAAGTCGGTGGTGAGCAGGTCGATCGGACGCCCGGGAAAGCGCGCCTGCAAGAGCTTCACCACGGAATGACAGCGCACGAAATCGCCGATCCACATGTAGGGAACGATGAGGATCGGGCCGTCCGCGGCCTGCGAAGGAGTGCTCATGCCGGGCTCAGGCGGTACCCGGAGCGGCGGACCGTGTCCAGTCCAAGCAGGTTGCCGGAACAGGCTGTTCATCCCGGCATCGGCGGCCCGGATTGTGTCGGGATTGCGTCGGGAGCGGCGGTCCGCCCGATATTGCGCGGGCGTGCGGACTGGGGCAAAGGAGGGCGCGATCTTTCGATAGCCAACGTGCCGCGGGACAGGGGGCTGATGCTGCTGGTAACCGGCGGGGCCGGATTCATCGGGTCGAATGTGGTTGCGAACCTCAATGATCGGGGACGCACCGACATTGCCGTCAGCGACCGGCTCGAGACCGGCAGCAAGTGGCGCAACCTGCAGAAACGCCAGCTCGCCGATGTGGTCGCGCCCGCCGATCTCGAGCGATGGCTCGCCGGGCGAAAGCTCGATGCCATCATTCATCTCGGCGCGATTTCCGATACGACCGCGACCGACGGCGATCTCGTCCTCGCCACCAATTTCGGCCTCTCGCTGCGGCTCCTGGATTGGTGCACGGCAAGCCGCACGCCGTTCATCTACGCGTCCTCCGCCGCGACCTACGGCGACGGAGCCGCGGGATTTTCCGACGATTGCTCGCTCGCGGCGCTCAAGCGGCTGCGGCCGATGAATCTCTACGGCTTCAGCAAGCATCTGTTCGACCTTGCGGTGGTCGACCGCTTCAGCAAAGGTCATAAGCTGCCGCCGCAATGGGCGGGACTGAAATTCTTCAACGTGTTCGGTCCGAACGAATATCACAAGGGCGCGATGATGAGCGTGCTGGCCAAGGTGTTCGATGAGGCCAAGCGCGGCTGCCCGGTGCAGCTGTTCAAATCGTACCGGGACGGCGTCGCCGACGGCGAACAGCGGCGCGACTTCATCTACGTGAAGGATGCCGTCGCCGTGGTTGATTGGCTCATCGACACGCCGGCGGTGTGCGGGATCTACAACGTGGGGACCGGAAACGCGCGCAGCTTTCGCGATATGATCCTCATCATGTTCGAAGCGCTGGGCCGGCCCGCCAAGATCGATTACGTCGAAATGCCGCCGGCGATCCAGGCGAGCTACCAATATTTCACCCAAGCGCCGGTCGAGAATTTGCGCCGCGCCGGATATCCCGGGCAGTTCGCCCCCCTGGAGCACTCGGTGCGGGACTATGTCACGAATTATCTCGATGCCGCCGATCGGTATCGATGAGCGGGCGGGCGGTCGCATCGCATGATGTTCGACTTCGAACACCGGTTGTCCGAGCTTGCGAGCCAGACCGTGCTCTGCATCGGCGATCTCATGCTCGACGATTTCGTCTACGGCGAAGTGCTGCGAATCTCTCCGGAGGCACCGGCGCCGGTGATCGCGGTGGGACGCCAGGAAGTGGTGATCGGCGGCGCCGGCAACGTCGCGCGCAACATCGCCGCGCTCGGAGCCCGATGCCTGTTCGTGGGCGTGGTCGGCGAGGACGAGCCTGGGCGGCGGCTGATGAATGCGCTGCTCGGCGAGCCGAAGATCGAGGCGTATCTCGTCACCGATCGCTCGCGACCGACCACGCGCAAGGTGCGCTTCGTCTCGGAGCACTTTTCCACGCACTTGCTGCGCGCGGATTGGGAACTCGCCAGGCCCGTCGATCGCGACAGCGAGCACTCCCTCATCGGCCACGCGCTCGCGGCAATGCCGCGCGCGGGCGCGGTCGTGCTCTCGGATTACGCCAAGGGCGTGCTCACCCCGCGCGTCATTCGCGCGGTGATCGATGCCGCAAGGCAGCAGGGCAAGCCGCTCGTGGTCGACCCCAAGGGCAGCGATTTCAGCGTCTATCGCGGCGCGACCGTGATCACGCCCAATCGCAAGGAGCTTGCCGAGGCGACGCGCCGCGTCGCGGTCGCCGAGGAGGACGTCGCCGCGGCGGCGGCCGAACTCGGCCGCATGCTCGAAAGCGAAGCCGTGCTGGTGACGCGCAGCGAGGAGGGCATGACGCTGGTCGTCGACGGCGCGGCGCCGGTGCATGTGCCGGCCTATCCGGTCAAGATCCGCGACGTCTCGGGGGCGGGCGACACCGTCGTGGCGGTGCTGGCGTGCCTCTTGGCGCTCGGCGCCGGGTTCGAGCCGGCGGCGCGCGCCGCCAACGCCGGCGCCGCGGTCGTGGTCGGCAAACGCGGCACCGCCACGGTCTCGGCTGCGGAGCTGCGCTCCCGCATCCTTCCCGCGGCCTCGCTCGCGTCGGAAGAGAAGATCGTGTTCGACTGGTCGCTGCTCGACGAGCGGCTCGGCGAATGGCGGCGGCAGGGGCTGCGCGTCGGGTTCACCAACGGCTGCTTCGATCTGCTGCATCCCGGTCATGTCCGTGTGCTCGCCGAAGCGCGCGCCGCCTGCGATCGGCTCGTGGTCGGGCTCAACAGCGATGCGTCCGCCGCGCGGCTCAAGGGCGACGGCCGGCCGATCCAGAACGAGAAGGCGCGCGCCGAAGTACTGGCCGCGCTCGAAGCCGTCGATCTCGTGGTCATCTTCGACGAGGACACCCCGCTCGCGCTGATCTGCAAGGTGCGGCCGATGGTGCTGGTCAAAGGCGGGGATTACCGCCGCGAGGACGTGGTCGGCCGGGAAGTCGTCGAAGCCGACGGCGGCGAGGTGCTCATCGTCCCCAGCGTTCCCGGGCACAGCACGAGCGCGCTGGTCGGCAAATCCCAAAGGCGCGGACCGCCATGACCGGGAGCGTACGCCTGCGCGCGGAGGCGGCGCCGTCGGCGCCGCCGGCACTCCCGGCGCCCGAGGAAATTCGCGGCGCTCCGGAGCTCACCATTGTGGTGCCGACGTTGAACGAGCGTGAGAATGTCCCGAAGCTCATCGAGCGGATCGGCGCGGCGCTCGACGGGATCGACTGGGAGCTGATGTTCGTCGACGATGATTCTCCCGACGGCACCGCTGCGATCGCCAAGGCGATGGGCCGCGCGGATGCCCGCATCCGCTGCATCCGTCGCATCGCCCGGCGCGGGCTCGCCGGGGCGTGCCTCGAGGGCATGCTCGCGAGCCAGGCGCGCTACGTCGCGGTGATCGACGGCGATCTGCAGCACGACGAGGCGTTGCTCGCGGCCATGGTCGCCGCGCTTCGCGACGGCAACGCCGACATCGTGGTGGGCAGCCGCTACAAGCTCGGAGGCTCGGCCGCTGCCCTCCCGCAATCCCGGTTGCGCAGCAGCCGATGGGCGACCGCGGTCACCCGTGCCCTGCTCCGGACCGAGCTGAGCGACCCGATGAGCGGCTATTTCATGATGCGGCGGGAGGTCGTCGAGGATCTCGCGCCGCAACTCTCCACCCAGGGATTCAAGATCCTGCTCGACATCGTGCTGAGCGCGCGCGGTCGGCTGCGGGTCGTCGAGCTGCCTTATCGATTCCGTCCGCGATCTCACGGAACCAGCAAGCTCGATTCCCGCGTGCTGCTGGAATTTGTCGGGCTATTTCTCGCCAAGGCCACCAACGATCTTCTGGGAATCCGCTTCGTCCTGTTCGCGCTCATGGGGCTGATCGGGCTCGGCGTGCATTTTTTGGTGCTGGCCGCGAGCTTCGGCTGGTCCGGATTGTCGTTCGCTGCCGCACAGACGAGCGCTACGCTTGCGGCCATCGCCGCCAATTTCGTTCTGAACAATCTCGTCACCTACCGCGACCAGCGTCTGACCGGTTCCCGATTCGTCGCGGGTCTGTTGCGGTTCTACGTCGTGTCGCTGATCGGTGCCGTTTCCAACATCGGGGTGGGCAATTGGCTGTTCGCGTCGAACCGAGCCTGGTGGCTGGCGGGTCTCGGAGGGGCGATCATGGGCGTGGTGTGGAATTACGTGGTCACGTCCGTGTTCGTCTGGCGCAGCCGATGACCATTGCCGATCTCGGCGGCGCCGTGCTCGGCCCGCTCGACCGCCTCGCCGCGGCGCTGGTCGACCCCGTCCGCCGCGAGCGGACCGCGGTGCGGGTGCTCGTCGCCTATGTCGCGCTGTGGACGCTCTACGGCGTGCTCGCCAAAGGCAGTCAGGACGTGCATTTCGACATGGGCGAGGCGGTCGCCTGGTCGCGCGAGCCGGCGTTGGGCTACGCCAAGCACCCGCCGCTCTCGGCCTGGGTGGTGAAGGCCTGGTTCACATTCTTGCCGCTCGCCGACTGGGCCTATTATCTGCTCGCCATGAGTTCTGCCGGTCTGGCCTTGTGGATCGCCTGGATCCTCTCGGCGCGCTGGCTCGACGGCGGGAAACGGGCGGCAGGGCTGGCGCTGCTCACGCTGGTGCCGTTCTTCAATTTCCATGCATTGAAGTTCAACGCCAACACGGTGCTGATCCCGCTGTGGGCGGCAACGACGCTGTGGTTTCTGCGCTCGTTCGAGCGGCGCGATCCGCTCTCCGCGGGGCTCGCGGGCGTTGCGGCGGCGGCGGCGATGCTGGGCAAATATTGGTCGATCGTGCTTCTGGCCGGACTGGCGATCGCGGCGCTCGGCGATCCGCGTCGGCGCGCCTATTTCCGCTCGCCGGCGCCCTGGATCACCGTCGCGGCCGGCCTGCTGGTTCTGGCCCTGCATGTGGCCTGGCTGCTGGCGCACGGTTCCTCGCCGTTCGATTATGCGCTCGACAAGCATCCGGCTCGGAGCTTGCTCGACGCGATCGTCGGCTCCGTGAGGTTCCTCGGCGGGGGCGCCGCCTATCTCGGCGCTCCGATCGTGCTCGCTGCGGCCGCGACGCTGCCGAACTCCGCCGCGATCCTCGATACGCTTTGGCCGGCCACGGCGCATCGTCGCCTCGCCGCGCTGGCATTCTGGGCTCCGCTCGCCGTCGCCATCCTGATCGGTCTGGTGGCCGAAATCCTGATCAGCTCGCTGTGGATCATGTCGGCGGCCACGCTGGTCCCGGTCGTGCTGCTGTCCTCGCCGCTCGTGAGCATGCGCCGTGGCGCCTTGCCGGTGCTGCTCGGCGTCGCCATTGCGGTGCCGGTGCTCTCCACGCTGGCCGCTCCGGCGATCGCCTACATCATCCATCGCAACGGCGTTCCCCACCATGCCGTGCATTATCGATTGGTCGCCGAGGCCGTCGACCGAGCCTGGCGTGCGACGACCCCGCAGCCGATGCGGCTCGTCGGCAGCGACACCAATCTCGGCAACGGCGTGGCGTTCTACCTGTCGGACCGGCCGTCGACCTTCGACGTGCTCGATCCGCGGCAGACGCCGTGGGCGGATGAGGCTCGCATCGCCCGGCAGGGCATCGCCCTCGTCTGTGCGAGCGAGGAGACAGCGTGCCTGAAAGCCGCCGATGCGCTCGCGTCGCGGCTATCCGGCGGCAGACGCATCGAAGTCGAAATCGCGCGGAGCTATCTCGGCCGCGCGGGCAAGCCGGAACGCTATTCGATCATCACGGTGCCGCCGCAATTCTAGCAGCGCATCGCGCTCGGCCGGCGACCCGCGCAACGGACTAAAGGGTCGGAATCCTGCGAGTTTCAGCAAACATCTCGACGGCCCCGGAAGGCTCGATGGCAAGCATCATCAT
>DASWCW010000326.1:0-12466 GCA_036395835.1 Xanthobacteraceae bacterium
CCGGGAGGAGCAGCTCATGCTCGACACCTTCGGCGAGGAATATCGAGCCTACATGGCCCGAACCCGGCGCATCATCCCGTGGATCCACTAGAGCGGGAGCGCTGAATGCGGGGACGATCCATTCCGCTTTCGCTGCCCAGGCGACTGGTCTCCGACCTGCTGTCGTTTGCATCGAAAATGCCGATCTTGCCGGTGCAGCGGCAGATGCATCTCGGTCCGCTGAAAGCCGCGCGGGCTGCCTGTGCGGTTCGGCCGTCGTGGGTAGCCTTGTTCCTCAAGGGATTTGCATTGGCGGCCCAGGAGTTTCCCGAGCTGCGGCGTGTCTATCTCAAATTTCCGTGGCCGCATCTTTATGAGTACCGGGACAGCGTGGCGGTGCTCACGGTGGAGCGCTCGGTGGACGCCGAACCCGCGGTGCTGGTGATGCGCATCAGAGGTCCGGCACATCTGCCGATCGCGAAGATCGACGAAGCGATCCACTACGCCCGGACCGCGCCCGTCGGCGAGGTCAAGGAATTTCGGCGTGCGCTGCTGGTCGCCCGCCTACCGCTGGTCTTGAGACGATTGCTGATGTGGCTCGGGCTGAACGTCGCGAGGCAACGGCCGAATTATTTCGGCACGTTCTGCTTCACGGATCTGTCCCCGCTCGGCACCGAATCGCTTCGGCCGCTGTTTCCGGCGACGGTCACCCTGTATTACGGAAGAATATCGGACGACGGGGCTGTTGTGTTTCGTGCGGCCTACGACCATCGTGCCTTGGACGGAGCCACGATGGCGCGGGCGCTGGCGCGGCTCGAGCAATTGCTCAACGGCGCCGTGGCGGACGAGCTGAAGTGAATCGCGCTTGCGGTCGGGCAGAATGCGCAAAAACCCGGCCTGCGTGGCCGACTTCGAAGCGTTTGAATGGTCTGGAGCGACGCCATCGCGAAACCTGTGACGTTGATTACCGGCGCGTCCTCCGGCATCGGCGCGGCATTTGCCCGCGTGTTTGCCGAGCACGGCCACGAGCTCGTGCTGGTGGCTCGGCGGCAAGCGCAGCTCGACGGGGTGGCCGACGCGATTGCCGCAGGCGATCGTCGGCGGCCTCACGTGTTGTCGCTGGACCTCGGGCGCGGCGGCGCAGCGGCCGAGATCGCCGGCGAACTGGCGCGGCGTGACCTCGAACCGGCGATCGTCGTCAACAATGCCGGGTTCGGCCTGTTCGGATCCGCGGCGGAGCTCGATCTCGAACGGCAACTCGCCATGATCGACCTCGACGTCCGCGTGCTCACCGAGCTGTCGTTGCGCTTCATCGACACGATGGCTCGGCACCGCGGCGGCTTGCTCAATGTCGCATCGCTGGCGAGCTTCTTTCCCGGACCGAGGATGGCGGTCTATTTCGCGTGCAAGGCCTATGTGCTGTCGTTCACCGAGGCGCTGCATCGGGAGCTCGCGCCGAGAGGCGTCAAGGTCAGCGCGTTCTGTCCGGGACCGCTCAGGACCGAGTTTTTCGCACAGGCCGGGGTGGCCGGGAACAGGCTGCCGCGCATGTTCATGCGCTCGGCCGAGCGCGCCGCCCGAACCGCGTACGACGGTTTCATGCGGGGCCGACGTTTGATCGTTCCTGGAGCCGTCAACAAGATCGCAGCCACCGCTCCGCGGTTTCTGCCGCGTTCGTTGTTGCTGGCGATCGTGGCAGGAATCAGCGCAAATCTGCCGGTCCCGCCTCCGGAAAATCCATGAGCGACGGTCGACGATCTTGCCTCAAGGCTTTCGTGCCCAGACCCCGACGTGGCCTGAGTTGAAATAGCCGACGACGCCGTGCGCCGGAGCCTCCGCGATCAATCTCTGCTCGAGCGTGTCGATGTCGATTTCCGCCTCGGAGGCTATTCCGCTCGCGACGATAGCCGGCATTTGCGAGCGGACCAGCGCGGTCAGGATACGAAACAGCGCGCCGTCGGGCCCCTGCTGGATCGGCACCGACATCTCGATCTCGGTCGAGGGATGCAAGCCTGCCGCGCGCATCAACCCGAACAATCGCATCCCCATGCGCGCCTGCACCCCGGCGTGCTTGAAACCGGCGCGGAACCAATCCACGACCTTGGCGGCGAGGCAATCGGCCGGCTCGATGAGGACGGGCCCGTCGTAGTCGACGACGGATTCCTGCAACGCGATCACGCCGCCCGTTCGCAGATTGCGCATCGCCCGCCGCAGCGCTTCGACCGGGTCCGCCGCATACATGAGCACGAGCCGGCCGACGATCGCGTCGACGGCCGGACTGAGCTCGACCTCGCGGAAATCTCCCGTCATGAACCGCACGTTGGTCGAGCCGGCCGTCGCGGCGCGCTGCGCGGCGAATGCCGCTTGGGTCGGATCGCGATCGATCCCGATCACGCTGCCCTGCGGGCCCACCAATCGCGCCGCCAGGAAGGCGACGTCGCCCGCGCCCGACCCGATGTCGAGGACGTGCATGCCCGACGTGATGCCGGCTTTCTCGAACAGCCGCTGCGTCGATGCGGCGACCAATCCGTCTTGCGCGATCAGCCTTCGCCGCTCGTCTTCCGAGCTTCGGAACGGATAGGTTTCCTGGGCCATCCGCGGTTGTCTCCCGGAAGACAGGATGACGATGACGTCAGCCCGACCGCGGCGCCTCCAGCCCGAATACGCGCGCCGCATTCCCGGCCAGGAACAGCGCTTTCGCGTCCGCATCGAGATCAAGATCGTCGAGGCCATCGAGCGCCTTGGCGGCGGTGATCATGGGATAATTGGTTCCGAACATCACCTTTCTCCTGCCGCGGCCTTTCATGTATTGCGCCAGCTCCGGCGGATATCGCTTCACCGTATAGGCGGAGGTGTCGATGTAGACGTTCTCGTGCTTGGTGGCGACCGCGACCATCTCCTGCGTCCACGGATAGCCGATGTGGCCGGCGACGATGACCAGCTCGGGAAAGTCGAGTGCCACTTCGTCCAGATAGGGGATGGGCCGCCCAGTCTCCGAGGGGCGCAACGGCCCCGTGTGGCCGACCTGGGTGCAAAACGGAATCCCGAGCTCCACGCATTCGGAGTACAGCGGGTAATAGCGTCGATCGTTCGGCGGCAAGCCCCAAAGCCACGGCACGATCCGGAGCGCCCGGAAGCCCAAGTCCTTGACGGCGCGGCGCAGCTCGCGAACCGCTTGCATCGGCTTCTCGAGATTGGCGCTCGCCACCCCCACGATGCGCCGCGGATACGCCGCGGCAATCGAGGCGACCTCCTCATGCGAGATCATCCAGCCACGGGGGCCGCACCATGCCGCTGCGAGTCCGATCGAGACACCGCCCTCGTCCATGGCGGCAATGGTCGTCTCCGGCGTCACGGCAGACGGCCAGGGACTTTTCGCCGTCCAGCGGCGCAGCGAATCAAACATCTCATGGGCCGAGAAATGCTCGGTCGGATGCTGCATCCAGACGTCGATGATCCTGTCCATCCGAATCTCGCTTCGAGCGGATGCTCTAGTCTTGCGGCAGCGGAATGAACTCGGTTTCGTCCGGCACCGGCGCGAATCGTCCCGTCTTCCAGTCTTCCTTGGCCTGCTCGATCCGCTCCTTGCGCGAGGAGACGAAATTCCACCAGATGTAGCGCGGGCCCTCCAGCGCCGCGCCGCCGAGAAACATCAGGCGCGCGGGCCGCGTCGCCCGTACCGTGATGCGGTCGCCCGGGCGGAAAATGAGAAGCCGCGGCCCTTCGAAGCTCTCGCCCGCGATCTCGACCTCGCCCTCGACCACATAGATGGCCCGCTCCTCCTGATCGGGATCGAGCGGCGCGCTGGCACCCGCCGCGAGCGATACTTCGGCGTAGAGCCAATCCGACAGCATACCCACCGGCGACTTCCTGCCGAACGCCGATCCGGCGATCACGCGGGCCCGCAGGTTGCCGTCCTCGACGATCGGCAGGGTCGCGGCGTCGAAATGCTGGAAAGACGGCTCGGTCTCTTCGTGCGCCTGCGGCAGCGCGATCCAGCTCTGAATTCCGAACATGCCCTCGGTGCCCTGCCGCGCGCTCGCAGGGCTGCGTTCAGAATGGGCAATGCCGCGCCCGGCGGTCATGAGGTTCATGGCGCCGGGCGTGATCTCCAGCGCATTGCCTTCGCTGTCGCGATGCATGATGCGCCCGTCGAACAGATAGGTGACGGTCGCAAGCCCGATATGCGGATGTGGGCGCACGTCGATGCCTTGTCCCGCGACGAACTGCACCGGTCCCATCTGATCGAAGAAGATGAACGGCCCGACCATCTGGCGTCTGCCGTGCGGCAGCGCGCGGCGCACGGAAAAACCGTCGCCGAGGTCGCGCACGCGCGGAACGATGATCAGCTCGAGCGCATCGCAGGATCGCTTGTCGCCGAGCACGGGGTCCTTCGCGGGCATCCAGCTCATGGCATTCTCCCGTGTTCGCGGTTTGAGGCGAGGAGCGTTCAGCTTTGCTTGATGAACGTCCCGTTGCGCAGCTCGGTGAACGCCTGCTGCAGCTCGGCCTCGGTGTTCATCACGATCGGACCGTACCACGCGACCGGCTCCTCGAGCGGCTTACCGGAAACCAGCAGGAAGCGCACGCCTTCCTCGCCGGCCTCGACCGTCATCTCGTCGCCGCGATCGAACAGCACGAGGGAGCGATTTCCGGTCTGCTCGCGGGTGAGAGTCTCGCTTCCGGCCGCGGTCTTTTCGGTCAACACGCCGAACGGCTCCGAGGCGGCGCGGAACGTGCCGGAGCCCTCGAACACATACGCGAAGGCGTGCCGCTCGGTCTCGACCGGCAGGGTCTTGCGCCGGCCCGGCGGGACCCAGATATCGAGATACCGCGGATCGGCCGCGACGCCTTCGACCGGACCGCGCCGGCCCCAGAACTCGCCGCACACGACCCGGACGCGGGTCCCGTCGTCATCGACGATCTCCGGAATTTCGGCGGCCTTGATGTCCTGATAGCGCGGTGCCGTCATCTTCAGCGACGAGGGCAGGTTGGCCCAGAGCTGAAAGCCGTGCATGCGGCCCTGCGGGTCGCCCTGCGGCATCTCCTGGTGGAGAATGCCGCGCCCGGCCGTCATCCATTGCACGTCGCCGGCGCCGAGCTTGCCGCGGTTTCCCAGGCTGTCGCCGTGGTCGACGCTTCCCGCCAGCACATAGGTGATCGTCTCGATGCCGCGGTGCGGGTGCCACGGAAATCCGGCCCGATAGTCCTCCGGGCGATCGTTGCGGAAGTCGTCGAGCAGGAGGAAGGGATCGAACTCGCTCGTTTCGCCGAAGCCGAACGCGCGCCGCAGCTTCACGCCGGCGCCTTCGATCGCGGGCTTGGACTGGATGATGCGCTTCACGGGCCGAATCGACATGATGATCTCTCCGTTGACGCCTCTGCTCGGTCGGCGATGTTGACCTTTGCGTCCGGGGAAGCCTAGCCTCGGTTATGGTTTGATACCGAGGCTAGATAGATGACCGCGAGCCGAGCGCAAGCAGGCACACCGCTGATACCGAGCAACCTGGAGGTGGCCGAGGATTGCCGCGCGGTCAGCGAGGTGCTCGCGCGGATCGGCGACAAATGGACGGTGCTGGTCGTCGGCGTGCTGGGGGAGGGGCCCAAACGCTTCAACGAGTTGCGCCGCGCGCTCGGCAGCATCTCGCAGCGGATGCTGACCCTGACGCTCCGCGGCCTGGAGCGCGACGGGCTGGTGACCCGCACGGTGTTTCCGACCATTCCTCCGCGCGTCGATTACGAGCTCACCGAGCTCGGCCATTCCTTGCTCGAGCCCGTGAGCGGTCTCGGTCTGTGGGCCCGACACAACCGCGCGGCCATCGAGGCTGCGCGGCGTCGGTTCGACGCCGCGCAGCACCGCCGAGCATAGGTCTCGATTGACCGGACCTGCCTTCCCGGGCGGCGGAGAATTCCGCTCCGAAAGCGAAAGAGCCACCGGGAATCCCGATGGCTCTGCGCCGCGAGCCCGCGGCGTGCTTCGCGGAGCAAATGGCCCCCAAGTGGACGGTACGGGCCTCGATCGATCCGACGCGTAGCGCTTCGGCTTGCTTCGGATTTGTCTCGGCAGGTTCCCCCAAGTTGCTGGCCGATGCCCCGATCGGCGGTGCCCCGCCGATCGGGAGCGAACCATAGCGATCCGCCGGGCAACACTGTGGCGACGATGCGGCCCGGTGATGGCCATCCGCCAGCGCGATCGATCCAAGTTTCCGAGCTGGCACGGCGGGCCCAGGCAGCCCGAGCTGCTCACGCCGCGCGCCGGCTGATTTACCCGTCGATCGCCATGGCAGCGCCCACGCGTGGCGCCGCGAGCTGTCGGCGCTGCCATGCATCGTGCAACGCCATTCCGCCGGCCATCGCGACCACGAAGACGATGACGTGCGGCGAGAGCGTTGCCAGATTTTCGATCGCCGGGCCCGGGCACAATCCGACAAGGCCCCAGCCCACGCCGAACAGGGCCGAGCCGACGATCAGCGGACGATCGATCGCGCGCTTGCTCGCCCACCCGCTTTGCGGCGCAAGCAATGGAGGACGTCGCGCCGCGAGCAGATAGCCCGCGCTCGATACGGCGAGCGCAGCAGCCATGACGGCGGCAAGGCTGGGATCCCAGGCGCCGAAAATATCGAGGAAGCCCAGGACCTTCTCAGGGTTCACCATGCCGGAAATCAGCAGGCCCCAGCCGAAGACGAAGCCGCACGCGAGGCTGGCGATCAGCAGCATGTCAACCTCCGAGCACGTGTCGCGTAAAAGTCACGACGAGGATCGCAGTCGTCATGAACACGGCGGTGGCCGTGATCGAGCGGGGTGAAAGGCGCGCGATGCCGCAGACGCCGTGGCCGGACGTGCAGCCGCCGCCGAGGCGGGTGCCGAAGCCGACGAGGAGCCCCGCCGCGACGGTCACGCCATAGCTCGCCGGCATCTGCGGCGCGGCCAGCCCGTAGCCCACGACGGCGCCGGTGAGCGGCGCCAGGATCAGCCCGCCGAGGAACGCCAGCCGCCATGCTCTGTCGCCGTTCCCCCTCGCCAGACAACCGGAAAGGATTCCGCTGATGCCGGCGACCCGGCCGGCGAGCAGCATCAACAGCGCGGTGGCGAGCCCGATCAGCGCACCGCCGATCGCCGCGGAAAGCGGAGTGAAATTGGTCATGGTCTCTCTCGACGCGGCACCCGGCCGCCGTCCGTCGTTCCACTGATTTCGTATATCCGCGGACGAAAGGATGGAATCAAGAGGCAAGACGCGCCCGCCGCCGACACGCGCCGCGTGGGCGCCACTATAAGCCACGCCGACGTGGCGGACGGGCCCCGGCGCTCGAGCTTCAACTCAGTGCTGCGGATGAGACACGAGATGGGGTGAGTCCTCCGCAAGCGAGTAGCCGTAACCCGTGCAGGTGATCGTGGGGTTTGTCGGGCTGAAGAGACCGGCTGGATTCGCCTTCCACAGCCAAGCATGCAAGTCGTAATGATGCAGTGCCAGTGGAATGAGCGGCTCGTGCCCCTCCATCGGCCCATCGAACGCCTGACCAAACAGCACTGGCCGCTCCTTGATGCCGGTCTCCAGCGGTATGAACCACTCCACCGCCACGAGCTTCAGCTTGTCGCCGTTCGGCTCGTAGACAAGAATCGCGGGGCGCATTGGGTCTGGAGTGGGGCCGATCAGCTGCGGATTGAGGAAATGGATTCCCATGCCCCCGGCGGGATAGGGGACCCGCCCGTGACCTCCGCCGTGCGGATAGTGGACGCATCCCAACGTGGAAAAATACCCATCTCGGACGGCGACGTATGGGTCTTGGTATTTTTCCAACGCGGCGCGCACATTCTCGAGCTCTGGCGGCAGGGCAGGAGCTTGCGCCCGCCCGCTCGAGGTAGGCATTGAACCCAATACCAACAGCAAGATCACGCTCAGCACGTGATATCGAAACTGGCGCTTGGTCACGGTTGTCCCCCTGTTTCCTGTCAGCATATCCCGATCGACATGAGCACCCGCAGCCGCTTCCCGGTAAAGTCATGATCATCGCAGTCAGGCGTTCGCACGACAAGTCCGCTCGCCGGTGCGCGCCGCTGACACGCGCCCCGGACGCGCCTATATAAGCCACGCCCGGCCCGTCCGGGCTTTTGGCGTTGAGGATTTCTCATGACCGGATCGACGCGGTCGAGCGCTGGGCTCGACCTTCGCCGCCGCAAATTGCTGTTCCGCTCCTGGCATCGCGGCATGCGCGAGATGGATCTGGTCATGGGCCGGTTCGCCGATGCGGAGATCGCCACGCTCAGCGAGGCGGAGCTCGACGAATATGAGCGCCTCGTCGAGCTGCCGGACGGGGAGCTGCTGGCCTGGGTCACGGGCGAGCAAAAAATCCCGGCCGAACATGACGGGGCCGTGCTGCGGCGGCTGCGCGCGTTTCACCACACATCGGGCACGGAGCGCTGATGGCGCGTTCACCGGCGGAATTGCTGCAGCCGAGGCGTCCGCTCACGCTCGCCGGCGTTGCGGACGGGGCCGCGGCGCTGGTCGTGGCGGATCTTGCGCGCGCGATCGCGGCGCGCGCCGATGCGCCGGCAACTTCGCTCGTGATGGTCTGCCGCGATGCGCCGCGCATGGGCGAGCTTTGCCGCGCGCTCGAATTCTTCGCCCCGGAAATTTCCGCGCTCGAGTTCCCGGCCTGGGATTGTCTGCCGTACGACCGGGTGTCGCCGCATCCGAGTGCGGTCGCGCAGCGAATGCTCGCGCTGTCGCGGCTCGCGCGCGCCAAACGCCACGGTCCCTCGATCCTGCTCACGACCGTCAACGCCGCGCTGCAGCGGGTGCCGCCGCGCGAGCTCGTCGCCACGCAATCGCTCTCCGCCGCGCCCGGCAATATGCTCGCCATGGACGGCGTGGTGCGCTGGCTCGAGCTCAACGGCTTTACCCGCGCGTCCACCGTGCGCGATGCCGGCGAATACGCCGTGCGCGGCGGCATCATCGATCTGTTCGCGCCCGGCATGGAGCTCGGCGTCCGCCTCGATTTCTTCGGCGACGCGCTGGAATCGATCCGCAGCTTCGATCCGCAGACGCAGCGCAGCTCCGGGCAATTGCGCGCGCTCGACCTCGTGCCCATGAGCGAGTTCCAGCTCGCGCCGGAAACCATCCGCCGCTTTCGCCAGGGCTATGCGAAGGAGTTCGGCGCCGCCCCGCCGGACGACATCTTGTACGAAGCGGTGAGCGAAGGCCGCCGCTATCCCGGCATGGAGCATTGGCTTCCGCTGTTCCACGAGAAGCTCGATACGTTGTTCGACTACGCGCCGGGCTCTGCGGTCGCGCTCGATCCGCTGGTCGAGGACGCGGCCAAGGAGCGGCTCGCGCAGATCGCCGATTATTATCAGGCCCGCTGCGACGCGCTCGATGCCAAGGCCGCGGGCGCGCCGTACAAGCCGCTGCCGCCGGACCGGCTTTATTTGAGCGAATCCGAATGGACGGAGCGGCTCGGGTCCGTGCCGCTCGCCCGGCTGACGCCGTTCTCGGTCCCGGAACGCGGCGACGGCGCTACCGTCGAGATCGGTACGCGACAGGGACGCAATTTCGCCGCCGAGCGCGCGGAGCCCCACGGCAGTCTGTTCGACGCCGTTGCCGCCCACGTCGGCGCCCTGCAGGCGGGCGGCAAGCGCGTCGTGATCGCATTGTGGAGCGAGGGCGCGCGCGAACGCATGCGCCACGTGCTCGCCGACCACGAGCTCGTCAACCTCGTTGACGTGGCGAATTTTCCCGATGCGCTGCGGAGGCCGAAGTCCGAAGCGGGACTTGCGGTGCTCGGGCTCGAGGCCGGGTTCGAAACTTCCGAGCTCGCGGTCGTCGGCGAGCAGGACATTCTCGGCGATCGCCTGGTGCGGCCGCGGCGCGGCGGCAAGCGCGCCGCCGATTTCATCGCGGAGGTGACGAGCCTCACGGCCGGCGATCTCGTCGTCCACATCGACCACGGCATCGGCCGGTTCGCCGGCCTTAGCAATATCGAGGCCGCCGGCGCCCCGCACGATTGCCTGGAGATCCATTATGCGGGCGGCGACAAGCTGTTCCTGCCGGTCGAGAACATCGAGCTGTTGTCGCGCTACGGAACCGAGGAGGCGAGCGTCGACCTCGACCGGCTCGGCGGAGGCGGCTGGCAGGCGCGCAAGGCGCGGCTCAAGCAGCGCATCCGCGAGATCGCCGGCGAGCTGATCAAGGTCGCGGCCGAGCGGCAGCTGCGCGAGGCGCCGCGGCTCACGATCGGGCACGGGCTCTACGACGAGTTCTGCGCCGGCTTCCCGTATGAGGAGACCGAGGACCAGCAGGCCACGATCGACCAGGTGCTCGACGATCTCGACGCCGGCCGCCCGATGGACCGCCTGGTGTGCGGCGACGTCGGGTTCGGCAAGACCGAGGTCGCGCTGCGCGCGGCCTTCGTCGCGGTGATGAACGGCAAGCAGGTCGCCGTGGTGGTCCCGACCACGCTGCTCGCGCGCCAGCACGCCAAGACCTTCACCGACCGCTTCCGCGCCTTCCCCGTCCACGTCGCGCAGCTCTCGCGCCTCGTCTCCGCTGCGGACCTCGCCAAGGCCAAGCAGGCGCTCGCCGACGGCACGCTCGACATCGCCATCGGCACCCACGCGCTGCTCGGCAAGAACGTGCGGTTCAAGGATCTCGGCCTCGTCGTCATCGACGAGGAGCAGCATTTCGGCGTGGCGCACAAGGAGAAGCTCAAAAAACTGCGCGCCGAGGTCCACGTGCTGACCCTGACCGCGACGCCGATCCCGCGCACGCTGCAATTGGCTTTGACCGGCGTGCGCGAGCTCTCGATCATTGCCTCGCCGCCCGTCGACCGCCTTGCGGTGCGCACGTTCGTCTCGCCGTTCGACCCGCTGGTCGTGCGCGAGGCGCTGCTGCGCGAGCGCTACCGCGGCGGCCAGGCCTTCTACGTATGCCCGCACATCGAGGACCTCGCCGAGGCCAAGGAGTTCCTCGACGGCAACGTGCCGGAGGCGCGCACCACGATGGCGCACGGGCAGATGCCCTCGCGCGTGCTCGACGACGTGATGTCGGCGTTCTACGACGGCAAATACGACGTGCTGCTGTCGACCGCGATCATCGAATCCGGCCTCGACATCCCGACCACCAACACGCTGATCGTTTTTCGCGCCGACCGGTTCGGCCTCTCCCAGCTCTATCAGCTGCGCGGGCGGGTCGGGCGCTCGAAGACCCGCGCCTACGCGCTGTTCACCTTGCCGGTAGCGAAGAAGATCACGCCGCAGGCCGAGCGCCGGCTCAAAGTGCTGCAATCGCTCGATACGCTGGGCGCCGGGTTCCAGCTCGCCTCCCACGATCTCGACATCCGCGGCGCCGGCAATCTGCTGGGCGAAGAGCAGTCCGGGCACATCAAGGAGGTCGGCTTCGAGCTCTATCAGCAGATGCTGGAGGAGGCGGTGCTGAGTCTGAAAGCCGGCATCGCGGCGCCGGCCCCGGAAAAATGGTCGCCCCAGATCACGATCGGCACGCCCGTGCTCATCCCCGAGGATTATGTCCCGGACCTCAACGTGCGGCTCACGCTCTATCGCCGGCTTGCCGAGATCGAGGACGAGCGCGAGATCGACGCGTTCGGGGCCGAGCTCGCCGACCGTTTCGGCCCGGTCCCGGAGGAGGTGCGCCAGCTCCTGAAGATCGTCGCCATCAAGGCGCTGTGCCGCCAGGCCAATGTGGAGAAGATCGAGGCCGGGCCCAAGGGCGCGGTGATCGCCTTCCGCGACAACAGCTTTGCCAATCCCGACGCACTGATCCGGTTCATCGGCGAGCACGACCACGCTCGCGTACGGCCCGACATGAAGGTGGTGTTCTTCGACGAATGGGAGCGGCCCGAGCAGCGGCTCGACGGCGCCACCAGCATCTTGCGCAACCTCGCGCGCATCGCCGAGCCCGCCAAGGCGGCATGAGCTTCCGGTATCGTAGGGTGGGTTGAGCGTCCTAGGCGGCCACAGGCCCGGCGGGTTTCGCTCCGCTGAGCGAACGGGGCTAAAATCATAGATTGTAAACGCTTGGGAAGCGGACAAGCCTAAGCAGTATTTTGACGAATTGAAATGGTTTAAATCCTTGATCCTGCGCTAAAAAATCATGAACAAGAGTCAGCCTGACGGCATTTCTGCCTCGGAAACGGCCCGCGCGGCGCCTTTCGCATATTCAGCTGCCGCGCGTCCCATCGCGTCGGCGAGATAGGCCGGATCCTGCGCACCTGAGACCGCGAGCACGTTGCCGAAGATGAAGCAGGGCACGCCGTCGACGCCGGCCTCCTTGGCGGCACGGGCCTCGCGCTCGACGCGCTCGACGTCGGCGTCGCTCTCGAGCAGCTTGCGTACGACCTCGCCGTCCATGCCGCAGTC
Source organism: Xanthobacteraceae bacterium (assembly GCA_036395835.1). GTDB lineage: Bacteria > Pseudomonadota > Alphaproteobacteria > Rhizobiales > Xanthobacteraceae > AP-16. The sequence continues at coordinate 12,352 of DASWCW010000326.1, forward strand.
GACCGCGGCGCCGACCAGCACTTCCACGTCGGTCAGGTCGGCGCCTGCGGAGAAGTACAGCTCCATCAGCCGCTGCTTCATGCGCCCCGCATCCGAGGTGTTGCGCGCCCACAGG
>DASWCW010000327.1:0-8758 GCA_036395835.1 Xanthobacteraceae bacterium
GCCTTGAGCACCTGACCGAACGGCGAGTGGATGACCTGGTAGATCACGAGGAAGCCAGCCAGGAAGATCGCCAGCACGACGAAATACATCGTGAGCGTGTGACGCAGGTCGAGCACGCCGAGGAACATTCCGCGGGGCACCGCCTGGATGCCGTCTTCCCCATGCGTGAAAGGCGCCTGGAGGCAGAAGAAGTAGATCATCTGCGCGAAGGCGAGGGTGATGTTGGCGAAGTAGATGCCCTTGCTCCGGATCGCGAGCGCCCCGATGAGAACGCCGAGAGCCCCCGCCGCCGCGGTGCCCGCCAAGATGGCGAGCTCGGGCGGCCATCCCCAGACCTTGGCCGTGTGCGCCGAGATGTAGCCGGCCGACCCGAGGAAGACGGCGTGGCCAAAGGACAGGAGCCCGACATAGCCGATCAAGAGACCGAACGCGCAGGCGAAGAGGCCGAAGCAGAGGGCCTTCATGAGGAACAGCGGGTAGACGAAGAAGGGCGCCAGCCCGAGGAGGAGAACCATGACCGCAAAGGCCACGATCTGGTGGCGTCCCGCCACGGCTGGCGTCTCGAGGACGGGCGCGGGCGCGACCTCCTGTGCCGTGGCCATCCTATTTCTCCCTCCCGAAGAGCCCCGTGGGCCTGAACAAGAGCACAACAGCCATGATCACGAAGATCACGGTGTTGGAAGCCTCGGGGTAGAAGAACTTGGTCAACCCCTCGACGATGCCCAAGGTGAAGCCGGTGACGATGGACCCCATGATGGATCCCAGCCCGCCGATGACGACGACCGCAAAGACGACGATGATGAGGTCGGCGCCCATGAGCGGGTTGACCTGGTAGATGGGCGCCGCCAGGACGCCCGCGACGCCCGCCAGGGCGACGCCGAAGCCATACGTCAGGGTGATCATGCGCGGCACGTTGACGCCGAAAGCCTGGACGAGCGCGGGGTTCTCGGTGCCGGCGCGCAGATACGAGCCCAGCTTGGTCCGTTCGATGACGTACCACGTCCCGAGACACAATCCGAGCGAGAACGCGATGACCCAGGCGCGGTAGTTCGGCAGGAACATGAAGCCCAGGTTCCGCCCCCCGGCGAGCTGCGTCGGCATGGCGTAGGGCAGTCCCGAGGAGCCGAACTCGTGGCGGAACATCCCCTGGATCACGAGGGCGAAGCCGAAGGTCAGCAGGAGGCCGTAGAGGTGGTCCAAGTGGTAGAGCCGCTTGAGCATGGTCCGCTCGAGCACGATGCCGAAGAGGCCGACGACGACCGGAGCCACGAGGAGCGCCCACCAGTACCCGAGCCCCGACCACTGCAGCAGGAAGTACGCGGCGAAGGCGCCCATCATGTATTGCGCGCCGTGTGCGAAGTTGATGATGTTGAGCAGGCCGAAGATGACCGACAGTCCGAGACTCAGCATGGCGTAGAACGAGCCGTTGATCAGCCCGATCAGGAGCTGGCCGAACAGGGCCTGGGTGGGAACGCCGAAGACGGTGCTCATCGCGGACTTCCCCCTCCCCCCCTCGCGGGGGAGAGGGTCGCAGTTCGAGCCGAGACGCTCCCGCGGCGAGGCGGGAGCCGAGGAAACCAGCGGGCCAGGGCCACAGATCCCAGCGACGCCCCCACCCTCACCCTACCCTCTCTCTCCCGAGGGATGGAGGGGGGACGAGATGGTCACGCTACTTCTTCACCAGCGGGCAGTCGCCCTGGTCGATGGGACGGAAGGCCTCGTTGGCGGGGATGGTCGCCCGGATCTTGTAGTAGTCCCACGCGTACTTCGACTCCGATGGCTTCTTGACCTCGATGACGTAGGCGGGGTGGACCTTCCGTCCGTCGGCGCGGATCGTGCCCTTGCCGAAGAGCGGGTCGTCCGTCGGCATCTCCTTCATCTTGGCGATGACCTTGGTGCCGTCGTCCGACTTGAGCGCCTCCACCGCCTTAAGGTAATGGAGCACGCCAGCGTAGACACCGGCGTGGATCATGGTCGGGTGGATGCCCCGGTTGCGCTCGGCGAAGCGCTTCGCGAAGGCGCGCGTCTTGTCGTTCATGTCCCAGTAGAACGTCTCGGTGAAGAGCAACCCCTGGGCCTTCTCAAGGCCGAGGGCGTGCACGTCGGTGAGGAAGACGAGGAGGCCGGCGAAGATCTGGCCGCCCTTGACGATGCCGAACTCGGCGCCCTGCTTGATCGAGTTGATGGTGTCGCCCCCGGCGTTGGCGAGCCCGATGACCTTCGACTTCGAAGATTGGGCCTGCAGCAGGTACGAGGAGAAATCGCTGGTGTTGAGCGGATGGCGGATCTTGCCCAGGACCTTGCCGCCGCTGGCTTCGACGGTTGCCGCGGTGTCGCGTTCGAGCGCGTGCCCGAAGGCGTAGTCGGCGGTCAGGAAGAACCAGCTGTCGCCGCCGGTCTTCACCAGCGCCTTGCCGGTGCCGTTGGCGAGCGCCCAGGTATCGTAGGTCCAGTGTATCGTATTGGGCGAGCACTTCGCGCCGGTCAGATCCGAGGCGGCGGCGCCCGAAACCAGGAACACCTTGTTCTTCTCGCGAACGACCTCGCTGATGGCGAGCGCGACCGAAGAGGTCGGCACGTCGACGATGACGTCGACCTTGTCGACGTCGATCCAGGTGCGCGCGATGTTGGTGCCGACGTCCGGCTTGTTCTGATGGTCGGCGCTGACGATCTCGACCTTCATGCCTTTCTGCGCGGCGCCGAAATCCTCGACCGCCATCTTCGCGGCAACGACGGAGCCGGGGCCGGTGATGTCGGAATACAGCCCCGACATGTCGTTCAAGACGCCGATCTTGGTCACGTCGTCGGCGGTCTGGGCGTACGCCGTGCCGCAGGCAAGCGCGCCGGCGACGGCGGCAATGCTGAAAAGACCTTTCATCCTGTTTGCTCCCTGTTTGGTGCTCACGTTATACGCCGAGGTATTCGTGCAGCGTCCCGAGCTTGGCGTTCAGCTCGGAATTGGCGAACCGATCCACGATTTTTCCGTGCTCCATGATGTAATAGCGGTCCGCCACGGTCGAGGCGAAGCGAAAATTCTGCTCGACCAGAAGGATGGTGAAGCCCCGGGCCTTGAGCGTGCCGATGGTCTTGCCGATCTGCTGGATGATGACCGGCGCGAGACCCTCGGTCGGCTCGTCGAGCAGCAAGAGCCGCGCGCCGGTGCGCAGGATGCGGGCGATCGCCAGCATCTGCTGCTCGCCGCCCGAGAGCTTGGTGCCCTGGCTGCGCAAGCGCTCCTTGAGATTGGGAAACAGCGTGAAGATCGCCTCGACGGAAAGTCCGCCCGGCTTGATCTGCGGCGGCAGCAGCAGATTCTCCTCCACATCGAGGCTCGCGAAAATGCCGCGCTCCTCCGGGCAAAACGCGATCCCCGTGCGGGCGATCTGGTCTGAGGTGCGGCCGATCAGCTCGCGGTCCTCGAACCGCACCGAGCCCTGACGCTGGCCGACGATGCCCATGATGGATTTGAGCGTCGTGGTCTTGCCGGCGCCGTTGCGGCCCAGCAGCGTCACCACTTCGCCCGGGAGCACCTCGAACGTCGCCCCGTGCAGGATGTGGGATTCGCCGTACCAGGCCTGCAATGCGTCGACCGCGAGCAGCGGCGGCGCGGCCTTGCCGTCAAGCATGGCCGACCCCCATGTAGGCTTCGCGCACCTCGGGGTTGGCCGAGACCGTCTCGTAATCGCCTTCGGCGAGGATGCGGCCGCGGGTGAGCACCGTGATGCGGTGGGACAGATTGGCGACGACGCTGAGATTGTGCTCGACCATCAGCACCGTGCGCTCGGCCGAGACCGAGCGGATCAGCGCGGTGATGCGATCGATGTCCTCGTGGCCCATGCCGGCGGTCGGCTCGTCGAGCAGCAGCATCTCCGGGTCGAGCGCCAAGGTGGTGGCGATCTCCAGCGCGCGCTTGCGGCCGTACGGCAATTCCACCGCGTTCCAGCCGGCGAACGTGGCGAGCCCGACATCGGCGATGAGCCCGAGCGCGCGGCCGTTGAGCGCGTCGAGCACGCGCTTGGAGCGCCAGAAATCGAACGAGCCGCCGCGCTTGCGCTGGAGCGCGATGCGGACGTTCTCAAGCACGGTCAGGTGCGGAAACACCGCCGAGATCTGGAACGAGCGCACGAGCCCCAGCCGCGCCACGTCGGCCGGGGCGAGTCCCGAAATGTCGCGGCCCTTGAAGGTGATGCGGCCCTGGGTGGGGCTGAGAAACTTGGTCAAGAGATTGAAGCAAGTGGTCTTGCCGGCGCCGTTGGGACCGATCAAGGCGTGGATCGTGCCGCGCTCGACGCGCAGGTTCACGTCACGGACCGCGACGAAGCCCGCGAATTCCTTGGTGAGGCCCTCGGTTTCGAGGACGATGTCGTTGGCCATCGAACGCGCCAATTCCCCTGCAGCCCGCCTTTCTCGCAAGCTTTGTGGAAAAGGTCCAGGGGCGGGGCGCCTTCGCGACCCCTCCGCTCCGGCGTTCGCTTTTCTAGTCGGACGATGTTCTTCTGCAGTCGGCGGCTCGTATTCAAGTGGATGTCCGGCATCCCCTGGGGCCGAGTCAGCCAACCGCTCTCCGGGGGCGCAGGAGTATCATCGCCGCCGAGACGAGATTCAATGTCAGGCAGAGCACGAGGGCCGCGGCGTAGCTGCCGGTTGCGCCACGCATCAGGCCTACCAGACCGGGCCCGAAGGCGCTGATGATGCCGCCGATCCCGGTCGACAAGCCGAGCACCGTGCCGAATGCCGCCGGCTCGAACTCGCGATGAATGATCAGCGGCGGTAGCGTAATGAGATTGCCGATCGAGAAGCCGTAGACGGCGCACGCCACGAACAGGAGGGTCGCGTCGGCCGTCTGCGCGATGGCAAAGAGGGCGGCCGCTTGGGTCACGACCGATGCCGCGGTGGCCAAGCGCGGGTCGAGACGGTCGACGAAAACACCCAGGCAGAGACGCCCGATCACGGCCATGGTCGTCGTGACCGCGACGGCGAACGCGGCAAGCGAGCGGCCCATCGCCGGCTCCAGGATCGCGATCTGATGCACGATGAAGCCGACTTGCGCCAGCAACGCGAGCGCAAACGGTGCGGAGATCGACCAGAAGGCAAAGCTGCGCAACAGCAGCCAGCGCGACCGACCTGCCGGATTTGCTTTCACGTCCGAGGTCGATGGGTTCGGCGCGCGGGATTCGGACCATTCCTTCGCGGGCACCGGCACATGGATCAAGCAAACGACCGTCGGCAGCAGAAAAGCGACCATGGCGACGCTCGCCGTCAACATGGCCGAGGTGAAGCCGATCGCGCTCACGAGGAACACGAGCACGGGCGCAATCACGATGCCGCCGAACGTTGCGCCGTTGAACGCCAGGCTGATGGCGAGCCCCCGCCGATGCTCGAACCAAGAGCTCAGGATCGTGGCGATCACAACGGTGCCCATGCCCATCCAGCCGAAAGCCATGAGCATGTAGGCGATGTAGAGCTGCCAAGGAGCCGTCGTGAACGCCAGCAGCGTCGTCGAGGCGGCGAGAGCCGATATCCCGGCCAGTAGGCAGCGCCTCGGCCCCATCCACACCATGGCGTCGTTGGCGAACACCGCCAGAAGCGAGCCGAGCAAGAATGACAGCGTGCTTGCCGCGGAGATGAGAGCAGTCGGCCAGCCGTGCAGATGCTGCAGTTCCGCCAGGTAGACCGCATGCCCGTAGAGGCCGAAGCCAAAAAGAAACATCTCCACCAGAAAACAGGCGAGAACGACACGCCAGCCGGGATAGCGCAGCGACGATTCTTCAATTCGGCTTGGGCCGATCATCGATCAGTCCGCACGCTGTTGTTGGATTTTGATGAACGCTGCGATGTTTTTGAATGAGGTGCAAGTCGCTATCGCGAGCGCGGAGCAAACACCGGCAGGATTGCGAGTTATTTCTCCGCCGATTTCGGCTGCAGCGCCGAGACGGCGTCGAGCGCGTCGGCAAGGCCGGCGCCGTACTCGTTGTCGCGCGGTTTTTCCCCGATGTGTCTGGCGGTCGAAACGAGGATCTTGCGGATCTCATCGGGCCGCAACGACGGCTTGCGCTCGATCAGCAGCGCGGCGATGCCGCTGACATGCGCGGCGGCAATCGAGGTGCCGGTGGCAAGCTGCACCGATCCGTTGGGCGCCGGAGCCAGGATATCGACGCCGGGCGCGGCGAGCGCGATGTAGCTGCCGCGGTTGGCCTGCGCGTACAAACGATCGTTCCGGTCGGTTGCCGTCACCGCGATCACGTTGGGATCGGCGGCCGGATAGAGCGGAGGCGATTTCGGGCCGGCATTCCCGGCCGCGGCGATCAGTACCAGGCCCTTCTTGCGGGCCTTGGCGAGCGCGTCCTGCAGCGCGGGGTCGGCCGGGCCCGCGAAGCTCATGTTGACCACGCGCGCACCATGCTGCACCGCCCAGTCGAGCCCCGCGAGAATGCCGAACGTCGTTCCTTCCTGTTCCGGCCCCGCGCCGAACGCCCGGATCGCCAAGAGCCGCACCCGCGGCGCCACGCCGATCAGCTTGCCGTGCGCCGCGATCGCGCCCGCCATCGCCGTGCCGTGCGGATGCGGCCGGGCATCCTCGGAGACCGCGTCGTAGCTTGCCGCGACCACCCCCGCGAGCTCCGGATGCGAGCCGTCGATACCGGAATCGATCAAAGCCACCAGCACGTTGTTGCCATTGGCCAAACGATGGGCTTCGGCGAGCCGCAGCTTGCCGACTGCATATTGCGCCGGGTCGCCTGCACTGGGCGATGCGCCGGTCTGCTGCTGCTGCAGGGTGAAGGTGAAATTCGGCTGCGCCGCCGAAATACGCTGCTCGCCGGCAAGCGCGCGGATCACGTCGGCAACGGAACGCCCGTCGTCGATGCGCCAGCGGTAAAGCGTGTGCCCGGTCAGCGCCAAGCTGCGCGACCCGACGAGAGTCAGATGATGGCGCTTGGCGATCGCGTCGAGGGTTTGCGCGGGAATGCTGGGAACAGCGAGCACCACCTCGTTGGCTACGAAGCGGCGCTCGCCGGCGGCGGGCAGCACGAAGCCGTTCCGGATCGGCCGCCCGGCATTGCCGGCCGCCTGAACACTTTGCCGGACGTTGTTGGATAGATCCTTGAGGTCCGGCGAGACCCCCAACGGCAGGTCGGATCCGATCGCGGGAAGGCTCGCAAGCGGGTCGTTGAGGGGACTCAGGGTTGGAGAGGAAAGCGGAATGCCGAGACTGGGGCCGAGAATCGTCCCGGTGTCCAGGCCCGATCCCGAATCGGGGGCCGGGATCGAGCCGGTGCCGGGGCTCGGAAGCGGAGCGAGATTGGGCAGCGAAACGCCCTGCGAGCCGCCGAGCAGGCCGGCAGCAAAGCCCCTCGCCGCGAAGCCGAGGAGCAGGCCCGCGGCGAGCGCCAGCGCCGCGCTCCGGCTCCGGATGAATTTCCGCAGCGCGCGGGGCCGGCGCCTCGCGGTCATTTCGCGGGCCCAGCGCCTCGCGCTCATTTCAGGTGTTTCGGCTGAGTCCATCGTGGTCCCCACCCCCGACTGATCAGCAAATTGCGGCTTTCCGGCGGTATTTTCAATTCCGAAGCCGCAGGCCGGCCCCCGCGTCGGGCGCTTGGGCTCAATCGGTCGGCGCCGCGAAGCCGACCACGGCGCCCTCCTGCTGCATTCGCCCGACGATCTTGACGAGCTCGTCCCGCGAGACGCCGCCCTCCCCGACCCTGATCCGGTAAAGACCGCCCGCCCGCGGTCCGTCGACAATGGAAGCTTTGTACGTCTCCAGGAACTTGGCGATATCCGCGGCGCTCGCCTGCGGGACGAAGCCGACGAGCGCATAGGCGCCCGGCACGACCGCCTGCTCGACCGAAGCGGTCCGATAGGTGGGACCCTTCGAGCCGACGAAGAGCGCCGCCAGCAAGCCCGCCTGCACCAGGATCACGGCGGCAGCGGCGGCGGCCGACCAGGCGAGCGCGCGCGGCGAAAGCCGCAGCAGCAGCCCTTCCAACCGGCGGGCGAGCGCGCGCGAGGCCCGCCCGGCGCGGCCGGTCGCGGGCTCGGCATCGATCCGCGCCATGAGCCGCTCGAACGGTCTCGGCGAGGGCGCGCCCAACGCCTCATTGAGGCGCACGGTCTCGGCGAGCTCGTCGCGCACGAGCGCATAGCGGCGCGCCAGCTCGTCATCGCCGGCGAGCGCGGCATCGACGCGCGCGGCGTCCGCCTCCGTCAGCGTGCCCGCCGCATGCCAGGGCAGCAACGCCTCGATCTCGCTTTGCTCCCGCGCTTCCATCATGGCCAGCCCCGATCCAAACCCGCCGCCTTGAGCAACTCCGACAAGCGCTTGCGCGCGTAGAACATTCGCGTCTTGACCGTGTTCGGCGGAATGCCGACGATCCCCGCGACCTCGCCCACGGATTTCTCGTGATAATAGACGAGGTCGATGATCTCCCGATGCTCGGCCGACAATCCGTTCAGGCATCCTCGCAAGATCTCGCTCTTGTCCTTCTTTTGCACCGCGACCTCCGGATCGTCGGCGGGATCCGCGACCGCCGCCGCCGTCTCCTCATCGAGCTTCTCCCTCGGCCGCCTGCGCAGCGCCGAGAGCGCCTTGTGGCGTCCGATGGCCAGCAACCAGGTGCCGACGGACGAGCGTCGTTCGAAGCGGCCTGCCTGCCGCCATACATCGAGAAACACCTCGCTGATCAGATCCTCCGCAAGGCTCTCGTCGCGGACGAGGCGGAGCACGAACCGATAGACCCGCACGTGATGCCGCGCGAACAAC
>DASWCW010000328.1:0-6608 GCA_036395835.1 Xanthobacteraceae bacterium
CGAGATCACCCGCGAGCGCCTCCTGCTGGAAGAGGCGATCCGCAAGGTCGAGGCCGATGCGGCGCGCCAGCAGCGTGCCGAGCCGCCGCGCCCGAATGCAGCCGTGAAGGAGCGTCTCGCGGAACCGGCGCGCGAAACCAAGCCGGGCGCGACGGAGCCCGACGACGAGAAGGCGGCGCGGCCCGTGGCCGCGTCCGATCCCGGCACGGCAAAACCGACTGCGGGCCCGGGGGCAAAACGCGACGACGCAGGGGCTTCCTCCGGCAGTGCGCAATGGGCGGGCCAATTCCGGACCAAGGACCGGGAGCGCTCGCAACTTGCCGCCGCCGAGGCACTCAAAGGTTTTCGTGACCTTGTCGCAGAGGTGCGGGGCGAAACTGCACCGTCCCCCGAAACGCCGACCATCCAGCCCGTCGTCGAGCCCGAGAACCGGGCGCCGAGATCTCCCAAACCGACCCACGAGCCGTTCGAGGATCTGGAGCCCGCGCAGGAACGGCCCAAGCCGCGGCGGCAGTCCTGGGGCGGATCTCCTGCCGGCGATCCGGAGGCTGATCGGTTCGAGCCGCGCGTCGGGCCGAGGCCACCGATGCGCGAGAGTTTGCCCGCTGCGGACGAGCCGCATCCGCGGATGGAGCTGCCTCAATCTCCGCAGCGGTCGATGCACGCCCGACCATTCTCCGAGCCTCAGGTCGAGCGCGAACGCCGCGGCTCGGGGAGGGCGCTGATCGCGGCGTTCATGGGCGTGTCCATCGTGGTTGGGATCGCGCTCGCGGTCTATTGGCAGCGTGACCGCCTGCGGTCCGTGTTCGTCCGCAGCCCGGCCACCCAGGCGCAACGCGAGGCCACCCCGTCGCGGCCGAAGATCTCCGACCGGGTCGGCCAAGGGCAGCAGGGCTCATCGACCAATGTGCCCGGGGCCAAGGAGGGCGGCCCGATCGCGGCGGTCGCCCAACGGGTGGTGCTCTACGAGGAAGATCCGGCCGACGCGCAGGGCAAGCGCTACGAGGGTTCGGTGGTCTGGCGCACCGAGGCGGTGTCGCCCGGCGCCGGCCAAACGCCAGAGCTCGCGGTCAAGGCGGAGCTCGAGATTCCGGAGCGCCGCGTCAACATGTCGATGTCGGTGCGTCGCAACGCCGACAAAGCGCTGCCGGCGAGCCACACCATCGAGATCATGTTCAATCTGCCGGCCGACTTTCCGTTCGGCGGCATCTCCAATGTTCCGGGCATCCTGATGAAGCAGGCGGAACAGACACGCGGATCGCCGCTGGCCGGGCTCGCCGTCAAAGTCACGTCGGGATTCTTCCTGGTCGGATTGTCGGCGACGGACAGCGACATGCAGCGCAATCTGGAGCTGCTGAAAGAGCGCTCCTGGTTCGATATTCCGCTCGTCTACAACAACGGCCGCCGCGCGATCCTCGCGATCGAGAAGGGCACGCCGGGCGAGCGCGCGTTCAAGGACGCCTTCGCCGCCTGGGGCGAGTGAGACGCGAGCGCGGCATGCGGCAAAACACCATCCGGGTCGCGACCTTCGCCGGTCCGGGCGCGCCACCCGAGATCCGCTCGGTGCCGTGGCCGGACATCCCCAAGAAGGCGGCGCTCATTCAGATCGGCGCCTGCGGGGTGTGCGGCACCGACCTGCACATCCTCAAGGGACATTGGCCCAAACCCCTGCCGTGGCCGTTCACGCTCGGCCACGAGCTCGGCGGAGTGATCGTCGAGGCGGGGCCGGAATTCACCGAGGATTTCATGGGCCGGCCGCTCGCGGTCGGCGCCAAGGTGATGATCCCACCGCTGATGCCGTGCGGTCGCTGCTATTACTGCGTCCATTATCCCGAGACCGCCAACAAATGCCTGAGCCCGGTCTATTACGGGCGCTATCTCGGCTTCGACAAGGCGCCGCATCTCTGGGGCGGATGGGCCGAGTACGTCTATGTCGACCTCGACATGCTGCCCGGGACCAAGATCTACAAATTGCCCGACGACATGTCGTTGCGCCTCGGGGCGCTGTCGGAGCCGCTGACCTCCTGCATTCGCGCGTTCAACCGCGCGATCCGCGCCGGCGGATTCAAATGGGGCGATACCGTGGTGATCCAGGGCTCCGGGCCGATCGGCATCCTGGCGGTGGCGGTGGCGCAGGAGATGGGCGCGGGGCGCGTGATCTGCGTCGGCGCGCCGGAAAAGCCGCGGCTCGCGCTCGCCCGGAAATTCGGCGCCGAGACGACCGTGAACATCGAGGAGGACGAGACGCCGGCGCAGCGGATCGCGAAGGTGCGCGAGATCGTTGGCGGCTTCGGCGCCGACCTGGTGATGGATTGCTCCGGGCATCCGAGCGCCGGACCGGAGGGCATCGAGTTTCTGCGCGACGGCGGCACCTATGTGGAGATGGGCCAGTTCACCGACGCGGGCTCGATCGACACGTCCTGGCACCGCATCTGTGCCAAGGACATCATGGTGCTCGGGTCGTGGGGTTTCACCGGCAACGATCTGCCGCTCGGCGTCGACATGCTCTACCGCGGCCAGAACAAATATCCCTGGCTCGAGATGCAGACGCTCTATCCGTTCGACGAGGCCGGCATCGGCCGGGCCGTCGCGGACGCGATGGCGATGCGCACCGTCAAGTCCACCATCGTGCCCTGGCCGGAGTTGGTGTGAGATCCCTACTGGAGGGGAGGGAAGCTCACGTCCGCGCCGGCTCCGGATAATATTGCGGCGCTTCGCGGCGCTCGAACATGCCGTAATCGCGGATGATGCGGACGTGACGGTGACGCGACAAGCCGCCCGATGCGGTCGACTTCCAGGTTTGCGCTGCCGCCGCGGCGCGCCAGGAGGCGAGGAGGACGATCTTGCCCGGGCTGTAGATGCTCGCGAACATTTCCTCCTCGACCAGCCCCGCCGTCCCGGGACCGATTTCGAGCTGTGAGCCCAGGGCGTCCGGCGCGGCAGCAATCTTCGGGTCCACGATTGTTTCCGTGATCGTCATCACCTTGGCGGCGCCGATCGCGGTCTCGTCGAGCCGGGTTTGCTCTATCGCGATGCCTTCGGGCGGCTGCGTGTCGGTCGTGACCTCGCCCACGCGCAGCCGATAATCTTCGAACACCTGGCTGCGTCCCTTCGCCTGCACTCGATGGTGCTCGGCATGGGTCCGCCACCGGACCAGAGCCTTCTCGTCGCGCCAGGTGGAAAGCGACAACAGCCGGCCCTCGGTGCGCCCGCTGGCAAAGCGCTCGACGTCGAGGAAGCCGTCGATCTTCTCCAGCATGGGTTTGAGATGCTGGGCGAGCTTCAGGTACTCGTCGGTCAGATCCGGCTTGGGCTGAACCTCGAAAATGACGACGAACATGGGTTCACCCTGGCGGGCAAGTCGCGGCCACGAACTCTCACATAGTCATGGCCCGCGAAGGCGGGCCACCCAGTATCCACGGCCAGGAAGGGGATTACTAGGTCGCCCGGACAAGCCGGGCGATGACAGACCGCGAGAGTCAGTGACTAATGCGCCGCAACCGCCGTTGGGGTTTCCATGGCGGCGACGCGGTTCTTCACGGCGCTCTGCACCTTCTCGAAGGCGCGCACCTCGATCTGGCGCACGCGCTCGCGCGAGACGCCGAATTCCTCGGCGAGCTCCTCGAGCGTGATCGGGTCATCCGAGAGCCGGCGGGCTTCGAAAATGCGCCGCTCGCGATCGTTGAGCACATTGAGCGCCTCGCCGAGCGCCTTGCGGCGGTTGTCGAGCTCCTCGCTCTCGGCCAGCAGCCGCTCCTGGCTCGGCGCGTCGCTGACCAGCCAATCCTGCCACTCGCCGGAATCGCCGTCCTCGCGAATCGGGGTGTTGAGCGAAGCATCGCCTCCGAGCCGCCGGTTCATGTCGATCACGTCCTGCTCGCCGACCCCGAGCCGCTTGGCGATCAGCTTCACCTGGTCCGGCCGCATGTCGCCCTCCTCGAGGGCGGAAATCTTGCTCTTGGCCTTGCGCAGGTTGAAGAACAGCTTCTTCTGGTTGGCGGTGGTGCCCATCTTCACCAGCGACCAGGAGCGCAGGATGTACTCCTGGATCGAAGCCTTGATCCACCACATCGCATAGGTGGCGAGCCGAAAGCCTTTTTCCGGCTCGAACCTCTTGACCGCCTGCATCAGCCCGACGTTGCCCTCCGAGATCACCTCGGCGATCGGCAGGCCATAGCCGCGGTACCCCATGGCGATCTTGGCAACCAGGCGAAGATGGCTGGTGACGAGTCTATGTGCGGCTTCCCGGTCGCCGTGCTCGCGCCAGCTCTTGGCCAACATATATTCTTCCTGCGGTTCCAGCATCGGGAACCGCCGGATTTCCTCGAGATAGCGGGTGAGGCCGGATTCAGCCGTTAAAATCGGCAAAGCAGCGGTTTGGGCCATTACAGCGCCCTCCAAATTTCAGGCCCCCAACAAAATCGGCGGGCAGGTGGTGCCAACGCTCCCCGAGCCGAAGGCGCCATTGTGCAACCGCGAAGACGATCGCAGGCGCAACATACCACAAAAGCACCCGCCGGAAGGGCTCGCAAAGGTCAAGTCCACGTGACTCGCCGGCTAAGTCCCACCCGCAAGCCATTGTTTCGTTGGCTGGTTAACCGATCCCGGCAGCCTTCTGCGGGCCTTTTTCGGCCAAGCTGTCCCGTAAACGGGCGAGCTCGACGGGCAGTTCCGAATGGAACTCGAGAAAGTGCCGGGTTTTCGGATGCTCGAAGCACAACATGTGGGCATGAAGGGCCTGGCGATCAAGCTGGGTAAGCGCGTCGCGGGCGACAGGGCGGAGCAAGGCCGCCTTGGTCTTGAATCCAGGCCCATAGACGCTGTCGCCGAGCAGCGGATGGCCGATATGGGCCAGATGCACCCGGATCTGGTGGCTCCGGCCGGTTTCGAGCCGGCAGCCGAGGAGGCTCGCGACGGGATCCCGTCCGGGGCCGAAATAGCGTTCGGCCACCTCCCAACGGGTCACCGCATGCCGGCCACCCTCCCGCACCGCCATCTTGTCGCGGGCATGGGGATGCCGGGCGATCGGAGCCTCGATCCGGCCCTTCGGCCGGTCGGGCGCGCCCCACACGAAGGCGAGATAGCCGCGCTCGAGGGGCCCGGTGCGGCCGTGGTCGGCGAACTGGGCGGCGAGCGAGCGATGCGCCGCGTCGGTCTTGGCCACCACCAGCAGGCCGGAGGTATCCTTGTCGAGCCGGTGGACGATGCCGGGCCGTCTCACCCCGCCGATGCCGGACAGGCTCGCCCCGCAATGCGCGATCAGCGCGTTGACCAGGGTTCCGGACCAGTTCCCGGCGGCGGGATGCACCACGAGCCCGGCCGGCTTGTCGATCACGATCAGCTCCGCATCCTCGTAGACGACGGCGAGCTCGATGGTTTCCGCCCTGGGGATCGGGTCGGCCGGCGGCGGCATCCGGAGCGCGATCGAGGCCCCCGCGTTGACGCGGTGGGCCGGATCGCGGATCGTTCGGCCGTCGATCGCGATTTCGCCGGCGAGGATCAGCGCCTTGAGGCGCGAGCGGGAGAGCCCGGCATGCGCGGCGAGCACGCGATCGAGCCGCTCTGCGTCTTCGCTCGCCGCGACGACGATGGTTTGCGTAGCGTCTTTTGCCATGGCCGACCCGAGCTCGAAGCAACCTGATCAGCCTGCGGAGCCCGAAGGCACCAAGCCGGAGGACGCCGCCGCCAGGCTGCACGAAATTCTGTCCTCTCCGATCGAAAATCCGTTCGCGGCGGAAGCAAACCGAGCCGCCTCGCCGCCGGACCCTCCGGCCTCGGAGCCCGCGCCGGCGCCGCCGCCGGACTCTCCCGCCTCGCAGGCCGCGCCGGTCCCGCCGGACTTTGTCGCATGGGAAGGCGCCAAGCCATCGGCGCCCGAAGGCGCGCCGGAGGCGGTCTCGCCGCAATTATCCGAGACGGCGCCTGCCGGAGAGAGCGAGGCGGCGGCCGCCGGCGAACCGGCGCCGCCAGGAGCGCCGCCGGATCCCAGCGCGGCGCGCGTCATCGCCAAAGTGCGCCGCCTCATGTTGATCTCCACCGTGCTCACGGCGCTGGCGATCGCCGCGGTGTTCGGCGTCATCGGCTATCGCGTTTTCAAGAGCGAGGGAAGGCAGGAGGCACCCACGCAAGCGACGCTCACGCTGCCGCAGGATGCAAAGATCGTGCAGACCGCGATCGCCGACGACCGCTTCGTGCTCACGCTCCAGGTCGGCGGCGCGCTCGAGATCCGCACCTACGACCTCAAGACGCTGAAACCGCTGGGCCGATTGAATTTCAGCACGGTGCCATGAGGCGATAGGCGGCGCCGGCTCCCGCAAAACTCGCGCCACGATGCGGACAGCACCTCAGGCAGCGCGGCGTTTCTTGGGCGTGCGCTTCGTCTCGGCCGGGCGGGCAGATAATGTCAGGCCCAAAGCGCGCAGGATGCGCATGACCGTGCTGAATTCAGGATTGCCGGTCTCACCCAGAGCTTTGTAGAGGCTCTCCCGATTCAGCTCGGCAGCCTCTGCAACCTTCGCCATGCCGCGTGCTCGCGCCACTACCCCGAGCGCATCCCGAACGAAAGCCGGATCGCCGGTTTCGAGCGCCGCCGTGATGTAGGCGGCCTG
>DASWCW010000329.1:0-1697 GCA_036395835.1 Xanthobacteraceae bacterium
CTGGAGCACATGCTCGCCTCCGCGGAATTGCGGCGCAGCTCGATGCTGCGGGAAATCGGCTCATACCGCGATGGTCTTTCCTGGCGATTACGTAGCGGCATCGAGATCGTGGATGAGGAGTTCTCGTTGGCGCCGCCGAGCGGCGAGTGAACAGCCAGGGTGCTCGCGACAAAGGAGTCGTCATGGCCTCGGTTTGCCAGATAGCCGCCAACCGCAAGAACGCTCGCCGCAGCACCGGGCCTCGCACCGCGGCGAGCAAGGCACGCGTTTCCCGTAACGCGCTGCAGCATGGACTCGGCATTCCCGTAACGCGGGATCCGGAAGTTTCTGCCGAGATAGACCGATTGGCGGCGGCACTGGCTGGACCCGCTCCTACTGCTGCTGCCATTGAGCAGGCCCGTATCGCCGTCGAAGCCCAGTTCGAGCTGCTCCGGGTTCGCGCTCATCGCCGAGCCCTCATCAACTTTAAAGCGGCGGAATTCGCTGCGAATCACCCCGCGGCTGGGATGAAGGAGACGGGCGAGTGCTCTGCTCCTGCATCCTGCAAGGGTGAGACCCACTCCATTGTCGCTACGCTGTCCAGTCTCGAGGCTCTGGAGCGCTACGAACGCCGGGCGTTCTCCCGCCGGAAGCGGGCGATTCGTTGGTTGACCGACACGTTCAATACAATCAAAGGTTAGATCTGGCAAAACAAACCCAATCCGCCGCGCACGCCAAGGCTCAGACGGAACTTACGAACCCCGAGAAATCGCTCACTGCGATAATCCGCGCCGACCGGAGCGGGGAGGGGGCGCGCACCTTCCGTTACGCCCCGCTGTCGAGCGGCCTCGAGATCGTGCTCAAAACCCTGGGCAAGCACGAGATCGCCATTTTCCAGACCACGGCAATCGACCAACCCACCCGCTCGGTTGCGCTGACCACCATGCTCACCCCTTCCTCCGGCGAATGGGTCGCCTCGGAATGGCCAGTGTGCCCGGTCAGCGACATGGTGGCCCCGCACCGCATGGGCGCTGCCCTGACCTACGCCCGCCGGTACGCGCTTTTCACGTTGGTTGGCATCGCCGGAGAGGACGACCTCGATGCGCTTGCGCGCCCGCCCCGCCGGCGTGGCGCAAGCTGGGCAGTCGCCTTGCGGCCGGCGAGCATTGCCGCGCCGCGTTGATCCGACGGGCACCGGGCCGTTTGACGCATGTCAAACGCCGGGTCGCAGAAAACCGGCAGGATGCGCCGGATCGCAGCCGGATTTACCGTCGATGTTTCAGGCTCGCATTCACGGACGGGGCGGGCAGGGGGTGGTCACCGCCGCCGAGCTGCTTTCGGTCGCGGCCTTCCGCGAAGGCAAGCATGCGCAGGCGTTCCCGAGCTTCGGCTCCGAGCGCACCGGCGCGCCCGTCGTCTCGTTCTGTCGCATCGACGACAAGGAGATCCGGCTGCGCGAGCCGATCCTCGAGCCAGACGCCCTGATCGTCCAGGATCCGACCCTGCTCAAGGCGATCGATGTGTTCCAGGGGCTGCGACCCGAGGGCTATCTGCTCGTCAACACCAACAAGCCTTTAGCCGATCTCGACATCGCCGCGGTGCTGGCGAAGCTGCCGGCGGGACATGCGCGCGCCGTCCCGGCGACGGAATTCGCGCTGCGGCACGTCGGCCGGCCGCTGCCGAATGCGGCGCTGCTCGGCGCCTTCGCCGCGCTCAGC
>DASWCW010000330.1:0-1962 GCA_036395835.1 Xanthobacteraceae bacterium
AATGCCGGTATTTTGCGCGGATCGACGAGGTCACGCCGGCCGGCGCCGAGGAATGGAAGGCGTGGCTCGAGCCCGGCGAAGGCATGATCGGCTGGCCGCAGTTCCAGACCAAGGACCAGAAGCTCTACGATCGTGTCTGGAGCCCGGGAACGAACTGGGTCGAGCCGTTGCGCTATGTCGAAAAGCTCGAGGCCGCGCAGCCCAGCGAATCCTTGAAGGGCGTAATGATGCTCTACGGCGCCCCAACCGGGCTCGCCGATCCCGCCCCGCAGACCGAATTCATCCTGGTCGCCAGCGTGGAATCGGCGTCCGAGGGCGCGTGGGTCGCGGTTTACGCCGGCATCGACGTCAATCCGGCCGGCCTGTCATTGACCTGAAACCATGGAGCACGACCATCATGAACACCAGCATCGGCTTGATCCTCGGCGGGCTGCAAAGCGGTCTGCCCGTCCTCATCGGGCATTTTGCGGCCGCGCTCGCCCTGCTCATCGTGGGCGCATTCTGCTACATCAAGATCACGCCGTTCAACGAACGCCAGCTCATCGCCCAGAACAATGTCGCGGCGGCTTGCGTCCTCGTCGGCACGCTCATCGCACTGGCCATCCCGCTCACCGCAACGCTGGCGACGAGCGGCAGCCTGGTCGATATCGTCATCTGGGGCCTCGTCGCGCTCCTCATCCAGCTTGCGATCTTCGCGGCCGTCTCGCTTTTTCTGCACAACCTCCGCAAAATGGTCCTGGAGGACAACGTCGCGGCCGCCGTGACGCTGGCCGGCTTGCAGATCGCCGTGGCGCTGCTCAATGCCGGCGTGATGGCCGCCTGAATTGGAGACAACTTCCTGCGTCGGCCCCGAAGCAGCCGACGTTCCATCTGAGCGCCCCGAACCAGAGGTCATAAGGCCATGAGCGTATTTCCATTCATCCGCAACCTGATCGGCGTGAAGGAAGACAACGCGTTCCAGATCGCCTTGGACGCCATCGTCAAGTGGGATCCCGAGGGTTCAAGCACCGCCCAGCTCCTCACGATGGAGCAGAACCTCGATCTCATCGGAAGGCGGGTCGAGTCCGCCCGCGACGCCTACGACAGGGAGCGCAAGGAGCTCGACACCATCGTGGCGCTCTCCCAGCAGCGCATGTCCGCCGCCGATCTCCTGCAGAGCCAAATGGATGCCGAAAGCGACCCGAATAGAAAGGCGGCCCTCAAGGCGAGCCTCGAAAAGTTGGTGTCGATGCTCGAAGAAATGACGCCGAATATCGACCGTGAGAAAAACGACGCTCAGGCGGCGCAGGAATTCCTCGAATCGCTCGAGCAGAGCTACAACGACGCCGCCACCAAGCTCAAGACCGCCAAAGCCGACCTCACCAGGGCGCAGCGCGACATGGCGAAGGCCGGGCACGAGCGGGAGATAGCGGAACAGCGCGCCGCACAGGCCCGCGAGGCGGCCGGCCTGACGCATTCGACCAACGCGTTGAACGTCGCCTTGCAGGCCATGCACGATGCCGCCGCCAGGGATCAGCAGGCGGCGGCCGCGGCCGACAGGAAGGCCAAGATTCTCGCGCCGAGCTCGCACGAAAAGGACGATCCCAACATCGCCGCGGCGATGGCGGCGGCCGGAGGTGCGGCGCCGACGGGAGCGAGCCTTGCCGACCGTCTGGCCGCGCTCAAGGCGAAGCAGGCGCCCTGAGGCGACCCCGACCGCACCTTCGGTGCCTGGACCGCGTTTGCGGGGTTTCCCGCGCCGAGGTAGAAACCGGGTGCCTCAGTTTGAAATCCGGTCGTGCGCTCTTCACAAAGCGAGAGTGCACGAGCTTACTTGGCGTAGATGTCGGCCCCAAGGAAGTGCAGCGAGACGTAAGGCTCGTTTCCTATTACCGCGGAGAGAACAGTGGGCCCGGCGAGGATGATAGTGGAGAGCTTGACACCCAGATCCGGAATTAGAGAACAAAAATCTGCCATTTCCGG
>DASWCW010000331.1:0-14200 GCA_036395835.1 Xanthobacteraceae bacterium
GGTAAGCCGGTCGCGAACGCGGTTGCGACCGGGAAGCCGAACGGCGGAATTGATCCCGCCAAGCCGATGCGCGGCGACGATCCGACGTTTCGCGTTTATGATAGCGCCGGAGACGCCGCCAAGGCGCGCTATGCGGCTATGAAGGGGAATCAGAAATGAAGCGAGGAACAGCCGACGAGGCGCTCCGGATCGTGAGCCTGCCGCAGCGCAAGTTCGACGCCGAGATGGACTCCGGCCGCTTCACCAAGGCGCAGGTCCGTGACGCGCGCGCGGTGCGGGCGATGCTGGCGGGCGGTGACCCGCCTGTTGAGAAGATTCAGAAACGAGAGGAGTCGAAGATGATCACGGAAGACGAGCGGGCCGAATTCCACAAGCGCCAGGCCGCCAACATCCTCAAGGGCGCGCGTCAGGTCGAGCGACCCGACTATTGCTTCAGCAATTTCGGCGATCGCGTCGACAAGGTAGCGCTCACGCAAGCCGCCGCCGATTATGTGGACATCGACAGGCGCGAGCGCGGGCTGGCCAAGGGCGCCGCGGCCTCGCAGTCGGATCCGCCCTACACCAGCACGCCGACGATCCCCGACAAGCCGGGAGTATCGCTGCCGCGTGGCGGGGCTGACGCCGGCAAGCCGCTTAATACCGGCGCCGACTGGCCGGTCCAAGCAGGCAAGGTAAATTATCATGATTTGAACGAGGCGAGTGCGGCGCACCGTGCCGAGATGGAATGGAAGAGAAAGCGGGGGTACTTGTGAGGTCGAAAACGCCGGTGCTCCGCCGGCGCAGCGCCGGCTGCGACTCTTCCCCATCTCGCGGCATGGCGCCGGGCGGCGGTGCCTCAAACCCGCCGCCGCCCGCTAACTAAAACAAACAGGAGGTGACCTGATGGCTAACGGCGATGCAAATGGCGAGCGGGCGCACAAGCAGATGCTGACGGCGCGTGTGTCCGCGCTCGCGACGCAGCTGCAGAACTATGTCGGCGATCAGAACGGCAGGCTTGATTTAATCGCGCAGTGGCAGTACTCGCGCGACGAGGCCGCCGGGATCGACACGAGCACTTGAGGATTGCCGCCGCCGCTTCTGGGACGTCTTGGCGGCGTCGGCAACATGCGCGAGGGGATCAAGGCCCTTCAGTGGGCAGGCATGAAACCCGATGTGGACGTGAAACTCGCGCGACTAAGGCGCGTCGGAGGGGTCTTTCGGGAACGATTCGACCCGACGGCGCGCGGCCGGTGACCCGGCTTAGCCACCGGAGGGCGTCGCCACTAATTCGGGGAGAGTGCGCGTGGGCGAGACCCGCGAGGAGCTCTTAGATCGACGAGCCAACCTGCTCCGGTGCGTCCTCGAACAGTTTCCGGATCTCACGATCGAGGAAGCGGTCGAGTACTTGAACGAGGCAGGCTGGTAAAATGGGCGACGTGATTCCGGCCGAGGCCGTCGAAGTCGCGCGGCTTTCCCGCCGGGTCGAGCGGCTTCACCGCGCGCTTGCGAGCAGCCTCGCGGCTCAAGTTGTGACAGAGGTCACCGTCGATGGTCTGGTGATCGACGCTCAGCTAAAGGCCGAGATCGCCGCCTTCATTCTCGCGAAGATCGCCAGCGAGGCAGCCTAGGCCAATAGCGCTCGACGAGCTCGGCACTCACCAGAATCCGCGGCGTGCGACCGTGCTCGCGTTCGTAGCCGTGTTGCCACCCGTGCCAGCATTCCGAGCCCGGCGGGTACGGGTTGACGTCCTCGAGCGCGGCGTCGCCGCCTTCGAAGATCGCCAGGAACGGGTCCTTGGTTTTCATGGGGTTCCTTCCATTTTCAACTATAGGCATTCGGAGGGGAGAAGGGGAGGGGCGGAGAAGATTGGACACTGCACACGGGGTTCCTCGCGCCTACGCGGCGAGCGATCCCGTGCTACCCGTTTTCAGGGCTGGCTGCCTTCGGCTCGTTGATCCTGGCCTCGCCCCTCCGCTTAGGAGGTCACCACGCTGGTTCGCCTCAGTTCGCCAGCCTTCCAGGGTTTCTGCCGTCTTCCGTCCAACAGGATAACGCCGTCCGTTTTCCCGCCCCTCATGTGAGCGCTGATTACTGGGCGTCGCCGTCGTGGTGGGATTTGAGGAGCGGTTTCGATCCTTGCGGATTACTCCCGCGTGCGATTTACCGCCGGTTGTTATTTTGGACGCCGCCGCCCGATGATCTTGGTGAACCCAAGAACCATAGCAACAAGCCCCCGACAAACAAAACAGCCGCAACTATCCTGCCTTCTCCCGTCGTAATGTCTTTAGACGCCTCAAAGAAAAGCCCGTTCCATTGTGGGAAGAACCACGCTACCGACGCCATGATAAAAAGAGTTACGGCCCAGCGTTTGCTCGCGGCAAAGGAGGAGCGCTTTTCAACAGTCTCGTGATTTGCAGGCTTGCGCGTGAAATAAATGTCTGCACTTTCGATCGAAAGAGGATTGCCGCTCCAAGCAAATTCTGACTTGTCAGTGAGTTGAACTGGACTTAGCCCGAGAGTGATTCCGCAGGCTACATATCCACCATCACGGACTTGGTCCCAAACCGCAGCATAATCATCTGCCTTTAAGTAAAACCACCCGTGCACGAACACTTGCTCGCGTACCCACCAAATGCCTCCTATTGCTTGCTCTGAGAGCCGCTCGCGGCGTTTAGGGTCAAGCTCCCCTTGCAAGATGCCGAGTGCGATTTCCAAATCACGGAGCTTGTACCCGTCGCTCAAAAGCAAGTCAGAATCAGCCAGTGTCGCGCACGTCACCGACAAATGTGGCCCTTCGACATTGATCGTAGGGTAACGCCTGATTTGTTGCGACCACCTGATCGGCTTTAAATAAACGTCGCAACTCGGCATGACGGGAGTCCTCGTTTGATTGGCGCGGGATTGTCAGTTCGACAACAACCGTCCACTCGAAATACGACACATCCCCCATTGCTCAGAAGCGAATTTATCGGCCGCTGATTCCAAGCTTGCGAGACAGCGCGCCAAGGAAATAGGCACATTCCCCCATAATGCGCGGCGAGAATGCGGGCAGCAGCAGCCACCACAGGAAAGGCCGATAGTTGTCCGCCCACGCCGCCTGCTGGATACCCAGCAGAACGATGCCGGCCATGATTAGCCGTCGCTTCCAGTCTACGGGGAGCCACGGACGAAGCAGCACGCCAGCAAGCCGCGCGGCGTGAAGCTCTAATTCCCCCCGCTGCTTGAGAGTGAGCGGCTGGGTATTCAGCTCGTACTGAATCTCCCGAAGCAACGACTTGGCTTCCGAGTATTGCTCCTGTTTGCTCATTTGCGTCCCCCAATTGTCGGAAAGACTTTTTATCGAACGCCGCAGCGTTGCCGTCGAACATCGCGCCGCGTTCTCAGCCTGTGCGGCCGACATTCTACATCGTCTGCAATACCCTGTTTGAATTCAGACAAGGCAATGTCGGTGGGGGGCATTGCTGGGGTTTCCCTGTGTTTTCACGCCCGCAGGATCGAGATCTCAAGAGCGGGCTGAACCTGGGCCAATTTGTGGCGGCTGGTCCCCATCTGTGAGCATCATCCTGCCCGCTTCCTGCCCGCCCGGGGCGGCGTCCACAGCGGGCGCCAGCGGGCTTCCTACGGGGCTCCATGCCCGGCTAGCTGGCGGCTTCGCTTGTCTTCTCACCGAATTGGGGCTGGGCTGCGGGAGCAATAAAGCATCTTCGATGCCCCCTCCCAACGCATCGCATTCTCGTCGTTGGCGGCCCTTCGACTCTGAGGGAAAGTTCAGCCTCTCCTCTAACGTCATCAGTTTGAACGTATATCTGCACGGGGAAAATGCCGGTCCTTCCAGTTCGAAGCTTGTACCCGATCACACGGACATCCTTCGTGTACAGATAGTCCTCTCGCACATGATAAAAGCCATTGTAATCTGTGTAATGTCCCGGGTGGTCCTTACCTGGTTTCCCTGATCCCCTGGCTCCTTCGCGCACAAAAGGAACAAACCATTCCGTCGCACGGGGCTTGTCCTCATCTTCGAGACTTTCATCGCAGCCAAAATAGAGCTCGCGTTGTAGAAAGCTTAGTCTTGGGTCCAATGCTATCTGAACCGATACTTCTGAGTGCGCAGGAACAACTAACTGCTTAACAAAGTGCTCCTTATCGTCTTGAACAACATAGCCCATTCGAAAGCGTCCAGGTGTGGTGATTACAAAATAGGCATCAAATGGTCGTCTTAATCTGCGGCGGCGATGCCATGGACGCAAGATCTGAATGTATGCAACACCTGCAAAGAAGCTAGCCGCGCTGAAGATGATCGCCCACGGCCAGGTCTGAATCGCTGCCCACAATCCTGAGATCGTTATCACTGGCCATGACGACATCCCTAGCGGCGGTTGCCGAGCCCCTTCACCGGCCTTCGCTGGAGTTCAGCGTCGCGGTTGTTGTTAATTCGGGGCACAATTACTATATGACAAGTGGAGGTATTTCCCATGACACCCGAGACCTGGCGGGCCTTCTACGAAGGCCGCGATTCTGTTGCCGGCGACCGCTGCCCGTACCCGGAGGGGCCGGAAGCGCGCGCGTGGCACCACGGCCACGCCCTGGTGCTGGCGGAGGACGACCGGGACCTGCCGATGTCCGCCGATGAGGTCGCGCGGCGGTTTGCGCGGCTCAACGCCGCCGGCACCTAGTTCATGCTGGCCCTGTCCGCGGTCCTGCGGGGCGTCATCCGGGGCGCGTTGTCCGTAGCCTTGCCCGTCGCGCTGCTCGTGCTCGGAATCCTCGTGCTGGCGCTGCTGGCGGGCACTTAGAGTCGCAAGTTACCCGAGGAGATACCCCGCTGCAATCCTCGGTCTAACTGATGTCCGTAAATCACTGATCGTGAACGAGAAACTCCGGCTGACTCCTCGGCCAGGACGTGGTCCTCAAGCTCGTGCCGGCCGCCTTCGTCGGCTGGGTGCTGCTCATTCCGTATGACGCGGTCGGGCCCGAGATCGAGATCGGCTGGCGGTTTTTGCGCTCGGCCTGGGGCAAGGGCTTTGCGACCGAAGCGAGCCTCCCCGTGCTCGGGCACGGCTTCGAAACACTTGGGCTTGATCGCGTCGTCGCCGACATTCACCCGGATAACGCCGGCTCGCTGCGCGTTGCCGAAAAGCTGGGGCTGCGTTTCGCCGGCGAGCGCAAGATCAAAGGCAAGATGCTGAAATCCTATGCGCTGGCACGGGGGGAATATCTCGCGGCATCATTCCAGCCGAGCGCGCAGCGCGAGAGCCCGAACCCATGACCACCGGTGGTCCGCATCTCCATTCCGGGCCATGGATTCCTGCTCGCGCTCCCCCGGATCAAGCCGGGGTCGCTCGGCCGGGATAACATGCCCGTTCATTGCGCGTTGAGCACCTTGCGGCATTCGGCGGGCAAATTGGCCATCGTGAGCTGACGCGCCGGGCCGGAAGGCGGCTTCGGGTGCAGCACGCCTTCCGTGAACCAGAAATCGAGTTCCTTGCCGCAGCCCTCTTCGGAAGGCGGCGAGGGTTGCGGCTTGCACTCCGGATTGCCGGGCGGGCAGCGCAGGCGGATGTGCAAATGGTCCTGGTGGCGGTACCAAGGCCGCACCTTGTGCAGCCAGGAGCGGTCGGAGCCGGCCTTCTGGCACAGTTCCTTCTTGATGGCCGCATTGATGAAGATGCGCTCGACGTCCGGATCGAGCGCCGCCTGGCGGATCAGGGCGGCCTGGCCGGCGGTCCACAGCTTGCGATCCACCTCCTTGCCGTCCGAGGCGACGAAATTCGCGGCCCAGAAAGTCTCGCGCTCTTCCCGCGAGAGGTAATCCTTCATCGGGGTAAGCCAGACATCGACGTCGAGCCCGACCTGGTGGCTGGCGTGCCCGCTGAGCGCGGGTCCGCCGCGTGGCTGCGACAGGTCGCCGATCAGCACGCCGGGCCAATGCGCCGCTTGGGCCGCCTTGGGGGCGTAGCGCTCCAGGAACCGGATGAGGCTCGGGTGCCCCCAATTGCGGTTGCGCGAGAGCCGCATCACTTGCCACGTCGGCCCATCGATTGGCAGCGCGACCGCCCCGGCGAGACAGCCGTCCGCATAGCCGCCGATGACGCGCGGCGACAAATGTGCGGGCTCGGCCTTGCGCGCGAACAATTCGCGGGCCGCGACCTTCGGATCGTTGGGGTTGGGCAGCGGCGGCAGCGCCGCCGGAGCCACGTGTTTGACTTCGGGAGCGGTCGAGGGGGCGGTGGGGCTCGAGATCGGCGGCGGCTCCGCGCCCTTGTCCTCCGCCGGCACCGGCGGGCTCGTGTCCTCGGGCGGGGCCTGCGGGCCGACGTTCTCGGGCGGGGTCGGCCGGCTCTGCTGCGCGACCGCATGTCCGCAGCACGCAAGCGTGATTGCCATCAGCAAGCAACAGATCAGGCGAAGGTCGTTCATCGGATTGAGGATCTCACGAGGCCGGGATCTCGCCGGGTCGCCAACAAGAACCGCAGCGTGCGGCGATTGGCAAGCCGAAGCTCGGGCGCGGACCCGCATTTTGTGGAAAGCTCAGCGCCGCGGCGCGTTGACCGGTCCCACGCCGTTCTCGCGGTTCCTGTCGGCGATGCGCTGGAAATCGTCCGCCAGTCGCACCCATTGCTGCTCGAGCCGCAGGAACAGCTGGCGCCGGGTACGTGCCCGTGCCTTGCCGGCAAGCTCGGCGCATTCGGTCGCCTTGAGCAGGCAGTCCTCGACCTTGGGGTTCTCCGACCAGCGGCTCGGATCGACCAGGATGGCCCGGCCCTTGGAGAAGGCGTGCTCCCTGCCGCAGTGCGGGCAGGGGATCCGGATGGCCACCTCGGGCAGCAACGCGAACGTGTCCGGATCGACGTCGATGCCGGTCGAGAGATACCGTCCGGTATGGGAGCACTGGATCAGGACTGTCGCCACCGCTGTCCTCCGCGGCGGGCATCAAAACAACGATTGTCCCGGGCCGCAACCAAATATTTTGGTACCAAGAGCTGTTCGTGGAGCTTCCCCGCGCGTCGTTCGCCTTGCGGGCCTCACACATCCACCTTCAGCGCGGCGATGAAGGCCTCCTGCGGGATCTCGACCTTGCCGAACTGGCGCATGCGCTTCTTGCCCTCCTTCTGCTTGTCGAGCAGTTTGCGCTTGCGCGTCACGTCGCCGCCGTAGCATTTCGCGGTGACGTCTTTTCGCAGCGCCCGCACCGTCTCGCGCGCGATGATTTTCGCGCCGATCGCGGCCTGGATCGGGATCTGGAACATGTGCGGCGGGATCAGCTCCTTGAGCTTCTCGCACATGGCGCGTCCGCGGGACTCGGCGCGGGCGCGGTGCACCAGCATCGAGAGCGCGTCGACCGGCTCGCCGTTGACCAGGATCGACATCTTGACGAGATCGGCTCCTCGGTAGTCGGTGAGGTGATAATCGAACGACGCATAGCCCTTCGACACCGATTTGAGCCGGTCATAGAAGTCGAACACCACTTCGTTGAGCGGTAGATCGTAGATCACCATGGCGCGCGCGCCGACGTAGTTGAGATCGACCTGCTCGCCCCGGCGGTCCTGGCACAGCTTGAGCACGCCGCCGAGATATTCGTCCGGCGTGAGAATGGTGGCGCGGATCCACGGTTCGTGGATTTCGGTGATCCGCACGACGTCGGGCATGTCCACCGGATTGTGGATCTCGATCTCCTCGCCGTTGGTGAGCCGCATCTTGTAGATCACCGAGGGCGCCGTCGCGATCAGGTTGAGGTTGAACTCGCGCTCGAGCCGCTCCTGCACGATCTCGAGATGCAGCAGGCCGAGAAAGCCGCAGCGGAACCCGAACCCGAGCGCCGCCGAAGTCTCCATCTCGTAGGTGAAGCTCGCGTCGTTGAGGCGCAGCCGCGCCATGGCGGCACGCAGCGCCTCGAAATCCGCGGCGTCGGCCGGGAACAGCCCGCAGAACACCACCGGAATGGCCGGACGGAACCCGGGCAGCGGCTCCTCGACCGGCTTGCGATCGTCCGTGATGGTGTCGCCGACCCGGGTGTCCGCGACGTCCTTGATCGAGGCGGTCAGGAACCCGATCTCGCCGGGACCCAGAACCTCCGCGTCCTGCATCTTCGGCGTGAACACCCCGACGCGGTCGACCTCGTAGGCCGCATGGGTGCCCATCAGGCGAATGCGCTGGTGCGCCTTGAGCGTGCCGTCGACGACGCGGATCAGCACGATGACGCCGAGGTAGGCGTCGTACCAGGAATCGACCAGCAGGGCTTTGAGCGGCGCCGCGCGGTCGCCGCGCGGGGGCGGCAGCCGCGTCACGATCGCCTCGAGCACTTCCGGCACGTTGAGCCCGGTCTTGGCCGAGATCTCCACCGCATGCGAAGCATCGAGCCCGATCACGTCCTCGATCTGCTGCTTGACCTGCTGCGGCTCGGCCGCCGGCAGGTCGATCTTGTTGAGCACCGGCACGATCTCGTGATCGTTGTCGAGCGCCTGATAGACGTTGGCGAGCGTCTGCGCCTCCACGCCCTGGCTGGCGTCGACCACGAGCAGCGAGCCTTCGCAGGCGGCGAGCGAGCGGTTGACCTCATAGGCGAAATCGACGTGGCCGGGCGTGTCGATGAGGTTGAGCACGTAATCCTTGCCGTCGCGCGCGCGGTAGGACAGCCGCACGGTCTGCGCCTTGATGGTGATGCCGCGCTCGCGCTCGATGTCCATGGAATCCAGCACCTGCTCGACCATCTCGCGGTCGGGCAGCCCGCCGGTGAGCTGGATCAGCCGGTCGGCGAGGGTGGATTTGCCGTGATCGATATGAGCGATGATCGCGAAATTGCGGACATTCTCGATGGGGACCGCCGTCATGGCCGGGGCTTAGCACTCGCTCGAGGCCAGCGGCAAGGAAAGATCAATCGCCAAACCTCGTGTCCCGGGCGCGGTGCATCACGAAGTGGTGCGCCCGAACCGGGACCCATTGTGCAAAGACAAATGGACCCCGGATCGCCGGTGCAGCGCTTGCGCGCTGCGCCGCGTCCGGGGCACGAGGACGGAGTTGCTCAATACCGGTACTGGTCCGACTTGTACGGGCCTTCGATCGGGATGCCGATATAGGCCGCCTGCTTCTGCGACATGCGCGTGAGCTTTGCGCCGATCTTGTCGAGGTGCAGGCGCGCCACCTTCTCGTCGAGCTGCTTGGGCAGCGTGTAGACCTTGTTCTCGTACTTGGCGCGATGGGTGAAGAGCTCGACCTGCGCCAGGGTCTGGTTGGTGAACGAGGCCGACATCACGAAGCTCGGGTGCCCCATGGCGTTGCCGAGGTTCACCAGGCGCCCTTCCGACAACAAGATGATGCGCTTGCCGCCCGGGAACTCGATCTCGTCGACCTGCGGCTTGACGTTGTGCCATTTGAAATTGCGCAGTGCCGCGACCTGAATCTCGGAATCGAAATGGCCGATGTTGGCGACGATGGCGCGGTCCTTCATCGCCCGCATGTGCTCGATGGTGATGACGTCGACGTTGCCGGTCGCGGTGACGAAGATGTCGGCGCGCGGCGCGGCGTCCTCCATGGTGGTGACCTCGTAGCCCTCCATCGCCGCCTGCAGCGCGCAGATCGGATCGACTTCGGCGACCAGCACCCGGCAGCCGGCCTGGCGCAGCGACGCGGCCGATCCTTTGCCGACGTCGCCGAAGCCGGCGACCATGGCGACCTTGCCGGCCATCATCACGTCGGTGCCGCGGCGGATGCCGTCGACCAGGCTCTCGCGGCAGCCGTAGAGATTGTCGAACTTCGATTTCGTCACCGAATCGTTGACGTTGATCGCCGGGAACAGCAGCCGGCCGTCCTTCTCCATCTGATAGAGCCGGTGCACGCCGGTCGTCGTCTCCTCGGTGACGCCGCGGATGTTCTTGGCGATCACCGAATACCAGCCGGGGCTGCTGTCGAGCCGCGCCGCGATGGCACCGAACAGCACTTCCTCTTCCTCGTTGTTGGGGTGATGGAGCACCGCGCGGTCCTTCTCGGCCGCGACGCCGAGGTGCACCAGCAAGGTGGCGTCGCCGCCGTCGTCGAGGATCATGTTGGGCGTGCCGCCGTCGGACCATTCGAAGATGCGGTGCGTGAATTCCCAATAATCCGTCAGGCTTTCGCCCTTGTGGGCGAACACCGGAACGCCGCGCTCGGCGACCGCGGCGGCGGCATGGTCCTGGGTCGAATAGATGTTGCAGGAGGCCCAGCGCACGTCGGCGCCAAGCGCCTGCAGCGTCTCGATCAGCACCGCGGTTTGGATGGTCATGTGCAGCGAGCCCGCGATCCGCGCGCCGCGCAGCGGCTGCACGGGGCCGAACTCCCGGCGGATCGCGATCAGGCCCGGCATCTCCACTTCGGCGATGGCGATTTCCTTGCGGCCCCAGGAGGCGAGCGCCATGTCCTTGACGAAATGATCGGGGGTTCGGGGCTTCGGCTTTTGCGACGGCTTCATGGGGATTCCCTGGCTCGGGCGCAGCTGGCGCTCGCCTATAGCAGCCGCGCGGGCGCCGGGCAATTGGATATAAAGATTTCTTTATATCGCCTGGCGATCTACGCGCTTCAATCCTCTTCGCCGAAGCGGCTGGTGACGAGCTGCTCCAGGGCAGCCATGACCTCGGCGGCCTGCGGTCCGCAAGCCTCGATCTTGATCTGGGTGCCGGGACCGGCCGCGAGCATCATCAAGCCCATGATGGACGTGCCGCCCACGGTCTCGCTACCGCGCGTCACGCGGACTTGGGCGTCGTATTTCTCCACCGTCTGCACGAACTTGGCCGATGCGCGGGCGTGGAGCCCGCGGGTATTGACGATGTCGAGCACGCGGACGACGGAATCCTCCAGCTGCTGCCGGGGACAGCCGCCCTCCGCTCCGGAAGAGGAGCTCATTTCCCAGCGAGGACCCGGCTGGCGACGGTAATGTACTTGCGCCCGGCCTCCTGGGCCTGGGCCACGGCTTCGGCCAGCGGGCTTTCGCATCGCACTTTGGCGAGCTTGACCAGCATGGGCAGGTTGATTCCGGCCAATACCTCCACCCGAGGCTGGTTCATCACCGAGATCGACAGGTTGGACGGCGTGCCGCCGAACATATCGGTCAGGATCACGACCCCGTCGCCCTTGTCGACCTGCTTGACCGCCTCGATGATGTCGCGACGCCGGCGCTCCACGTCGTCGTCGGGGCCGATCGTCACCGCCTCGATCTGTTCCTGCGGGCCGACGACATGCTCCAGGGCCGCACGGAACTCGACGGCGAGCCGCCCGTGGGTAACGAGGACGATTCCGATCATCGAAGCTCCCCGCGGGCGCCGTTTTGATGCGCCGCACGAAAGGGCGCCAATCATGACCATGTTAAACCCGAGCGCAAGGGGATTTCTTTGGACTTATGCTAAAGTTGCAATGCAACAAGAGGGGCGCTCTGCGGCCTAAAATCCGGGGTCCGGGATCGCCATCGCGGCCAGCACCAGGGGGAGGGGGTCGGCCTCGGATGGCACGGCCAGGCGCGGCAAGGAAATACCTTCGAGCAGGACTTCCCGAGCCTGCGGGAGCGGCAGCCGCTGGGCGTCGGGAGCCCGGAGATCGACCACGAGGCCGACGACCGCGACCGGCTCGAAGGGGAGCCGCCGAATGCCCAGACCGCGGATCTCGATGAGGCCGCGAATCGGCGCCGGCGGCCGGACCAGCAGCCGACCGTGACGGGGCTCGAGCTCGGCGCGATCATCGGTCACGAGGCGGGCGAACCGCACCAGGCCCTGCTTCGCCGCGTCGAGCAGCGCGAGCGCCAGCCGCGATTTCCCGCAACCCGCCGGGCCACGGATCAGCACCGCGCGCGCCCCCACCAGCACCGCGGAAGCGTGGATATTGGCGGTGGCGGAAGCGTTCAAGGCGAGGCCCCGAAGGGGCCCGCGGATGTGCCGCCATGCTCCTGCCTCCCCGGCTTGCGGGGGAGGGATGGGGAGGGGGGAGTCTTTTGGGGCAGTCGCGCCCGCATGCCCCCTCCGGTCTCACGCATGCCAAGTCGGATGTTTCCGACTTGGCCAATATGAATCCCGAAATCGGCGTTAGCGGATTTCGGTTGGCGCGCGCGCCGACCTCCCCCGCAAGCGGGGGAGGCGACAGCGGCGAGCCGGCAGGCACGCGCGAGAGTGCAGCGCTGAGCGATCGAGCGAGCAGCAGCGCGGCCCATCACATGGCCGGAAGGCGGACCGCGAAGCGCGCGCCCAGCACCACCGGCAGGTCGTCCGCCCCCTTGGCGACGCCCAGCCGGTTCTCCGCGCGGATGCGCCCGCCATGCGCCTCGATGATCTGCTTCGAGATCGACAGGCCCAGGCCGGAATTCTGGCCGAAACCCTGATGCGGCCGGTCGGTGTAGAAGCGCTCGAAAATCCGCTCGAGCGCGTCGGGGCGGATCCCGGGGCCGTCGTCGTCGACGATGATCTCGACGCTGTTGCGCAGCCGTCGGCACAGGATGCGCACCATGCTGCCCGGAGCGGAGAACGAGCGGGCATTCTCGATCAGATTGTCGATGACCTGGCCGAGGCGGGAATCGTGCCCGAGCACGGTGAACGCGCGCGGGCCGCCGCCCTCGAAGGCGAGCGTGATCGAAACTCCGTCGTCGCGTCGCACCTCGTTGGCGACCGCCGCCACCGTGCCCAGGAGCTTCATCAGGTCCACCGGCGCCGCCTCCTGCCGCTGCAGTTCGGCATCCAGCCGACTGGCATCGGAGACGTCGGAGATCAGGCGATCGAGACGCTGCACGTCGTGCTCGATGATGTGCAGCAGCCGCGCCCGGCTGTCGTCGGTCTTGGCCAGCGGCAGGGTCTCCACCGCCGAACGCAGCGAGGTCAGCGGATTTTTCAATTCGTGAGCGACGTCGGCCGCGAAGCTCTCGATGGCTTCGATGCGGCTATAAAGCGCGTTGGTCATGTCGCGCAGCGCCCCCGACAGATGCCCGATCTCGTCGCGACGGTCGGTGAAATCCGGGATCTCGACCCGGGTGCGAATGCGGCGGCGCACGCGCTCGGCTGCGTCGGCAAGCCGCCGCACCGGACCCGCGATGGTGCCAGCGAGCAGCACCGAGAGCAGCACCATGACGCCGACCGCGATCAGGAACACCTTGAACACGGCGAGGCGCTCGGCCTCGACCATGTGGTCGATATCGCTGCCCCGGGTCGAGAGCAGCAACGCGCCGCGCACCGCGCGGAAGCGCTGCACCGGAACCGCCACCGAGACGATCACTTCGCCCCGATCGTTGATGCGAACGACGCTCGCCTTCTGGCCCTCGAGCGCATGCCCGACTTCGGGGTAGCCGCGGCCGTTCTCGGGTCCGAGCTCGCGATAGAGCGGCAGGTCGCCGCGGCCGAGCCAGGTCCGGATCGCGATCCAGGTGCGCTCCACCAATCCCGGAACTTCGGCTTTCGGAGGCGCCAGATCGAACCGCAGCACGTCGCCGCGGCCGTACAGATTGCGGCTGTCGAGCAGCAGCGCACCGTCGCGATCGTAGATGCGCCCGCGCGTGCGCGTCGGCTCGACCAGGCGGCGCAGCACCGGGGCGACCCGCTCGGGGTTGATGGGAAAGTCGAGACCCGACAGCACCTCGTCGGAAGGGCCGTAGCTTTCGCCGGCGTGCAATTCCAGCAGCCTGTCGGGATCGATGGTGATGGCGTTGGTCTCGATCGTCGCCGACGCGGCGATCGCCGCCGCCATGATCTCGCCCTGCACCAGCAGACTCTGGATGCGGGCGTCGATCAGGCCGGCGCGGAACTGCGACAGATACAGGATGCCGACGACCAGCGCGAGCAGGCCGGCGACGTTGAGAAACAGGATGCGGCGGGTGAGGCTGGAGAAACTCTGGGTGACGAAGAATTGCCACGCGCGGCGCAGCAGGTTCGTGCGCTCGAAGGCGACGGCATCCTCGGCCGGGGCATTGGCCTCGGCGATCGTCGACGATGCTAGTGCGGTTCGATCGAGCACTTGGTCGCGTCAGTCCGTGTCCTGTACGCTACGCCTAGCGCGCTTCGACAGCATACCGCAATGGCGCCGGTCCCGGCAGGGCCGGTCTTCGATCACGCCTCCTTGAACCGATATCCGACGCCATACAGCGTTTCGATCATATCGAACGCGTCGTCCACCGACTTGAACTTCTTGCGCAGCCGCTTGATGTGGCTGTCGATCGTACGGTCGTCGACATAGACCTGATCGTCGTAGGCGGCGTCCATCAGCGCGTTGCGGCTCTTGACC
>DASWCW010000332.1:0-11086 GCA_036395835.1 Xanthobacteraceae bacterium
TGTCCACCGCCGAGCGCGTAGAGCGTAGGCTTACTGCCATCCTAGCGGCGGATGTGGCCGGTTACAGCCGGTTGACTGGCCTGGACGAAGAGGGAACGCACGCCCGGCTCCAGGATCACCTGCGTTCCCTCGTCGATCCCAAGATCGCTGAGCACCGTGGCCGGGTCGTCAAGAACACCGGAGACGGATTGCTCGCCGAGTTCAGCAGCGTCGTGGACGCAGTGCGATGCGCCCTGGATGTCCAGGGCGGGATGGCTGAGCGCAACGCCAATGTGCCTCAGGAAAAGCGGATCGAGTTTCGCATCGGCATCAATGTCGGCGATGTGATGATCGACCGTGGCGACATCTTTGGCGATGGTGTGAACGTCGCTGCGCGCTTGGAGGGGCTTGCCGAGCCCGGTGGCATTTGCGTTTCCGGTCGAGTGTTGGAGGACATCCAGGGGAAGCTCGATATCGGCTTCGAGGATGCAGGCGAGCAGCAGCTCAAAAACATAACACGGTCGGTGCGGGTCTACAGGGCACGGCTCAGTGATGCGCGCTCAGCAAGACGGGCGGTCCTACCGCTTCCCGACAAATCGTCCATTGCCGTCTTACCATTCCAAAATCTGAGCGGCGATGCGGAGCAAGAGTACTTTGCCGATGGCATGGTGGAGGAGATCATCACGGCGCTATCGCGCTTCCGGGACCTATTTGTCATCGCTCGGAACTCAAGCTTCACCTACAAGGGCCGGGCAGTGGACGTGAAGCAGGTTGGGCGAGAATTGGGGGTGCGCTACGTGCTCGAAGGCAGCGTGCGCAGGGCGGGGAACCGCGTACGTATCGCTGGGCAGCTCATTGACGCCTCAACGGGCGTAAATCTCTGGGCGGATCGTTTCGATGGTCGTCTTGAGGACATTTTCGAATTACAGGAGCAGGTCACCTCCAGCGTCGTGGGTGCTATTTCCCCGAAGCTACAGCAAGCCGAGATCGAGCGTGCAAAACGCAAGCCGACCGAGAACCTCGATGCATATGACTACTACTTGCGTGGGATGGCGGCTTTCGATGTACCAGGCAGGTGGGAAAACAGGGAGGCCAACGACGACGCACTGCGGTTGTTCTACAAAGCCATCGAGCTCGACCCCGATTTCGCGTCCGCCTATGGCATGGCAGCGATCTGCTTTATGCGGCGCAAGTCAAATAGCTGGATGATCGACCGCGAGCAAGAGACCGCCGAGGCCCGCCGGCTTGCTTCGCATGCGGCTCGGTTGGGCCAGGATGATGCAGCTGCGCTCTCCCGGGCTGGGTTCGTGCTTGCCCGGGTGATAGGGGAGCTTGATGCGGGTGCCGCCTTGATCGACCGGGCGCTCCTACTCAATCCAAACTTGGCGTTCGCGTGGCTATTCAGTGGCATCACGAAAAACTTACTCGGCGAACCGGACATCGCGATCACGCACTTCGCTCGCGCTACGCGACTGAACCCGCTGGGTCCGTACCTGTTCCATTCGCAGGTGGGGACAGCATTCGCTCATTTTCTCGCCGGCCGTTATGACGAGGCATGCTTATGGGCGAAAAAGACGTTAGAGCATCATCAGGATTGGGTGGCCGCACTGCGTCTCCTTGCGGCAAGCGGAGCGCTTAGCGGGCGGCTGGAAGAAGCGAAGAAAACAATGAGGTATCTGCTGCAGCTCAATCCAGCGCTGAGGATTTCCGACCTCAAGGATGTGTATTTATTTCGCCGGCCGGAAGACCTCGCCAGATATGAAGAGGGCCTGCGAAAAGCCGGGCTGCCGGAGTGATCACCGCCGCGTTAGCGCGTGCGGACCATCAGCTTGCCCGAGCGTCCTTGCTGGCGTTGCTGGTGATAGCTTAGGCCGGGGTGACTGCTGCAGCATGGGACCTGGCACATCTCGCAAGTAAGCTTTGGTGCCGGGGCGAACCACGGCGAGCAGGGGACCCAATCCACCGGAACGCGAACCGCCCCGATGGGACCCGGACCACGCAGCGCACAGAGAGGCTCACAGCTGCCGCGCTCCACCGCAGAGAGGCTCAGGCTGACCGCTCCCACGAGAGGCTCAAGCTTACTCAGGAAAGACACCGCTGCCGTGAGCGGAGCCGCCGCCGCTAAAGGCCCGGTTCGTTTTCAAAATCGCCTCAGAAATCGACGGGGGCGGTCGCCAGAGCCCAAATGGGACCCGTTGCAAGCTTCGACGCGGAACGCCAGCGGAGCGGGCACGTAGGCGCGCGACGGATTGTCAGGTCACTGGGTCATTAACGCAATGACATGCGTGGTCCGGGCAATGGCTCGGGTTATTGCCATTGACAACCGCTCATGATGAAGGCCGGCAGCCCGGGCGCGACCCCGACCTGAACGTCGACGGCGCGCGCCTCGATGCCTTCGAATGCAACCGTAGAAACGCGCTGCACCATGCGGGCCCCCACAAGCCAGAGTAGCGGATCGCGCGTTGGCCGGCAAGAACAATCCAAGAACAAGGCGACCGGAAGCGTGGAGATCACGTGCGATGAACCGACCGGGCATTCAGCCCCGGTCCGGGAACGCGCCGCGCGTCCGAACGCCTGTTTCGCCACTCACACAGAAAATAGCAAGAAGATCTATTAAGTCGTGCTGTTATGCGAATACATTCTTTTGATTGCGCTGTTATTGCGCTCGAGGAGAATTATGTTCTAATTCGTGTTGACGGGACGCAGCCCGCCCAACCCGAGCTGCCCAAAGCGAGCCACGGATGAAAGTTTCCCCCATCCCGAAGACCGCGCCCTTCGCCGAGGATGAGATCGACATCCTCAACCGGGTCGTGGGGCCGGCGAGCGCCACCCAGCGCGCCTGGCTCGCTGGATTTCTGGCCGGGCTCGATGCCGCCCATGCGGCACCGCAGCCTGCCGCGCCGCCCCAGGCGGCGGAGCCGCTGACCATCCTCTACGCCACCGAATCCGGCAATGCCGAGCGGCTCGCCTCCGACATGGCGAAATCCGCGCGCAAGCTCGGCTTCAAGCCCATGCTCGTCGACATGGCCGATCTCGAGCTTGCGAGCTTGGCGAACGCCCGCCGTCTCGTGGTGATCGCGGCGACCTGGGGCGAGGGTGAGCCGCCCGCACGCGCCATCCACGCCTATGCGGAGCTGATGGGCGAGAAAGCGCCGCGGCTCGAGGGCGTCGAATTCGGGGTGCTGGCGCTCGGCGACAGCGCCTATGCGGAGTTCTGCGCCATCGGCAAGGCGATCGACGCGCGGCTTGCGGCGCTCGGCGCCAAACGCGCGGTCGACCGGATCGATTGCGACGTCGATTTTGCCGAGCCTGCCGCGCGCTGGATCGATTCGACGCTCCACACGCTCGCGCCGCCGCCGGAAGCACGCGGGACGGTGATCGCGGTGGATTTCGCCGCGCGCCAGCCGAGCGCGCGCGAGCTCGAGATCGTCGAGGCGGAGATCACGGAGAAGATCAACCTCAATTCGTCGCGCTCGGACAAGGAGACGATCCACCTCGAGCTCGCGCTGCCCGCAGGCTTTGCCTATCAGCCCGGCGATTCGCTCGACGTTTATCCGGAAAACGATCCGGCCTATGTCGACGAATTGCTGCAGGCATCGGGTATTTCCGACGACGCGGCCTTGCGCGCCAAGCTGATCCAGTCGCGCGACGTCACCACGCTCTCGCTCAAGTCGCTGCAAAGTTTCGTCGCGGCCACGGACCATCCGGACGCTAAGGCGCTGCTCGATTCCGGCAATGCCGGCGCCTGGATCGCAGGCCGGCAGCTCATCGATCTCGTCGAGGCATTTCCGGCCGCGCTCTCGGCCGATGCGCTCGAGAAGATCACCCGACCGCTCGGCCCCCGCGCCTATTCGATCGCCTCCTCGCAGCGTGAGGTCGCGGACGAAGCGCACCTTTTGGTCGCGCCCGTGCGCTACGACAGCCACGGCCGACAGCGGACCGGGGTCGCTTCGAGCTACGTTGCCGACCGGCTGAAGAAGGGCGGCGCTTTGCGCGTGCGATTGCGGCCGAACCGGCATTTCGCGCTGCCGGCGCCCGACAAAGACATCATCATGGTCGGGCCGGGGACCGGCGTGGCGCCGTTCCGGGCTTTCGTCCAGGAGCGCCGCGCGACGGCGGCAAGCGGGCGCAGCTGGTTGTTCTTCGGCGACCGCCGCTTCACCCACGATTTTCTCTATCAGCTCGAGTGGCAGGACGCGCTGGCCGACGGCGCGCTCACCCGGATCGAGCTCGCGTTCTCGCGCGATAAGCCCGAGAAGGTCTACGTGCAGCATCGCATGTGGGAGGAACGCCGCGATCTCGTCGATTGGCTCGACAACGGCGCGTATTTCTATGTCTGTGGCGACGCCAAGAAGATGGCGAAAGACGTGCGGGCGACGCTGGTTCGAGCGCTGGCCGACGTGAGAGGCCTCGCGCCCGATGCGGCCGAAGCCGCGGTGCGCGAGCTCGAAAAAAGCCGCCGCTACCTTCAGGACGTTTACTGAGCTCCACCGAATCCATGAATGCCGCGAAGGAACCCTCGCGCGTCGAGCGCATCAAGGAGGCGAGCGCCTATCTGCGCGGCACGCTCGAGGAGGGCCTGCGCGCGAAGGTCACCGGCGCCATCTCCGAGGACGACGCGCAGCTCGTGAAATTTCACGGCATGTACCTGCAGGACGACCGCGACCTGCGCGGCGAGCGTGCCAAGAAGAAGATGGAGAAGGCGTTCGCCTTCATGATCCGCGTGCGCTTTCCCGGCGGGATCTGCACGCCGGCGCAATGGCACGCGCTTGAGCGCGTCGCGCGCGACTATGCCAACGGCACGGTGCGCATCACCACCCGGCAGTCGGTGCAGCTCCACGGCGTGATCAAGTCGAATCTGAAATCCGCGCTCGCGGCGATCGATGCCGCGCTGCTCACCACGATCGCGGCCTGCGGCGACGTTTGCCGCAACGTGATGTGCAACCCGAACCCGTTCCAGTCCCGCGCGCATGCGGCGGCGCTGAAGACGGCGCGCGCCATTTCCGAGCATCTCACGCCGCGCACGCCCGCGTATCGCGAGATCTGGCTCGACGGCGAGCGCATCGCCGGCGGCGAGGCCGAGGTGGTCGAGCCGATCTACGGCAAAACCTACCTGCCGCGGAAATTCAAGATTGCGGTCGCGGTGCCGCCGTCGAACGACGTCGACGTCTATGCCCACGATCTCAGCTTCATCGCCATCCTCGACAAGCGCGGCGACCTGGAAGGCTTCAACGTGATGGTCGGCGGCGGCATGGGGATGACCCATGGCGAGCCCGACACCTATCCGCGCATCGGCGACTTGCTCGGCTTCTGCCGCACGCGGGATGCGGTCGCGGTCGCCGAAGCGGTCGTCACCGTGCAGCGCGACTGGGGCGACCGGTCGAACCGCAAGCATGCTCGGCTCAAATATACCATCGAGGACCGCGGCCTTGCTGCGTTCCGCGCCGAGGTCGAGCGCCGCATCGGCAAGCGCCTGAGCGAGCCGCGAGCCTTCGCGTTCACCTCGACCGGCGACCGCTACGGCTGGACCCAAGGCGAGGACGGGCGCTCGCATCTGACGCTGTTCGTCGAGAACGGCCGTGCCCGCGATATTCCCGGTGGACCGCAGCTGCTGGCCGGGCTCACGCGCATTGCCGAGCGGCATGACGCCGATTTCCGCTTCACCGCCAATCAGAACGTGATCGTTGCCAACGTCGCGCCGGAACGGCGCGACGAGATCGAAGCGCTGGTCGCGCAATACGGACTAGGCAAGATCAGCTCCGGGCTGCGCCGCAATGCGATGGCTTGCGTTGCGCTGCCGACTTGCGGCCTCGCGCTCGCCGA
The DNA here is from genome assembly GCA_036395835.1 of Xanthobacteraceae bacterium. Classification (GTDB taxonomy): domain Bacteria; phylum Pseudomonadota; class Alphaproteobacteria; order Rhizobiales; family Xanthobacteraceae; genus AP-16. The sequence continues at coordinate 5,803 of DASWCW010000332.1, forward strand.
GAGCGAGCGCTATTTGCCCGATCTCATCACCGCGCTCGAAGCGCGGCTCGATGCGCACGGGCTCGCCGACGACGACATCGTCATCCGCATGACGGGCTGCCCCAACGGCTGCGCGCGGCCGTATCTCGCGGAGATCGGCTTGGTCGGCAAGGGCCCGGGCCGCTACAATCTTTATCTCGGCGCCGCCTTCGACGGCTCGCGCATGTCCAAGCTCTACGCCGAGGATTTGGAACACGATTCCACTCTCTCGACCCTGGACCCGATTCTTGCCGCTTATGCGCGCGAGCGCGTCGACGGCGAGCATTTCGGCGATTACGTCATCCGCGCCGGTTTCGTTTCGGCGTCCGGCAACGGCCGCGAATTTCACCAGGACACCGGCGCCAAGCGGCGGGCCTAGGCGGAATCGTGCTTGGGACGCGGTTCCGCCGGCGTCCTCACTTCCCCCGCATCGCCGCGATCTTGTCCCAGATCAGCGCCGCGATGTCGGGGCCGCCGAAATTCTTGACCGCGCGGATGCCGGTCGGCGACGTGACGTTGATCTCGGTGAGGTAACCGTCGATCACGTCGATGCCGACGAAGAGCAGCCCGCGCTGGCGCAAGGCCGGGCCCAATCGCGCGCAGATCTCGCGCTCCCTTGGCGTGAGCTCGGTTGCGTGTGCGGCGCCGCCCCGGACCATGTTGGAGCGCAGATCGTCCGCCTGCGGCACGCGGTTGACCGCGCCCGCAAACTCGCCGTCGACCAGGATGATGCGCTTGTCGCCCTGCCGCACCGCCGGCAGATAGCGCTGCACCACCCAGGGCTCGCGAAACGTCGCCGCGAACAGGTCGTAGAGCGAGCCGAAGTTCATGTCCTCGCGGCCGAGCCGGAACACCGCGGCGCCGCCGGCGCCGAACAGCGGCTTCATCACGATCTCGCCGTGCTCGGCGTGGAACTGCTTGATCTCGGCGCGATCGCGGGTGATCAGGGTCGGCGGCATGAGATCCGCGAACTCGATGACGAACAGCTTTTCCGGCGCATTGCGCACGTGTGCGGGATCGTTGATCACCAGCGTGTCGGGATGGATGCGCTCGAGCAGGTGGGTGCCGGCCACATAGGCGAGGTCGAACGGCGGGTCCTGCCGCATCAGCACGACGTCGAAGGACGCGAGCTGGACGCGGCGCGCTTCTCCCAGCGAATAATGCTCGCCCTGCCGGTCGACCACTTTTAGCGGCCGCACCCGCGCGAACAAGGTGCCGTCGCGCATCGCCAGCTGGTCGGGGGTGTAATAGGCGATGGGAAATCCCCGTGCCTGCGCCTCCAGCAGCAGGGCGAACGTCGAATCGCCGCGGATGTTGATCCGCTCGATGGGGTCCATCTGCACCGCGACGTTCAAGCTCATGGTGGCAGCAGCCCGCCTTTGCCGTGCCGCGGGAAAGCGCCCGCGCCGGCGACTTATCGCATCGAAACGTCTTGGGCCGAAACCATTGAATAAATGCGGACTTCGCTCAAGGGCTCGCATCGAACGCCGCGACGATGTGGCGAGGCCATCGCCTCGGCATAACGAGCACCGCATCGAAGCGGATTTCGGCGGCTGCGTATTCGGGATGACCGGCGAGCCAAGCCTGGGCCGCCGCGGCGATCCGGCGGCGCTGGCGTTCGCTCACCGCTTCCGCCGCATCCTCGAGCCGAGCGCGGGCTTTGACCTCGACGAAGACGAGGACGCGACGGCGCCGCGCCACGATGTCGATCTCTCCGACCGGAGTTTGCCAGCGCCGCGCCAGGATGCGGTACCCCTTGACGAAAAGCATGACCGCGGCGCGGGTCTCGGCCGAAAGCCCGCGGCGAAACGCTGCCCGCCGCGCCGGGCTGGGACCCAAATCTCGAGGCGGCGTCGAATTCGGCCGCTCAATCCGCCGGGTCATGTCTGGTGCTCTCTCGCAGCGCCAGCGCGTGCTGATAGAGCTCGCGCCGGGAACGGCCGGTCAGCGTCGCGACTTCGGCGACCGCGTCTTTCACCGAGCCGCGGGCGAGCGCATCGCGCAGCAGATCGCCGATCTCCGCCGGCTCGTCGTCCGTGGCCTCGCCCGCGGCCGGCGCGATCACGAGCGCGATTTCGCCGCGTTTTTCGCCCGCATGCTCATAGTGCTGCGCAAGCGTCGTCAGGTCCCCGCGGCGGACTTCCTCGTGCAATTTCGTGAGCTCGCGACAGACCGCGGCTTGGCGCGGGCCAAGACCCGAGGCCAGGTCGCGGAGCGCCGGCGCAAGCCGCGGGCCGGTCTCGAACAGGACGAGGGTCGCCGGAACGCGAGCAAGCTCGGCGATCCGCGTCCGCCGCTGGGCCGACTTGGCCGGCAGAAAGCCATCGAACAGGAAGGAGTCGGTCGGAAGCCCGGCAAGGACGAGCGCGGTCAGGACCGAGGAAGCGCCGGGCGCGGCCGTGACCGGATGCCCCACGATTTGCGCGTCGCGCACGAGCTTGAACCCGGGATCGGACACCAGCGGCGTGCCGGCGTCCGAGATCAGCGCCACGGCCGCTTGCTTGGCGAGTGCACTCAGCAGTTTCGGCCGCGCCTTCTCCGCATTGTGATCGTGATAGGGCGTGAGCGGCCGCCTGATCCCGTACCGATCGAGCAATTTCCGGCTCACTCGGGTGTCTTCGCACGCGATGAGATCGGCGGCAGCCAAGATTTCGAGCGCCCGCAACGTCACGTCGCGCAGGTTTCCGATCGGCGTTGCCACTACATAGAGACCGGGCGCGAGCTTCGGCGCCTCGATCTCGGCCCCGGCGATAGCGTAGCGCCTCGATGTTTCCCCACGAGCCGGGCCGCGTGTCTCGTCCATGACTGCGTTCCCAATCCCTTCCTTGAATGCATCCGAAAATCCGTCCGACCAAGCAGGCAGGAATCCCATGATCGGGTCATCCGCCGGGTTCCTGGAATCTTCCGTGCATTCGGCCGGCAGCTGCCAGGATACCGGCTTGCCTTCGCCATCCGATTGTGGGGAGGCCTTCGCCAAACAATCAAGCGGGCTTTTAGGAGGCGTGGCGGGCCCGCCATCCGCTACCGGCCGTGCTTTGACTTGCCTGACGTTCGCCCACATTATGGCCATTATGAACGGGCGCCGACGTGGGCGGTAGGAGGGCGGCCGTGTCCGGGAGAACGCACGGGAAGACGCAGCGCGCCGGGCCGGCAAGGCGCGCCGTGGTGGCTCTTGCGCTGGGGTTCGCCGCATTGGCCGCCGGCTGCTCGGGATTTCCGGGCAGCGGTTTCTGGAGCGGTGCGCCGCCACCGCCCCCGGCTCAGTCCGGGACTGCGATCGGCACGGGTCAGGTCAAGGTCGGCCTCATTCTGCCGCTCTCGGCGAACGGCAACGCCGGACTTGCGGCGCAATCGATGAAGAACGCCGCGGAATTGGCGCTCTCCGAGTTCAGCAATCCGAACCTGCAGCTTTTGGTCAAGGACGACGGCGGAACCGCGCCGGGGGCGCAGCAAGCCGCCCAGCAGGCCATCGGCGAGAACGCCGAGATCATCCTGGGTCCGCTGTTCGCGCATTCGGTCGGCGCCGCGGCGCAGGTCGCGCGGCCGCGGGGCGTGCCGATCATCGCATTTTCCACCGACGCCAATGTGGCCGCCAACGGCTTGTATTTGCTGAGCTTCCTGCCCGAATCCGACGTCGACCGCGTGGTCGATTACGCGGTGAGCAACGGCAAACGTTCGTTTGCGGCGCTGGTGCCGGACAATGCCTATGGCAGCGTGGTCGACGCGGAATTCCGCCAGGTCGTGGCGCGCAAGGGCGGCCGGGTCGTGGGCCTCGAGCATTATCCAGCCGACAGGCAGCAGATCCAGGACCCGGTGCGGCGGGTAGCGGAAGCGGCGCGCCAGGCCGACGCCATTTTCATTCCCGACACGGCCGATGCGGTCAGCCCGGTCGTGCAGGTGCTCGGCGCCAGCGGGCTCGATCGCAAGCGCGTTCAGCTCCTGGGCACCGGATTATGGGACGATCCGAAAATTTTCGCCGACGCCTCGCTCCAAGGCGCCTGGTTCGCGGCTCCCGATCCCGGTGGGTACCGCAATTTTGCCGGGCGCTACCGGGCCAAATTCGGCCAGGATCCGGTGCGCACGGCCACGCTGGCCTATGACGCGGTCTCTCTGATCGCGGCCCTGGTCAAGACCCAGGGTGCACAGCGCTTTGCGCCGGAGATATTGACCAATCCGTCCGGCTTCTCGGGTGTGGACGGAATTTTTCGTTTCCGCGCGGACGGCACCAATCAGCGCGGGCTCGCCGTGCTGCGCGTAGCTCCCGGAGGCCCGCAGGTGGTCAGCCCATCCCCGCGCGCCTTCAACGCCGGGACGTAGCTAGGGTCAAATTTCCCGGTTCCGGCGTAACGCACATCAGCACGCAGCAGCGCTATCCCGGCATTTCGCCGGGGCTCCCGCGGCTCAGGCGGCGAGATCGGCCACCACGGCGTCGAGCAGCGGAAAGCCCGCCGGCGTCACGCGCAGCCGGCCGCAGCCGTCGATCTCGAGCAGCTCTTGCGCGCATAGATCCGCGATGCGGCTCGCATCGAGCGGACGGCCTGCCGTGGCGGCGAATCGCGCCGGATCGATGCCTTCGGCAAGGCGCAATCCCATCAGCAGCAGCTCGTCCGCCTGTTCCTCGCGGCTCAGCATCTCCTCGACGACGAGGCCGTGACCGCGGCTTTCGACCCGCAGCAGCCAGCGTTCGGGATGCGTCTCGGTTGCGGTGGCGACCCGGGCGCCATCGACTCCGAGCCGGCCATGGGCGCCCGGACCAACGCCGACATATTCGCCGTAGCGCCAATAGATCAGATTATGTCGGCACTCGGCACCGGGGCGCGCGTGGTTCGAAACTTCGTAGGCGGGAAGCCCGCGCGCGGCGGTGACGTCCTGGGTCAAGTCGTAAAGGACGCGCGCGCGATCGGGATCGGGAATTTGCAGCTTTCCCGCCGCATGCAGCCTGGCGAACGGCGTATCGGCCTCGATCGTCAATTGATAGAGCGACAGGTGCTCGGGATTCTCGTCGAGTGCCCGATGAAGCTCGGTTTGCCAGGCCTCGGGGGTCTGGTCCGGCCGCGCATAGATGAGATCGAACGAAAATCGCTCGAAGCTATTGCGGGCGACCGCGACCGCTGCGAGCGCTTCGCGCGCCGAATGCAGACGACCGAGCTTCGCCAGCGCGCCATCGTCGAGCGCTTGGACGCCGAGCGAGACGCGGTTGACCCCGGCGGCGCGGAAACCGCGGAATCTCGTCGCCTCGACGCTGGTCGGATTGGCCTCCAGCGTC
>DASWCW010000333.1:0-7120 GCA_036395835.1 Xanthobacteraceae bacterium
GTTGCGAAGCCGTTCCATGGGCGCGAAATGAGTATCCCTCTGTAACATTTGGGCGAGTTGCAACGAATTCAGTGTTGAAGATGAATTTCGGCATCCGACGCGAAACGCCGTCGGATGGCCGATGAGGGGTTGGAGGAGATCATGGCCGGCTCGAATTATCTCAAAGCAATGGTCGGCGGCCTCGCCGGCACAACCGCACTGTCCGCGATCATGGTGATGAAGGGCATGATGGGCGTCATGCCTGAATTCGACATGATCGGAATGCTCGCCAGCATGCTGGGCGGATCGCGGACGACTGCCTGGATCATGCACTTTCTCATCGGCACCGTCCTGTGGGGAGGTCTGTTTGCTTGGCTCGATCCCTACCTGCCGAGCTGGGATCACTGGCTCAAGGGAACCCTATTCGGCATCGCTACGTGGGTGCTGATGATGATCCTCGTCATGCCAATGGCAGGGGCGGGACTATTCGCTGCAAACCTCGGCATGATGGTGACGGCGGCGACCCTGATGTTGCATGCCATGTACGGCGCGATCGTCGGCAGCGTGTACGCAGCCGAGCGCCCGGCGCCGGTGCATCGATTCCAGGCATCGCAGCGGCCTTAGTACGCTCGCATATCGCACCGGGCCGATTGGTCGGGTGCGATCGCCCTCCGCACGGTCCGCGCGCCGGGGCCAAGGCAGTCTTCGCGGTCGGGACGCGGCGCGGCCCGACCGCCCAGGATCCTCCGAGCCAATCGCGCTCAGGGCGCGGCTCTCGGATCGGATCAAGCACCGGGCGAGCAAGCAACACGGTTCGGAACCACCATCGCGTTGTCTTGGCAGCAAGAAACAAGGGGCCAAATCATGCGGCGCTTTACGAACTTCCCCGGGATTGCTTCCGGCAGCGCGAGGCGGCTTGCCGCTTGGCTGATCCCCGTCGCGTTCTACGTCGCCACCGTCGGATCACTCGCGATCGGACTTGCCGTCCCCGCCATTCTCGGGTCAGGCAATCCGTGGAGCGACCGGCTTTCACTCAATACCGCGGCCGGCGCAACTCGCGGCGGCGATGAGGATTATGTCCAAGGGTTGATTCAGGAACGCGGCAATCGTCATTCGGCGGCGGGCGGACCTGTGGCATCCGGTCGAACCGATAAGGACGCAGTGCTGTACTGCGCCGTGGCCGACGTTCCGGATTCGCGCTGAAGCCTCTGTCAACGGCTAAGATCGCCGATCCGACCACGTCCGGCCAAAGGCCTAAAATCGGGCCGACTGGCGGCACGCCTCCGGAGGAAGACATCGCATGGTGATGATCAAGCCGAAAACCGTCGTGGGCATGAAACTCGATGGTGCCTGCCCCTCTCATACCCGCACGGATGTGCGGACGCGCGACGTGAGAACGATCATCGACGAGCCCACCGAACGTGACGGAACGAACCGGGGGCTGACGCCGACCGAGACCCTGATGGCGGCGCTGCTGGGGTGCACGAACGTCATCGCGCACCGGGTAGCCGAGGCCAAGGGCGTGCATTTCACGTCGATGAACATTCGCCTCGAAGCCGATCTTGATCGCAGAGGCGTGACGCTTGCCGAGGAAATCGACATTCCCTTCCCGCGGGTGACGTTGTTCATCGACGTGACGACGGATGCCGATGAAGCAAGTCTCGCCGAGGTGAAGCGCGACCTCGGGAGGTTTTGCCCGATCTCGAAGGTGCTGCAACAAGCCGGAACCAAGCTCGAGGAGGTTTGGTCCGTCAGCCGCTGACGCGCCGAGGCACTGGTCACGTTTCAACGCCGCCGCCGGATTCCTCCCTGCGCGCTCATGCGGCCCGCCGGGCCGTTAGTCGCGGGACGCGCATCAGTCCATCGCCGAGCGCGAGGATCGCAAACCCGCCATAGAGCCACAAGCCCTCCTTGATTTGGCGGTTATTTGTGCGGAGCCGTCCCCCGAGAAGTCCGCCCAGCCTTTGACCTCGCGCAAATACAGGATGAAACAGGCCAGCGTCAGATAAAGCAGGGGCAGATAGAGCTTGCGGCAGAGCAGCGGCAACACCCAGGCGAAATACCAGGCAAAATGCGGGGAGACCAGCACAAGAAATGCCGTCGCGAGCAGCAAAGGAGTCCAGGCCTCGGCCGGCTCCTGGTGCGGGCGCAGCGCGACGAACGTTGCCAACCCGAGGAGGATCGCCACGACGACGCCGGCGGAAAGGGCTCCCGCCGGAACCGGCACGCTCAGGTGCCGCAGCAGCGTGGTAAGAAAAAAGCCGCCGCCCTCCAAGTAGCCTTCCTCGTCCCCATAGCCGCCGAGAAACCCGGACACGCGTAAGCCGACACCGAAATACGGCGCATAGCATGCAAGCAGCACGCCCGCGCACGCCGCCGGCATGCGGTACTCCCGTTTCCTCCATAGCGCGGGCGCGATCACGAGCGCGAACGGCTTGACCAGAGCGGCAAGCGCGAGCGCCGTGCCCGCGGCGACGGGCCGCTCGCGCATTGCGGCGAGCACGGCAAGGCACAGGAACGCGATTGCCGCGGCATCGATGTGGCCTGCGCCGGAGAACTCCCAGATCGGCAGCGGGTGCCAAGCATAGATCAACACCCGTTCGGGCGGCAGGCCGTCGCGCCGCAACCAGGCGAGGATCGCGCCGATCGTCACCGCCTCGAATCCCATCATGGCGAGCTTCATCGCCGTCACGCTCTCTTGAATTCTCGAGACGAGAAAGAAGATCATTTGCGCGACGGGCGGATAAATCGTCGGCGCGTAATCGGCGCGATTGATATGAAGATAGATCTTGTTGTCGCGCAGAAACGCCAGGGCGGGATCGGCCGGGACGTAGCGGTACGGATTGATTCCCGCAGCCTGGACGCGGCCGTCCCAGACATAGCGGTAAATGTCGTCGGACAGCGTGTCGGGCGCGAGCAAGGCAATGATGCGGGCGAGCACCGCAACCGCGAGAATGATGCGCAGCGCGGTGGAATTCCAGCGCCCGCGCACGACCAGCCACACTGTCAGGGCGTACAGCATGGATTGAATGAGAGCGGCGCCGACGAAGCGCTCGTATTGCTTGGGCTCGAGAAATTGCAGCATCGCGACGCCAACCGCGAGCAGCGCTGCGCCGGCGAACACAAGGCCGGCGAGCCGGTGTTTCTCGTTCAAGCTGTCGCCGAGCTGGGTCATGCGAACTCTGGTCGCGAGCGTCACCGCCGAAGAAGAGGGACCCCGAGCGGAGCTCCGCATCCTGCACAGCGAACCCGATCGGCTCCACGCGGCCTGCCGCCCCTGACGAAGATTTGATGCTAAGGTGAACCGGTCTTTGCCGAACGGTGTCATGGGCTGTATGACGATGTCACGGCCAGGCGCGGAGCCGGAAACGTGAACCCTCCTGCAGATCAAGCGGCGCGCTGTGCGTTCGCGATCATGGTCAAGGCGCCCGGTGCCGGCCGCACCAAGACTCGGTTATCGCCCTTGCTGAGCCCCCATGAGGCAACGGAGCTCGGGTCCTGCTTTTTGCGGGACATGACGGCAAACATCGCGCTCGCGGGACGAAGCGTTGCGCTCGACGCCTACGTAGCGTTCGCGCCGGCCGGAAGCGAGGCTGCCTTCGACGGACTGCTCGAGCCGGGCACCGGGTTCGTGCTTGCCGATGGCAGCGTGCCGGCGCCGGCGGGCGTGGTCGGGCTCGGAAGCTGCTTGTTGCAAGCGACGTCCTCGCTCTTGGACCGGGGATATTGCGCAGTCGGATTGCTCAACTCCGATACTCCCAATCTGCCGACGGCACGGCTGATCGAGGCGGCGCGCCTGCTGCAATCGCCGCAGCGGCGCGTCGTGCTCGGCCCGGCATCCGACGGCGGCTATTATTTCATCGGCATGAAAGCTGCGCATGCCGGGATGTTTCGCGATATCGACTGGAGCACGCAGCGCGTTACCGAACAGACGAGCGCGCGCGCGGCCGAGCTCGGCCTCGCCGTCGTCGAGCTTAAGCCCTGGTACGACGTCGACGATGCCGCCTCGCTGCGCACGCTGGTTCGGGATCTGCAGCCGCTCTCGCAAACCGGCGAGGCTGCGTATGCAGCGCCGGTAACCCGGCGCTTTCTCGAGGCCAATAAGATCGTCGATCGCCTTGCCGCCAAGCTCGCCGATGCGCGACTTTGAAAGCGCTCGCGATGGCCCGTCACTCCGACGCGGCCGGGATGCGCAGCAGCCGCCCCGTCGCCAAAAGATCCGCCACATTCCAGTCGCCGCCCACGCCTTCGATCATCCAGCACAGGATCGCCCAAAGGTCGCGACCGACGACATCGTCGTCGAGCGGCTCTAGCTCCGGGACCAACGCATGAATCTCCACCCCAGCCGGAAACGCGTCGCCGCTGCGGCCGATGAAGACCAGCGCATAGGTGAGGCCGGACGGGGCGTTCACATATCCCGGCTCGGCGAGCCCGCGGCGATCGAGGTCGAAGGTCCGGCTGAAGAACTCGCGAAATTCCGGATAATGCCCGATGCGGTCCTCGATGAGCACAAGAGCCCGGCGCTTGCCCAGGAGCTGGGGTTGTTTGCCGACTTCTATGCTGCTCATGCCTTGGGGTGCTCGTGACGTTGCAGGAATTCCACGATGAGCGCGGCGATCTGCGGCCCGGAATCCTCGTGCAGGAAATGCCGCCCGGTCACCAGATGCGGACCCTCGGCGTGAGGCAGCAGCGTCTTGAACCCGGCGCAAAAGATCGCGGGGTCGAACACATCGTCCTCACGGCCCCAGATCAGCAGCGTCGGCAGCGTGCATGAGCGCAGCTCGCGCTCGAGCCACCGGAAGCGCGCAAATGCGCGGGCCCGATCGTCGAGCGGGATCCAGCGCGGCCAGGTCCACGTCAACAGTCGCGTCGCCGGATCGGGCAGGACAGCCGTGTAGGCGGCCTGCGCGCGCGGCAGGAACTTTTCGCGGTCCACCACCGACAAATAAATCCCGCGTGCGGCGAGCGCATTGTGGCGCCCGAGCAGATAGGGTCCGATGAGCGGCGCGTGCATGATCCGCCACGGAAACCTGCGGGTGTGGAACTCGGCCGGCGGCAGCGGCCAAGCCCAGGTGCTCATGAGCACCAGGGCATGGATGCGCGCCCGATTGGAGAGCGCGGAGCCTAGTCCCGTCGGCCCGCCCCAATCGTGGCACACCAGCGTGATGTGCTGGAGATCGAGCTGGCGCAGCAGCGCTGTGAGATTCGCGATATGTCCGTCGAGACTGTGCGCGTCCTCCCGCGTCGGCTTCTCGGACAGTCCGAACCCGATCATGTCGGGAATGATCACGCGGCGTCCCGCTTGCGTCAGCGGCTCGACAAAATCGCGATAGAGAAATCCCCACGTCGGATTGCCGTGGAGGAGCACCACCGGGTCGCCGGCGCCCTCGTCGACGTAGTGCATGCGCCAGCCGTTGACGCGGGCGAAGTTCGGCCGATACGGCCACAGCGAACGGATCGCGTCGGGCAAATCGGGCAATGGCGCGGACATCGAACCGATCCTTTCCCCGATCGCCAACCAGCGCGGGCAGGCGTTGCGTCATCTCGCGGCAGTGCGCGCATTCCGCCGCGGAATGAACGTTCATTCCGGGCGGCATTTCGGTACCTCGGAAAATTTGCCACAGTGTCGTCGCATCCGCCATTCCGCCCGCCGCAGCGCTCGGCCGCTGCGGCCGTCGAGAACGACTCGCCGGGAGTTCGACATGCGTATCGCCATCATGGGGTCAGGAGCCGTCGGCGGCTATTTCGGCGCGCGTCTCGCCGCCGGCGGAAACGAGGTCACGTTCCTCGCGCGCGGCGCGCATCTTGCGGCGATGCGCGAGCACGGGCTTTTGGTCGAGAGCCCGCTCGGCGACATCAAGCTGCCGCAGGTCAGCGCCAGCGACGATCCGAAGACGATCGGGCCGGTCGATCTCGTCCTCGTCGCGGTCAAGCTGTGGGATACCGAGCAGGCGGCGCGCCAGATCGAGCCGCTGGTCCGCGACGGCGCCGCGGTCGTCTCGTTCCAGAACGGCGTTCAGAAGGACGATATCCTGCGACGGGTTCTGGGTGAGCCGGCGGTGATGGGAGGCGTGTGCTACGTGGGCGCTTCCATCGGGCGTCCGGGCGTGATCAGCCACATCGGCAAGATGCAGCGGCTCGTATTCGGCGAATACGACGGCCGTCGCTCCTCGCGCGCCGAGGCGCTGCTCGAAGCATGCCGTCGCGGCGGGATCGACGCAGAGGTCAGCACCGACATCAAGCGCGCGATCTGGGAAAAATTCGTGTTCCTCGTCGCCATGTCGGGGGCGACTTCGAGCATTCGCCTCACGATCGGGCCGATCCGCCAAAACCCCCGCACCAGAGCGTTCTTTCTCGATCTGATGCGCGAGGTCGTCGCGGTCGGTCGCGCCTGCGGGATCGCCCTGAGCGAGGATTTCCCGGAGCAACGCATGACCTTCGGCGACAGCTTGCCGGCTGAAATGACCTCATCGATGCACAACGATCTCGAGCGCGGCAATCGGCTGGAGGTCGATTGGCTCAGCGGAGGCGTGGTCGAGCTCGGCAAATCGGTCGGCGTGGCGACCCCGCTCAATCGCGCGGTGAGAGACATACTGGCACTGCATGCAAACGGCAAAGCCGTGGGCTCGATATGACCGCGTTTCTGACCATTCGCGGCGTGCGCAGCGTGGCGGTGGAACTGCCGATGGCGCGCGCGCTCCGCACCAGCGCGCAGACGATCGACCGCGCCACCCTGCTGCTGATCGACCTCGACACCAACGAAGGGGTGACAGGCCGCGCCTATCTGTTCTGTTACTTGAAGGCGGCGGCCGCGCCGATCGCACGCATGCTGCAGGAGGCGGCCCGGATCGTGAACGGCGAAAGACTGGCGCCGCTCGAGCTTCGGACGAAACTCCATCGCCATTTCCGCCTGATCGGTGTGCAGGGCATCGTTCGCATGGCGATTGCGGGGCTCGACGTCGCGTGCTGGGACGCTTCGGCAATCGCCGCAGGCCTACCGCTGGTGCGTATGCTCGGCGGCGTCCCCAAGCCGGTGCCCGCCTACAACAGCAACGGGCTCGGGCTGATGGCGCCCGAAGCGGCCGCCGACGAAGCCGAAGCGCTGCTCGAAGGCGGCTTTCGCGCGATCAAGCTGCGGCTC
>DASWCW010000334.1:0-3438 GCA_036395835.1 Xanthobacteraceae bacterium
TGCGGGAAACCTTGGCGCGGCTCGACCGGCTCAGCGGCGAGGCACTGGCGCTGGTGAGCGGCCGCTCGCTCCAAGATATCGACCGCGTCTTCGCCCCGCTGCGCTTGGCTGCCATCGGCGGTCACGGCGCCGAATTGCGTCCGGCCAAGCGCGAAGCTCCGATCGTCGGCCGTGCCGCGCCGCTCCCCGCCGAGCTCAGGCAGCGGCTCGCCGGCATCGCGGCGCTGGGAACCGGCATCATCGTCGAGGACAAGGGCTATTCGCTGGCGCTGCACTATCGTCTCGCGCCGAAACTCAAGGATGCCGTCGAGAATGCGGTTGCAGAGATCTGCGCAAATGGGCCGGCTGGCACGCTCGACGTGCTCCCGGGCAAGGCGGTGATCGAGATCAAGCGCGTCGGATTCGAGAAGGGCACGGCGGTCCGCGAGCTGATGCACTTTCCGCCGTTCGTCGGGCGGCGACCGGTCTTCGTCGGCGACGACGTCACCGACGCGAGCGTGTTCGCGGTGTTGCCGGAATTCGCCGGCGTCGGCTTTTCGGTCGGACGGACCTTTCCCGGGGTGGCCGGCTGTTTTGCCGCGCCTCGCGACGTGCGCAAATGGCTCACGCGGATTTCCAAGCTCGAGGCGGTTGCGACCCCATGACGGATTACGGGCTCGACCTCGCCGTCATCGGCAACGGGCGCACCGCGGCGCTGGTCGATCCGGGCGCGCGGATCGTGTGGTGGTGCTTCCCGCGATTCGACGGCGATCCGATCTTCTGCCGGCTGCTTTCCGGCGACGAGGAAAAGGGGTTCTCCGACGTCGTGCTGGACGAGATGGTCGAGCAGCGTTCGGAGTACCTGCGCAACACGGCCGTGGTATCCACGGTGCTGACCGATGCGCGCGGAGGCGCCGTGCGCATCACCGATTTCGCACCGCGGTTTCCCCGATTCGGCCGGATGTTCCGGCCCCCGCAGTTGATGCGCATCATCGAACCACTGGCCGGGCTGCCACGCATCACGATCCGGTTCCGGCCGGCGTGCAATTACGGCGAGCCGATCCACCATCATTCGATCGGCAGCAATCATATTCGCTATTCGGCGGAGAACCACGTCATCCGGCTCACCACGGATGCTCCGCTGTCCTATATCGAGCGCGAATCCCCCTTCGTGCTGACCCGGCCGGTGCACCTCGCATTCGGCGCCGATGAGCCGTTTCAAGGCGATCTGCTGGCGACGTGCCGGGAATTCTGCGACCGCACCCACGACTATTGGGTGGACTGGGTCCGCAGTCTGTCGATCTCGTACGACTGGCAGGACGCCATCATCCGGGCCGCGATCACCTTGAAGCTCAGCAATTTCGAAGAGACCGGCGGCATCGTCGCCGCGCACACCACCTCGATTCCCGAGGCGCCGGGATCGAACCGCACTTGGGATTATCGTTATTGCTGGCTCAGGGATGCCTATTTCGTCGTCAAGGCGCTCAACCGGATCGGCGCGACCGAGACGATGGAGGAATTCATCTCGTTTACCCTCGGCATTGCGGCCAATCGCGACGAAGTGCTGCAACCGGTCTATAGCGTCGTTCCCATCGATCCGATGGAGGAGCGCATCGCGCCGAAACTCCGGGGCTATCGCGGCGATGGGCCGGTGCGTATCGGCAATGCCGCCGCCGGGCAGCCACAGCACGACGTTTATGGCAGCTTGATTCTGGCGGCGATGCCGATGTTCTACGATCGCAGGCTGCCGCGGCCCGGCGATGAATCGCTGTTTCGCCTGCTGGAGACGCTCGGCACCAAGGCCGCGCAGCTCGCGCTCGAGCCGGATGCCGGAATCTGGGAATATCGCGGCCGTCGCCGCATCCACACCCATTCGGCGGCAATGTGCTGGGCGGGATGCCACCGGCTCGCCGCGATCGCGGCGCGGCTCGGGTTCGACGACCGTGCCGCCTATTGGACGGCGGCCGCGGACCCGATCGGCGAGGCCGTGCTCGATCGATCCTGGAACGAAGAGCGCAAAGCCTTCACCGCCGCGTTCGGCAGCGACGACCTCGACGCCAGTCTGCTGCTGCTGCCGGACCTCGGCCTCATCGACGCGGAGGATACGCGGTTTGCGAGCACCGTCGCCGCCATGGAGCGCGAGCTCGTGCACGAGAAGCACGTCATGCGCTACGCCAGCGCCGACGACTTCGGGCTGCCGGTGACCGCGTTCCTGATCTGCCGATTCTGGCTGATCGACGCGTTCTGGCTTCTCGGGCGGCGCGAGGAAGCGCGCGACCTGTTTCTCGACGCGCTCGATCACCGCAACCGATACGGTCTCTTGTCCGAGGACATCGACCCGCAAAGCGGCACGTTGTGGGGGAATTTCCCGCAGACCTACTCAATGGCAGGATTGATCCTGACCGCGATGCGGCTCTCCCGCAGCTGGGAGGATCGCTACTGGCGCGGCTGAATCGCCCGGCCAAGCCGGGCAAAACACCATTTGGCCGAGCACTTTCGCGGGGGTGGAGGCATTCGGCCCCGCCCGCGATCGTCGCTTCGCATTGAGCGCGATCCGCTTCACCTTCTCCTGTGCGCGCCGACTTCGTGGCCGTCCCCGCCGCCTGTCTCGGAGCAGGATCACGCCCGCACCCGCGTGATGAGACGATGCGCGCCGAGCGTGCGCGCCGGCTGTCCGTCCGTCATCGAATTGTGGAACCCGGTCGTCCGGAGCGAATTATTTGCGTTGGGGCGCTTTTCTCCCTCCCCGTAAAGCCGGCGTCCCGAAGGGTGGGGACGCTCTTGAAATCCAGGTTCACCAACATAGTTTGAGTCCAGACAGGGTCGCCACCTGCCTCGCTGGGTGTAACAACATCAACAGCTTAGCTGATGAATTGGATAACCTACTCTCAAGGTTATCCACTCCCTGTTCCCACTTTGGACACGGCATTGATTGCTTGGCGTGCCATGCGAAGCTGGTCCGCAGATTTTGTGTAATGTTCAACCTCGCTCAGCGAAACGTGGCCGCTGATGGCCGCGATCTGGTTTGCAGAACAGCCGGCCTCGGCGAGACGCCTGCACGCCGCCTTGCGAAGGCCGTGGGCCGCGCAGTTCTTCGGAAGGTCGGCCTCGTTACAGCGATGGCGAAACCAGTTGCCGAAGCCAGCAGGCGTGAACGGTTTGCCAAACTGGGTCGTGAGAAACGTCAAGTTGTCCCCTGGAGTTGCGGCGATGATCTCGACCAGGTCCTGATGCATGGGGATCAAGAGAGACGCACCGGTCTTCTGCTGCCTGACCTGAATGGCACCTTCGCGAACGTGCTGACGACCCATTCGGATCACGTCCGACCGACGCTGGGCGGTATAGAGTAGCAAGCCGAGAGCCAGTCTCGCTCGGCTGCCGATGGGGTGACTGGCCTCGAAGGTTGCGATCTCGTCCTCCGTCCACGCGTGGAATCCTACGCTCCTTGGCAACCTGCCG
>DASWCW010000335.1:0-8534 GCA_036395835.1 Xanthobacteraceae bacterium
AGCGTCGCGATGGCAAAATAGAGGCCGTGCAGTCGCAGGGTCGGTACGCCGACCAGCGCCGCGGCTGCGGCCGCTGCCGCGGCACCCCAGGCAAGGCCCGCTGCGAGCGGCCAGTGCCACAGCGCCGTCGCGATGCCGGACGCGTAGGCTCCGATTGCAAAGAAGGCCTGTTGGCCGAACGAGATCTCGCCGGTCAGCAACAGGACGTAGGCAGAAAGGGCAATGAAGGAGATGATGCCGATATTCGACAGCACGCCGATCAGGTAGTCATCCATCGGTCACGCTCTTCGCCCGTAGGCCGCCGTCTCGCGCGCCGGTGCGTCGCCGAGCAATCCGCCGGGCCGCAGCACCAGGCAGGCAAACAGCAGGAAATACGCAATGAGGTCGCGGACCTGCGACCCGAAGTACCACTGGCCGTGCATCTCGATGATGCCGAGCAGCAAGCCACCCAGAACCGCGCCGGGAATCGACCCGAGGCCGCCGATCATCATCGCGATCAGGCCCTTGATCGTTGCCCACATGCCGAACATCGACGTGACTTGCTGATCGGCGGCGAGCACGAGGTAGCCGGCGATGCCGCCGATCCCCGAGGCGAGCGCGAAGGCGCCGAGCATGGCGGTCCGGACGTTGACGCCGACGAGGTGCGCCGCGACCGGATTGCCGATGATTGCCCGCAACGCTAAGCCGAAGCGAGTGCGATACAGCAAGAGATGCATGCCGGTGCTCAGCGCGAGGGCCGCGACGAGCATGATCAGATGATCCAGCCGCACCATGAACGGACCGAGCATCAGCGGCGCGACGGTGGCGAGCGGCGGGTACGGATAGGTGTGGCGCGGCAGCACGAGGATGGCAGCCTGCTCGAGCTGCATCCAGATGGCGAAGCTCGACACCATGGAGGCGATCCCGGCACCCGGACCCATCGGGGCGAAACACAGCCGCTCGACATAGATGCCGGCCAGCACGGCGCCCGCCACGGCCAGCGCCGCAACGGCGATCGGGCTCGCCCCGAACTGCACGTAAACGAAGGTGCCCAGATAGGCGCCGACCATGATCGATGGGCCATACGAGAGATTGAGCCGGCGCATCACGCCGAAGATCAGCGTGAAGCCCAGGGCGAGAAGGCCGTAGGACGAGCCGATCATCAAGCCGTCGAGGGTGTTCTGCACGAAATCGGTCATCGAGCGTCCGCTTGCGTTCACGCCGTTGCGCGCCGCGTTCCGAGATAAGCGCGCTGGATGACCTCGTCCTCGGCGAGCTCGCCGGGCGTGCCGTCGAAGGTCACCCGCCCCTGTTCCATCAGATAGAAATGGCGCGCGAGCTGGAGCGCCATGTGCGCGTTCTGCTCGACGAGAAAGATGGTGGTGCCGTCGCGATCGAGGTCGGCGACAATCCGGAAAACTTCCGCGACCACGAGCGGGGCGAGGCCGAGCGACGGCTCGTCCATCAGCAGCAGACGCGGTCGCGACATCAGCGCGCGAGCTACCGCCAGCATCTGCTGCTCGCCGCCCGACAACGTGCCGGCGAGCTGCTCGCGTCGCTCGGCCAGCCGCGGGAACCGCTGGTACATGCGCTCGATATCGGCCGAGATCCCCGCCTTGTCGCGGCGCTGGTAGGCCCCGGCGAGAAGGTTTTCGCGTACGCTCATCTGCGGAAAGACCAACCGGTTCTCCGGCACGAGCGCGACGCCTTGCGCAACGATCCGGGCGGGCGAGAGGCCGACCAGCTCGGCGCCGTCCAGCCGGATCGATCCCCGGCGCGGCTGCAAGATTCCGGCGATCGTCATCATCAACGTGGTCTTGCCGGCGCCATTTGGCCCCAGCAGGCAGGTGATGCGTCCACCGGCGATTTGCAGTGACACTCCCTTGAGCGCTTCGATCTTGCCGTAAGCGGTGACGAGGTCGGAGATTTCGAGCATCGGTATGTGCCTTAGGCAACCTTGGCGGTGGTGCCGAGATAGGCTTCGCGCACCAGGGAATTGCTCTGGATTTCGGCCGGCCTGCCTTCGGCGATCTTCTGCCCGAAGTTCAACACTGCGACGCGGTCGGTCACCGCCATTACCAGCTCCATATGATGCTCGATCAGCAGCATGGAGATACCGTCCCCGCGCAGTTTTCGGATGCGCTCGTCGAGCTCGTCGATCTCCTCGGCGTTCATGCCTGCCGCCGGTTCGTCGAGCAGAAGCAGTGCCGGCTTGGCGGCGAGCGCACGGGCGAACTCCAGCCGCCGTTGCTCGCCGAAGGCGAGATTGCCGGCAAGCTCGTCGCGCTTGTGCGCAAGGTCGAAGAACTCCAGCGTGCGGTCGATCTCTTCGCGGTCGCGACGCGATCCGCCGAGCCAGCGGCCGATGAAATGTCCCTTCCCTTGCTGCTTGCGCGAATTCTGCGCGACCCAAAGATTCTGCCAAACGCTCAATTGCCCAAACAGACGGATGTTTTGGAAGGTGCGCGCGATGCCGAGCGCGACCCGCGCATGCGGCGGCAGATCGGTGATATCGACTCCCTGGAACAGCACGCTGCCGTCGGTGACCGGAAACAGACCGCAGATCAGATTGACGATCGTGCTCTTGCCCGAGCCGTTCGGGCCGATCAGCCCGAGGATCTCACCCTCCGCGACGGCGAGATCGACGTGCTCGACCGCGCACACGCCGCCGAACCGCTTGGTCAGCATCTTGAGTTCAAGCACCGGTCCCTTCCTTGCGGTACGTCAGGTGTCGGAGGGCGGCGATCGCGCCGGCATCGAGCAGTCCGCGCGGCCGGATGTTCATCGCGAGCAGGATCAGGGCACCGAACAGCAGATTGCGCCAATCACCGAGGAAGCGCAGACCCTCGATCAGAAATCCCTGGATAAAGAGGACGGCGAGCAGCGTGCCGAACACATTGGAAAGCCCGCCCAAAATCGGATAGGCGATGGCGAAGGTCGCGAGCACCACGCCGAATTGGGCGTGCTCGATATGCGTAGTGTAATGGGCGAAGATGCCGCCGCCGGCGCCGGCGATCACGCCACCGACCGTCATTGCCGAAACCTTCACTGCCGTGATGTTGATGCCCGTGCTCTGCGCCGCGACCTCGTCCTCGCCCACCGCGCGCAGAACCGCGCCGGCGCGCGACTGGTCAATCCACCACAGCGCGACCATGATCAGCGCTACCACCGTCCAGACGAACAGCACGACTTCAAGCGTGCTCCAGCCGTGCTCCGGGAAATAGCGAATCTGCCGGAAACCCTCGCCGCCGAGCGGCCCGACGCGGATGTTGCCCTTGGTGACCTGGTAATCGAAGTTGAAGAAGAACAGCCGCACCGCCTCGCCGAAGGCGATGGTGGCGACGACAAGCATCAGGCCCTTGACCCGCAGCGCCGGGAAGCCGACGGCGCAGGCGACCGTTCCGGCGATGAGGGCGGCGGCGAGGAGCGCCGCAATCAACGGCCATTCGGCGAGCACCGTCAGCATTGCCGCGACATAGGCGCCGATCGCGAAGAACCCGGCCTGAGCAAGACTCACCTGGCCAGTGAGCAGCACGCAGTAGGCGGAGAGGCCGAGTAGCGTGTGGATGCCGATGATCTGGGCGAGGCCGAGATAGAAATCCATATGCCGCCCTCCCCGCCGTCAATCACGTGCCGACGACGGCTGGAACATGCCGCCCGGTCGAAAGACGAGGAACGCGAACAAGAGAAGCATGACGTAGAGGTCGCGCTCCGAGACACCGCGGAAGAACTGGAAGACATTCTCGAAGCCGCCCACCAGCAGCCCGGCTATGATCGCACCGGGGATGCTGCCGAGGCCGCCGATCACGGTGACGATCAGGCCCTTGACGGTGAGCGGCAGCGATAACAGCGGCGACAGCATGCCGATCGCCGCTCCGGTCATTGCCCCGGCCACGCCGCCGACCACGCCGGTGACGACGAAGGTGAGGCCGTTCACGCGGTCGACGCTGATGCCGCAGAGCTGCGCGGCGGTCGGCTGTTGCGACACCGCGCGCGTCGCGAGTCCAAGCTTGGTGCGATAGAGCAGCAGCAGCACCACCACCATGGATATGCAGCCGAGCGCGAAGACGAACATCAGATCGCCGCGCAGCCCGAAGGGCCCGGCGCGGACGATCACATCGGAGAACAGCGCGGGATAGGCGAGCGGCACGCCTTGGGTCTCGTGCACGATGATCTCGTCGATCAACAGCAGCAGGCCGACGGTGGACATCAGGGTCGCGAGCGGATTGGCGAGCGGGATGAAACGAAAGCAGACGACATAGACGATGCCGCCGAGCACACCGCCGGCGAGCGCGGCGAGGAGAAACACAACC
This sequence comes from Xanthobacteraceae bacterium, assembly GCA_036395835.1. Taxonomy (GTDB): domain Bacteria; phylum Pseudomonadota; class Alphaproteobacteria; order Rhizobiales; family Xanthobacteraceae; genus AP-16. The sequence continues at coordinate 4,293 of DASWCW010000335.1, forward strand.
GCGGGCGGCGCGTTGACGCCGGCCAGAATCAGCAGACTCGCATAGGCGGCGCCGATCGAGGCCGCGGCATATGCGAGGTTGATCTTGTGCATCACGCCGAAGACCAGCGTGAAGCCGATGCCCAACATGGCGTAGGTCGCCCCGAACAGCACTCCGTCGGCGATCGACTGGACGGTATCGATGAGGTCGAGGAGCTTCACGTTCGCCGCCTAGGGTTGGTCCATCGCCGAAGCGGATGGCGCCGAACGCCGCGGATCGCGGCCCCGGCCGCGATCCGCCCGGGCGATGAGGCGGTCAGGATGCGGGGTTGTACAGCACCTGCCAGCTGCCGTCCTTGGCATGGACATAAAGGAACGGCTTGATCGCTTCGCGATCCGGGGTCCGTCCGACCTTGCCCAACAGCCCTTTGGTCTCCTTCAGCGCCGCGAGACCTTCGCGCATCTTGACGCGATCGGCCGCAACCGTGTCGGGCTTCGCCATGATCTTCTGCGCCTCGATCACGTCCTTGAGGATGAGCATGATCTCATAGGCTGCGGCGCTGTGCAGGTCGGCGCTGCCGCCGAACTTCGCCACCCGCTCGGCGGCCATTTTGGCCTCCGGCGTCACCGGCGCGAAGCTCGTCGGAATGATGATCCCCTCCGCCTGCTTGGCGCAGCCCTGCAGCGTCTCGATGCTCGACGAACTGGTCAGTCCGATGAGCAGCTTCGGCTTCACGCCCTGCCGCTCCATCTCTTTGAGCACGCCGCAGGTGGTGAATGGATGCGCCGAGATCGCCACGATATCCGCGTCGGCCCGCTTCATCTCGCGAACCTGCGTGGAGAAGGTGGTGTCGGCGAGCAACCATTCGCTTTGCCCGGCGAGCTGGAAGCCGTTGAGGGCCGCCTGTTCCTTCATCACGCCGAACGTTGCGTTCGAATGTGCAAAATCCTTCTCGACGCCGCCGTAGATGGTCTTGAGATCCGGATGTTGGGTCTTCAGCCAGGCGAATAGCGACTTGTACATCTCAAATTCGCTCGGCACGTTGCGGAACGCCCATTCCGAGATCTTGGCAAGCCCGCCCTTCGCCGCCACGTCGGCGATGATCGGGAATTGCAGCCCGCTGTCGGAGCTGTCGCCGATCTTCTTCTGAAGGATACCGAACAGCGATTCCGCGACATTCGAGCAGGTCGGGCCGACGGCTACGAAGGCATCGGTCGAGGCGATGCGCCGGATCACCGAAATGCCTTCCTCGGCATTGCACCGATCATCGAGAAACTCGATGACGATTTTTGCCTTGGTGCCGTCGCCTAGAGTGACGCCACCCGCGTTGTTGATCTCCTCGGCGCCCGCCTTCAACGCGGCTTCGCTGTTCACGCCAAACACGCGCACGACCCCGGACTTGGCGCCGAATCCGGTGATTTTCACCGTCCGCTCCTGAGCGAGCGCACTCTCGGAGGCAAAAAGAGCCGCGCCGGCAAGCAGCGCCGCAATTGCAACTGTCAGGCTTCTCATGGACTTCCTCCCCATTAGTGTTCGAGCATCTTCGCATTCTTTGGACGAACGACGCGCCACCAACCCCGCGATCCCCCCTGGCACCAAGTGTGGGCGTCGGCGAAGGTTCGGTCAAGCTGGTTAGCCTGTCCTCTCGGTTGCGACGGAAGGCGTGGAATGGCGCAACGCTTGGACGTTTGGTACCTTCGATCGTCTGCAGTGCGCCAGGGAGGGAGAAGATGGCCAAACCAGGAAAGGCACAACCGGGAAAGGCCGCTCGCAAGAGCAAGACTGCCGAGCCCCGTTCAGCCGGGCGCGCGGCCGGTAAGCGGCTGGCCGTGGGCCCCCATCCGCGGAAAACGCCAAGCAGAGGCGAGATTTTCAGGACCGGCCTTCGCCCGAACGCCGCAAATTTTGCAGCTCTCACACCGGCGTCGTTCCTGGCGCGATCGGCGGAGGTTCACCCCGACCGCGTCGCAGTCATCCACGGCAAGCGGCGATTTAGCTACCGCGATTTGCATGGACGGGCGCGCCGGCTAGCTTCAGCTCTCGCGCGCCAGGGCATCCGCGCCGGCGATACCGTTGCCGTGATGCTGCCGAACGTCCCGGCCATGCTGGAGGCGCATTACGGCGTGCCCATGCTGGGAGCCGTGCTCAACACCATCAACACGCGTCTCGACGCGCCCACCATCGGCTATATTCTCGCCCACGGCGAGGCCAAAACTCTGATCACCGATCGCGAATACGCCGGCCAGGTCGGTCCGGCGCTCGCGCAATTGAGGCGCAAGCCTCTCGTCATCGACGTCGACGATCCTATTTATTCCGGGCCGGGCGACCGCCTGGGCAAGATCGAATACGAGGACTTCATCGCCGCAGGCAGTCCCGACTTCGCGTGGACGCCGCCGGCCGACGAGAGCGGCGCCATTGCCCTCAATTACACCTCGGGCACCACCGGCAATCCCAAGGGCGTGGTCTATCACCACCGCGGCACCTTCCTGCAGTCGGTCGGCAACATCATGGCCTGGCCGCTGCCGCCGAAGCCGGTCTATCTGTGGACCTTGCCGATGTTCCACTGCAACGGCTGGTGCTTCCCTTGGTCCGTCACGGCGATGGCCGGCACGCACGTCTGCCTGCGCAAGGTCGATCCGGCGCTGATCTTTCCGATGATCGTCGAGCACGGCGTCACGCACATGTGCGGTGCGCCGACGGTGCTCAACATGCTGATCAATGCGCCGGCGGAGCAGCGGAGGACATTCGGTCACATCGTCGACATCCAGACCGGCGGCTCCCCGCCGCCGGCCAACACCATCAAGGCCATGGAGGAACTGGGGTTCCGCGTCACGCATATCTACGGCATGACCGAGCTGCAGGGGCCCTCGACGCTCTGTGCGCCCAGGACGGCTGGGCCAAGCTGCCGCTCGAGGAGCGCGCGGCGCTCACCGCACGCCAGGGCGTGCGTTTCCCCGTGGTGGAAGGCCAGATAGTGGCCGACCCCAAGTCTCTGAAGCCGGTTCCGCGCGACGGCAAAACCATCGGCGAGATCATGGTTCGGGGCAACACGGTGATGCTCGGCTACCTGAAGGATCCGAAGGCCACCGCCGACGCCTTCGGCGGCGGCTGGATGCACACCGGCGACCTCGCGGTCGAACATCCTGACGGCTATGTCGAGATCAGGGACCGCGCCAAGGACATCATCATTTCGGGCGGCGAAAACATCTCCAGCGTCGAGGTCGAGATTGCACTCTACAAGCACCCGGCGGTGCAGCTCGCCGCCGTCGTGGCGCGGCCGGACCAGAAATGGGGAGAGACGCCCTGTGCCTTCGTCCAATTGAAGCCGGGAATGACGGCGACGGCCGAAGAGATCATTGCCTTCAGCCGTGACCGACTCGCGCACTACAAGACACCGAAATCGGTCGTGTTCGGGCCCTTGCCGATCACCGCGACCGGCAAGATTCAGAAGTTCACGTTGCGCGAGCGAGCGCGGAACGAGAAGCAGGATGAACGCGAATCCGCGCCGGCGATCTCTACCCAGCCCTCGCTGCGGAGCGTGTAAGTTCTCGACCCGGGGGCCGACCGGCTCCTCACGGTGCCGCCATTGTTCTCGCGCGCGCCTCCGCGCGCTAGCGACCCTATACCCTTGCTGGCTTCCGCTTCAGGACAGTAAGCGGCTGTCATTTGCTGCCGGCTCAACGGCAGCAATGTGCCGATTTTGTTGCAGAAGTGGCCGATAAGAGAGGGTAAGCTGCGCCGTGGCGTTGAGCTGGAGCCTTTAGCTGCCACTCGCTTCGTTGGAGGCGATGGCTTCGAAGTGACTGCGCTGACGCCTCGACGTGGCTACAACGCGACCTGATGCTTACGCCACACATGGGGCGGCCAGCGGTGGCGGCCGGGCGACGAGCTTGGCCAACCTGCGCAGGTTCTGGGCGATCGCCGCCAGCGTGAACTCGAACTGGGCACCGCGCGGCCCGCGCAATCGCAGGCGGCCGAGCGCAGGATGCGCTTGAGATGTGCAAACAGCATCTCAACGCGCTTTCGGTCGTGGCGCGATCGCTCGAATGCTTCGGTCTTGGCCAGTGTCCGAGCAACGTCACGAGCCTCCTCGTAGATGCTGCGCGGGACCCTGCGGAAAGGCGTCTTTGGGCAGCATTGCGCCTTCAACGGGCAGTTACGGCAGTCGCGCGTGCTCGCCAGATAAAGAAGCGTCTCCCCATCGTTGACCAGCTTGCCCGTCGTCGTGAGGGTCTTGCCAGCTGGGCAGGATCGGCAAATTTC